>NZ_JBSFFN010000049.1:0-42033 GCF_053596135.1 Streptomyces sp. NPDC001770 | reverse complement strand
TCGCAGGGCCAGCACGACTACCCGTCGACCATCGAGGGCGGGGACGTGCTGGTGATCGGCCGGGGCGCGGTGCTCGTCGGGATGAGCGAGCGCACTGCGGTCCGACCCGCTCGGCAGCCGATTCCCGGTCCGTCCTCCTCCGTGCGCGCGCTCACCGATGCTGGGGGAGGATGGATGGGAGCCGAGCCAAGGAGGAAGGGCCGTGGGAAACACAGAAAAGGGAACGAGCGATCAGCACGGTCTCTACGAAGACACCCCTTCTCAGGCGGAGGGTGAGCGCGAGGACACGAGGGAGAGGTCCCGTTCCGGTGACGCCGTTCATCCCATGGCGGCCAGGACCGAGCCTTCGCAGGCCGAGGGTGAACGTACGGACTGATCCTGTCGGCGCGGTCACGACGTACGGGCGAGGTCACGACGAACGGGCGCGGTCAGGAGGGGCCGGCGCGGTCAGGAGAACTCCCGCCTCGGTCACGAGGGACGGGCCCGCGAGGGCACGCGAGTGAAGTGATCAACGTCTGCCGTCTGCCGTCTGCCGTCTGCCGTCTGCCGGGTCAGTCGGAGCGGACCGCGCTCATGGACCGGCGGATGCCACATCGTCGGCAGCCGCCGGGTGACGTCCGGGTCGCCGCGAGCCCGTGTGCCAGGCCGCTCGTGCAGCCCAACTGCCGCGTGGAGCCCAACTGCCGCGTGGAGCCCAGCTGCCGCGTGGAGCCCAGCCGCGGGGACCGGTACCCACGGAGCGGCCGACGGTGCAGGCGCGCCGAGCACCCGCTCACACGGCTATTCCGCACGCCGCTACTCGTGGACCACGGCCCTGAACGCGGCTCCGAGGGCGGCTGATTGATCCATGCGGCGCCCCGGTGACGTCCATGCATGCGAAGTCGACCCGATGGAAAGGGTGTTCGTCGGGTCGCCGGGGGTGTCCGTTCATCTCCCTTGCGCACGAGTGTACTTCGCGGTGCTCGCGCGTGTCCGGCGGCGCTCCACCGAGGTGCGCCGCCGCTCCCGTGCGGCGTCGTGGCTCGTCGGCGGACGCACGCTTTCTGCGGTATGCACCGCGTTTGCCGCACATCTTCCTGCTTACGGCTGGGTATCGACGCGAGAAAAACCCCCAACGCCTCTTGTACGACCCCATTGTGAGCGCTAACAATCGAGCTCTGCCGGGACTGCTGAACCTCGGCCGCCAAGCCGGGACGACGCCGTCCAGCGGAGCGAGCATGCTTGCTGTCGCCGAGGCCGTTCCGGACCGAGCCGCCTCGACGACGGGAATGCCAGGTAACGCCCATGACGAAATTCCGATCCGCATACGCCCTGCTGGCCGTGACCACCGGTTGTGCCCTGCTCCTGACCGCTTGCGGACAGAGCAGTGAGGGGGGCAGCGAGGAGTCGAAGGACAAGAAGGACCTGACCATCGGCATCGCCATGCCCACCAAGTCCTCCGAGAGGTGGATCGCCGATGGCAAGAACATGACCACGAGCCTGAAGAAGGCCGGCTTCGCCACGACACTGCAGTACGGCGAGGACGACCCCGACCAGCAGGTCGCCCAGATCGAGAACATGATCACCCAGGGGGTCGACGCCCTCGTCGTGGCCGCCATCAACGGTGAGGCGCTCTCCAACGTCCTGCAGCAGGCGGCCGACGCCGACATTCCGGTGATCTCCTACGACCGGCTCATCCTGGGCTCCGACCACGTCGACTACTACGCCTCCTTCGACAACGAGAAGGTCGGCGAGCTCCAGGCCACGTACATCGTCGACAAGCTGGGTCTGAAGGACGGGGCGAAGAAGGGCCCCTTCAACATCGAGCTGTTCGCCGGGTCCAACGACGACAACAACACCAAGTACTTCTTCAACGGTGCCATGAAGGTGCTCAAGCCCTACTTCGACAAGAAGCAGCTGGTCGTCCGCTCCAAGCAGACGCAGCTCAACCAGGTCACCACCCTGCGCTGGGACGGAGGGACGGCGCAGAAGCGCATGGACGACCTGCTGACCTCCGCCTACTCCTCCGCCCGGGTCGACGCCGTGCTCTCCCCGTACGACGGCATCTCCATCGGCATCCTGTCCGCCCTGAAGTCCGACGACTACGGAAGCACCGCCAAGCCGCTGCCGATCGTCACCGGCCAGGACGCGGAGGTCGCCTCCGTGAAGTCGATCATCGCGGGCGAGCAGACCCAGACCGTCTACAAGGACACCAGGGCTCTCGCCAAGGTCGCCGCGGACATGGTGTCCGCCGTCCTCGACGGGAAGAAGCCCGAGACCAACGACGACACCACGTACGACAACGGCAAGAAGATCGTCCCGGCCTACCTGCTCGACCCGATCAGCGTCGACAAGTCGAACTACCAGAAGGTCCTGGTCGACTCCGGTTACATCGACGCCAAGGAGCTGGGGTGACCCCCGCCGCTGCCCAGTCCTCCGAGGCGCCCGCCCCGACTCCGCCCCCGAGCGGACCCGTCCTGGAGATGCGGTCCATCGTCAAGACCTTCCCCGGGGTCAGAGCACTGTCGGAGGTGACCCTCTCCGTGGCGCACGGCGAGGTGCACGCCCTGTGCGGCGAGAACGGGGCCGGCAAGTCGACGCTCATGAAGGTGCTGTCCGGCGTCCACCCGCACGGCACCTACGAGGGCGAGATCGTCTTCGACGGCGAGCCGTGCCGCTTCAAGGACATCCGGGCCAGCGAACGGCGCGGCATCGTCATCATCCACCAGGAACTCGCGCTGGTTCCCTACCTGTCGATCGCCGAGAACATCTTCCTCGGCAACGAGCCGTCCCGGCGGGGCATCATCGACTGGCGTGAGGCGCTGCGCCGTGCTTCCGCCCTGCTCAAGCGGGTCGGGCTCGACGAACACCCCGAGACCCGGGTCGCCGACATCGGGGTGGGCAAGCAGCAGCTCGTGGAGATCGCGAAGGCCCTGGCGAAGGACGTACGGCTGCTGATCCTCGACGAACCCACCGCCGCGCTCAACGACGAGGACAGCGCCAAACTTCTGCGGCTGATGGGGGAGTTGAAGGGGCAGGGCATCACCTCGATCATCATCTCGCACAAGCTGAACGAGATCGCCAGGATCGCCGACTCCGTCACCATCCTCCGCGACGGGCGCTCCATCGAGACCCTGGACGTCAAGGACCCGGCCACCACCGAGGAACGCATCATCCGCGGCATGGTGGGACGGGACCTCGACAGCCGTTTCCCCGACCGCACGCCCTACGACGGTGCGGCCGACACCGAACCGGCCCTGGAGATCCGTGACTGGACCGTGCGACACCCCCTCGACCGCAGCCGCAAGGTGGTCGACGGAGTCTCCCTCGCGGTCCGCCGCGGGGAGATCGTCGGCATCGCCGGGCTCATGGGCGCGGGCCGGACCGAGCTGGCGATGAGCGTGTTCGGCCGCTCCTACGGCCACTACGAGCACGGCTCCGTCCTCAGGGACGGCCGCGAGGTACGGACGCGGACGGTTCCCGAGGCGGTCGCGGGCGGCATCGCGTACGTCACCGAGGACCGCAAGCACTACGGCCTCGACCTCGGCGACACCGTGAGCCGGAACATCTCGCTCGCCTCGCTCGGCTCCCTCGCCCGGCGGGGCGTCGTGGACGCCCACGAGGAGCGCAAGGTCGCCGAACGCTACCGGCGGACCATGAACATCAAGGCCCCGAACGTCCTCGAACCGGTCGGGCGGCTCTCAGGCGGCAACCAGCAGAAGGTCGTCCTGAGCAAGTGGATCCTCGCAGGACCTGACGTACTGATCCTCGACGAACCCACCCGCGGGGTCGACGTGGGAGCCAAGTTCGAGATCTACACCGTGATCAACCGGCTCGCCGCCGAGGGCAAGGCGATCCTCTTCATCTCCTCCGAGCTGCCCGAACTGCTCGGCATGTGCGACCGCATCTACACCATGGCCGCCGGACGGCTGACCGGCGAGGTGTCCCGCGAGGACGCCACCCAGGAAGTGCTGATGCGGCACATGACCCGGGACACCCCCGCACCACCGGCAGTCACCGCAGGTGCCACCCCCACCGAAGGACACCAGGCATGAGCACCGACGTCAGCACGAACACGACCACGCAGGCGCCACCGGGCGACGGCACCGGATCCACCGCGGGATCGGTGGGCCGGGTCCTCCTGGACGGCGTACGGCGCAACATGCGCCAGTACGGGATGCTCTTCGCCCTCGGCCTGATCGTGCTCCTGTTCGAGATCTGGACGGGCGGCGACCTCCTGCTGCCGCGCAACGTCTCCAACCTGGTGCTGCAGAACAGCTACATCCTCATCCTGGCCATCGGCATGATGATCGTCATCATCGCCGGGCACATCGACCTGTCGGTGGGCTCCCTGATGGCCCTGGTGGGCGGCATCGGGGCCGTGCTCATGGTCGAGCACCACGTCTCCTGGCCCGTCGCGGTGCTGCTCACCCTGCTGCTGGGAGCCGCCGCCGGCGCGCTCCAGGGCTTCTTCATCGCCTACGTCGGCATCCCGTCGTTCATCGTGACCCTCGCGGGCATGCTGCTGTTCCGCGGACTCACGGAGATCTTCCTCAAGGGACAGACGCTCGGCCCGTTCCCCGACGGGCTGCAGAAGGTCGCCAACGGGTTCCTGCCCGAGGTCGGACCGGAGACCAACTACCACAACATCACAGTGCTGTTGGGGCTCGGGCTGGCCGCGTACGTGGTGCTCCAGGAGGTTCGCGACCGCCGGCGTCAGCGCGAGTTCACCCTGGAGACGCTCCCCACGGGCCTGTTCGTGCTGAAGACGACGGCGCTGGTCGCCGCGGTCCTGGTCACGACCCTGCTGCTCGCCAGCTACAAGGGTGCGCCCGTGGTGCTGCTGATCCTGGCCGTGCTGCTGGTCGGCTTCGGATACGTGATGCGCAACGCCGTGATCGGACGCCATGTGTACGCGATCGGCGGGAACCTGCCCGCCGCGAAGCTGTCCGGGGTCAGGGACAAGAAGGTGACCTTCGCGGTCTTCCTCAACATGGGGATGCTCGCGGCGCTGGCCGGCCTCGTCTTCGCGGCGCGCTTCAACGCGGCCTCGCCGAAGGCGGGCGTCAACTTCGAACTGGAGGCCATCGCAGCCGCGTTCATCGGCGGCGCGTCGATGAGCGGTGGCGTGGGCACCGTACTGGGAGCCATCATCGGCGGCCTGGTCCTCGGCGTGCTCAACAACGGCATGAACCTGGTCGGAGTGGGAACCGACTGGCAGCAGGTCATCAAGGGCCTCGTGCTGCTGGCAGCGGTCGGCTTCGATGTCTGGAACAAGCGGAGGGCGGGCGCCTGATCCCGCTGCGACACGGCTGTGCCCGCCGGCTCATTCACCGGCGGGCACAGCCGTGTCACGGGGTCCGCGACACGGGGCCGGCCGCTCACACCTGTCCGCGCCCGGTCCGAACCCTTGTCGGACCAAGGACGTTTTCCTCTTTGCCGATCTCCCGAGTCCGCCGCGACCCAGCGGGAACGACCGGGCCAGGATGACGAAGTCATTCTCCCGGAAGCGGAGTTGGCACGTGGATGAAAGTCCGCCCGGTCGTACAACCACAGGCGGCGCCCATTGATCAAACGTCGTAAGGCTGTCCGAGCGGCAGCCATCGGGGCATCGAAGGGAATTCAGTGATCAGTGTCGGCAGATCCCGTCTGGCCGCCGCGACCGCGGTGGTGGTCACGTTGACGGGAGGTCTGGTGGCCTTCGCCACCACGTCGGCTTCAGCGGCAACATGTGCGACGAACACCTTTACCCGGCAGTTCTTCGCGAACACCGGCTTCTCGGGCGCGGCGAAACGCACCGACTGCGATGCTTCGGTCAATGAGAACTGGGGTACGAAGTCGCCCGGGGTCACGGGCGTGGGTGCGGACAACTTCGGTGTGCGCTGGCAGGTGACCCGTGATTTCGGGTCCGGGGGTCCGTTCGCGTTCGCCGCGTCGGGCCAGGACGGCATCCGGGTCTACCTGGACGGGGTGCGCGAGATCGACCTGTGGAAGAACGGGTCCGCCACCGTCTCCAAGACGGTCAACCTCACGGTTCCGAAGGGCACGCACACCCTGCGGATCGACTACGTCAACTGGACCGGCGCCGCCGCCGCCAAGTTCGGCTACACGCCGCGTACCGGTGCGGCTCTGGACCGCGTCGCTCCGCTCGCGCCGGGGGGCCTGTCCATCGCGAGGGACGCCGGCACCGGACGGAACTTCCTGCGGTGGTCGGCGAACAAGGAGATGGACCTCGCCGGTTACCGCGTCTACCGTCGCGCCGCGGGGCAGACCTCCTTCGGCAGTCCCTTCGCCACGGTCACCGGGACATCCTTCACCGACACGACGGCGGGAACTGCCACCCACCTCTACGAGATCCGCGCGGTCGACAGGTCCGGCAACCTGTCGGCGGGGACGGCCGACGTCTCGGTCACGCAGAACCCGGTCTTCCTGCGCCAGTTCTACGCGAACACCACCTTCGCCGGCACGCCCAGGAGCACGGACACCGATGCCTCGGTCAATGAGAACTGGGGCACGAAGTCGCCCGGGGTCACGGGCGTGGGTGCGGACAACTTCGGTGTGCGCTGGCAGGTGACCCGTGATTTCGGGTCCGGGGGTCCGTTCGCGTTCGCCGCGTCCGGTCAGGACGGCATCCGGGTCTACCTGGACGGGGTGCGCGAGATCGACCTGTGGAAGAACGGGTCCGCCACCGTCTCCAAGACGGTCAACCTCACGGTTCCGAAGGGCACGCACACCCTGCGGATCGACTACGTCAACTGGACCGGCGCCGCCGCCGCCAAGTTCGACTACACGCCGCGTACCGACCCTGCCGTGGACAAGGTCGCCCCACTCGCCCCCACCGATGTCAAGGTCAGGTACGACGGGGCCACCGACTCCGCGACCGTCTCCTGGGCACCCAACAAGGAGATGGACCTCGCCTACTACCGGGTCTACCGGGAGACCGCATCGGGCGACTACATGGCCATGGTGCTCACCGACAAGACCACCTGGACCGCGACCGGGCTTCCCCGCAACGGCAGGCCCATCGGCTTCTACGTGGCCGTGACCGACCGCAGCGGCAACCTTTCCGGGTACGACCCCCTCATCAAGATCACCCCGGCCGACACCGTCACCCCGAAGACTCCCGTGATCAATGTGTCGCACCTGGACAACACCCCGCACTCCCTGAAGATCAATTGGGATGCCTCGACCGAGGACGAACTGCGCAACGGCGGCACCCTCCGGGTCTACCGCTCCACGGGCGACACCCTCGGCGACACTCCTGAACTCATCGCCACGACCTCCTCGCCGACGACATCCGCCGTCTACGTGTACGTGGACGACACACGGGTGTTCGACGGCACCACCTATACCTACGCCGTCACGGTGACCGACGCGGCGGGCAACGTGTCGCCGATGTCCGCACCGGACTCGGTGACCCCCGACAGTGTGCCGCCCGCTCAGGTCACCGGCCTGACTTCCGCACCCGCCGTCAACGGAACCCTGCTGAGCTGGGACGCCCCCGCCGAGAGCGGTGTGCGATTCGCGGCCGCACGCGTGGTTCAGGGGGCTGACGGAACCGTCCACTACGACAGCACGGGATGCCACGACGCCGCGCAGCTCGGCCAGGCCGGCGACATACCGAACACGATGCTCTGCGTCGGGCCCGCCGACGGCGAGACGGTCACCTTCCTCGTCATGACGTCCGACGAGTGGCAGAACCATCTGCCGGTGGCCTCGGCGCCGACGATCACGGTCACCGAACTCGACACCAGGCCCGACGAAGCGCGCGCGGCGATTCCCGGGCCGATCACGATCATCGACCCGGAGAAGGTGGGCGAGAGTCCCGGCGCCGTGCGGTGGACCTGCTCCGACGAGGCGGTGTGCGCCGGTGTCACGGCCTATCACGTGGGCGTCTGGAACCCGGTCACCTCCGCCTACACCCCGGTCAGGACCGTCATGGCGAGCGGAAAGGACGCCGAATACCTGGGCTACGTACCCCTTCCGCTCGGTGAGACCTCGCACTTCCGGATCACGGGCGTCCTCGCCGACGGCTCCGCTGCCGCGACGGCGTACGCCGCCGGAGCCCGGGGCCGCGCCGTGTAGAACCCGCGACCACGCCGCAGGCAGGGCCCCGACCACCAGGTCGGGGCCCTGCCTCGTTCGCGGGACTCCGGAGAAGGCGGACTCGGCGGGACCGTGGAGAGGGCTGGCACGGCGGGCCCACGTTCCGGAACCCGCAGCGCCGAGCCACGGGATCGCCGAAGGCCGGACGCGGACCGGGGTCTGCGAAGGCCAACCGGTCCACTGTGGAACGACATTGGTGAAGAGCCCCTCCGTCATCACCATTGCCGACGACAACGCACCTCGCTATGTTAATCGAAAATCACATCTGTGTGACGCGGTCCACCGCGTGTGGATACCTCGACTTGCAAGTCTGCGAAGCCGACTCGAAGCCAACTGACCCATCAGGGAAGCAGGTAAGTCAATGGAGAATCTCAGCAGGCGAAAGATGCTGTCGCTCGGCGTGGCCCTCGGTCTCGTGGGTGTGGCCAACCCCGCCCAGGCGTGGGCGGCGGCGGGCTCGACGACCGGAACCGCGGGGGCGACCGGAACCGCGGCGGGTACCGGACCGGCGTGGATCTGGGACGACCTTGCGGATCCACTGATGGCTTCGATGGTCGACAACGGCCATGTGCCGGCGATCAACACCGCATGGGCGTCCTGGGTGAACAACGGCGACGCGCTGCCCACCGGCGTACCGGCCGAGTTCACCTCGTACCTGCAGCAGGTCAACCGGCTGCCCTCCTGGGCCGACCCCGTCAAGCTGGCCCGCGCCGCCGACTTCAACCGGCGCAGGGACACGTACCTCTTCATGCTGTACGGACTCGGTGGCGGGATCATGAGCACGGTGATCCCGCGCGAGGCCAAGAGCGTCTACTGGTCCGCCGGCGGTGCCAACATGCAGGACCGGGCGGCCAAGACGTTCACCTTCGGCTACGACCTCTCCCAGCTGGGGGCCTTCGAGCCGACGGGGCAGTTCGTCGTCACCGCCAACAAGACGCGCGTGGTGCATGCCGCGGTACGCCACCTGCTGCCGCGGTCACCGCACTGGCGGGCGGTCGCCGACGAGACCGTCCCGATCAGCGCCGCCGACATCCTGGTGACCTTCCACAGCCTCGGCACCTACGTGCACCGGAAGCTGCTGGAGTGGAAGGTCCCGTTCCCGGCCGCGGACCAGGAGGCGTTCCTGCACTCGTGGCAGGTCGCGGTCCACCTGCTCGGTGTACCCGACGAGTACATCCCGCAGACCTGGGCGGCCGCCGAGGCACAGTCGGCACAGGTGCTCACCCCGATCCTCACCCCGTCGACCGAAGGCATCGCTCTCGCCGAAGAGCTGCTCGGTCTGACCGCTCAGATCGACCTCGGCGTCACGCGCGGGTTCCTCAACGAGTTCGTGCGCTACGTCCTCAGCGACCAGGTCGGCGACTGGCTGGGACTGAAGCGCGACTACGTGTCGGCCGCCCTGGTCCGCACCGCGTGGCCGGCGTACATCCTCTTCCGTGAGGGGCTGTCGCCCGTCATGCCCGGCAGCTTCTACGTGTTCGACCAGTTCGTACGCGCCCTGGCCATGCTCTTCCTCAACAAGGGCACCTCCGGCAACACCACGCCCATCACGATCCCCACCGGAAACAGGCCGGGCTGAGCCGCCGGCCGCAGAACGCGCTGTTGGGGGCCGCCACGGGGCAGGCCCCCGGCAGCGCGCACAGGCCCAGCGCACACAGGCCCTGGAGCTTCTCTCGCAAACAGGATCGCAGCGCAAGCCTGTGAAAGATGGTCGCGCGGGCTAGGCACGAGGGCGATCGAGCCAAGACACTGTGCAGGTGACTGATCGAATCGGCTTGGCTGTATCGACTGTGGGCATTCTGGTCGCCCTCACGCTCGTCACCGGCGCGGTGCAGGCGTATCTGAACGGAGACGAGTCGGGATGGTTCATCGCCTGCGCGGCGCTGCTCCAGGTCGCGACCGTCCGGCAGCTCGTGCGTGAGGTCCGAAGGCGCCGTAGCAGGGGGGTCCGAGCGGGCTGACTCGCGCGCTCGTCACCACCGAGCCAGGATGAGGACGGAAGCGAGGTGGAGTGCTGCCGGGTAGGCGTTGGCCGGCTTGTCCGTTCGGATGGCCGGGCCGCGCCACTGGTCGGACAGCCGGGTCATGGCAACATGACACGGCTGCCCGACGGCTTCCGCGCCGTCGCCACCCGCTACGAGAAACGCGCCCGCGTCCATCTCGGCACCGTCATACGCGCAGCCCTCGCCGTCCGGCTCCGAACATGATCCGAGAAGCGACGCCTGGTTCACAGGCCCAGAGCGCTGACGACGAGGGCGGTCACGACCTCGCGGTGGTCAGGGGCGTCCTGCCAGCGGTACTTCCGTCCGGCCTCCACCGCCACACCGAATCCGGCGTGCACCAGAACCCGTGCCTGGCGCGGGTCCAACTCCGGCCGGGCCAGCCGCAGCTGCTGCTCCCAGACGGCTATGTGTTCGCGCTGGGCGAGAACCAGAGGCCGCCGAAGGGCCGTCGGCAGGCCGGCGACTTCGGCCTCGGCGACGCTGTTGAGCTCGGTGTACTCGAAGCTGTAGGCCACGTACGTCGCCGCCAGCGCCACGAGGGCATCGTACGGGCCGGCCACCTCGCGCAGACTCCGCTCCACCCCCTGGGCCAGCAGCCCCGCCGCCTGGAGGCAGGCCGCCGCCAGGATGTCGATCTTGCCCGGGTAGTGCCGGTAGAGCGCGGACGGGGTCAGCCCCACCGCCTCCGCGATCTGCCCGTTCGTGACGCTGACGAACCCGTCCCGGGCGAACAGCGGGATGGCGGCCGCGAGGATCTCTGCGCGGCGGGTGCGCGGCACCGGCTGGGCGGGCAGCTCCACCACGAGGTGCGCACCCGGCGGCCCCGCCGCCGGATCGCTCGCCGCCACGCGCAGCGCCGACGCCAACAGCAGTTCCTCGGAACGGCGTTGGGCGATGGACGTGTGATGCATCGTGATGGACCCGATCGCCCCGAGGGCCGCCATGGCCCGCAGCCGCTCGTCGGGCCGCGGGTGCTCGCGCTGCACCGCCTCGTCCACCCGCTCGGCGAGACGGTCGAACTTCGCCTTGAGACGCCGGCGGTCCTCGCGGCTGAGGTAGCGGGCCTCCCACCGGTACACGCCGCCCGACGCGCGATGGGCGACGGTGATCCGGGTGGCGGCGGCGAGTACATCCGCCAACGCCGCGCCGGGCGGCACCGCGTCGAGTGCGGTGACCAGCCCGTCCACCATGACGTCGGCGCACTCGGCGAACAGCGCGTACTTGTTCGGGAAATGCCGGTACAGGGCGGCCGCGGTGATGCCCACGCCGGCCGCGACCTCTTCCATGGACGCCGCGTGGTAGCCGCGCTCGCTGAAGACCCGCCCGGCCGCCTCGACGATGAGCTGCCTGCGGTTGCGGGGCCGGGTGGTCCCGGTCGGATCGGTGGTCGCGGCCGGACGGGCGGACGGGGAGGCGGAGGCCATGCGGAGCAGTCAATCACACGCCGTCAGCGGGCCGGACCCCCTCGGCCGGGACCGCGGGAGGTGACTCCCGGATCACTTCCCGCGGTGGTCCGCGTTCCGCCGGGGGGGCCTGGTACGGGTGGTCAGGGAAAGGTGAGGACGGGCTTGACCACGCTGCCGTCCCGCATGGCGGCCACCGCCGCCTCGATCTCCTCGAACGGGAACGTGGTGACCAGCCGGTCGACCGGGAACAGACCGCGCCGGTACAGGCCGATCAGCTCGGGGACGAAGCGGCCGGGGTCGGAGTCGCCCTCGATCACCCCGTGGACGCGGACGCCCTTGGCGAGCAGGCCCATCACGTCGAACGTCACCTCGCCGCCGAGGCCGAGGAGAGCGAGTTCACCGCGCGGGCGCAGCGCGCCGACGGCCCGGCGGGCCATCTCCGGACGGCCGGTCGTCTCCACGACGTACTGCGCCCCGCCGCCGGTGAGTTCGCGCAACGCCGCCACCAGGCCGCCCTCGGGCGGCAGGGCCGCCGTCGCGCCGAGCTCCACCGCCAGGGCGCGCCGGGAGGCGACCGGGTCGACGGCCACCACCGGATCGCAGCCCACGGCCACCGCCGCCATCAGCGCGCTCAGGCCGACCCCGCCCGCACCCAGGACGACCAGCGAGGAGCCCGGTCCCGGGCGCAGCCGGTTGAGTACGGTGCCGGCGCCCGTCTGGCCGCCGCACCCCAGCGGCGCGGCGACCTCGGCCGGCAGGTCGGCGGGAACCCGGACCAGGCCGCGCTCGTGGACGACGGCGTACGTCGCGAAGCTGGACTGGCCGAAGAAGCCGGCCCGGAGCGGTGCGCCGTCGAGGGAGAGCGGAGTCGTGCCGTCCTCGCGCCCACCGGAGAAGTTCAGCGTCTGCGCGGCGTGGCAGTACGCCGGGTGGCCCGCCAGGCACTCCCCGCAGGCCCCGCAACTGGCGAAGGTGAGGCAGACACGGTTGCCGGGCGCCACGCCTGTGACCTCCGTGCCGACCGCCTCGACCAGACCGGTGCCCTCGTGGCCGAAGACCATCGGCGTGAGCTGCCGGGGCCAGGTGTTCCGCATCCCCAGGTCGGTGTGGCACACGCCCACCGCGGTCATCCGCACCAGCGCCTCACGCGGCCCGGGATCCCCGATCTCCGCGTCCCGGACGGTGAACGGTGCGCCCGGCGCCGCCACGACCGCGGCCCGGACGCGCCTCACGATCCCTCGGAGGTACGGGAGGACTCGGCGTCGAGCGAGGACGCGGCGGTGAGCTGGGCGTCCGCGTCGAGCGGGACCTCGGCGGTACGCGGGGCGTCCGCGGCCAGCCGGAACCCGGGGACGCGCTCCAGGAAGAAGTAGTAGAAGGGGCCCGCGGCCGGGACGCCCTTGGCGTTCATGATCCCCATCAGGGTGGTGTCGTCCACCTGCTTGAAGTGGTCGAAGACCGGCCGGCCGTCGTAGACCATGGTGGCCGTCGCCTCCCCCCGGAACTCGACGGTCCACAAACTGGCCTCGCCCTGGCCGAGTTCGAGGTTGGAGTACAGCTCGCCCGCCGCGTTCCGGCAGACCAGCGGCTTGGCGTCGTGCACGGAGTCGAAGGACTTGCCGTACCAGCCGGCCTTCGCCAGCATGCCTTCCAACGGGTGGCCGGTGCGGAACTCGCCGCCCTTCCAGCCGCCGAGGACCTCCTCGGGTCGGACGGTGTGCAACGCCGCCCAGACGGAGTCGAGTTCGAGTGGGTCGACCAGGCCGTCCCGCTCCCGGAGTTCCTGGAAGCGAGTACGGGCTTCGAGCGCGTTCATGCGGGTGTCCTCTCGTCGGTACCGGACCATGGAGGTGCCGCCATGGTGTGGGGCGGGTGCCACCGGATCATCCGGTAGAGCGCGGAGCGGAACCCGAGGGGGAGGGGGGCCCGATCGGAGTGCGCCGGGCGGACGGGAACACGGGGCCGCCGGTGACGGCCCCGGGGTGGCCCAGGGTGCCGAGGCACAGCAGCACGTGGCGCTCGGCGACCTCCTCGGCGGTGAGCGGGCCGTCCTCGCGGAACCAGTTGGCGACCCCCTGGCACATGACGAGCACCGAACGCACCGCGTCGGCCGGGAACGGCGTGGTGAACACGCCCTTCGCCCGGCCCGTCTCGACCGTGTCCAGCAGCATGTGCTCCAGGTAGTCGCGCAGGGCCACGTAACGGGCCCTGTTCTCCGGCTCCAGGCTGCGTATCTCGGTGTCCAGGAAGGCCAGCCGCTGGCGGTGGGCCATGTAGAGCACGATCGACTCCACCATGCCGCAGATGCGCGCCAGCGGATCGTCCCCCGCCTCCCCGGCGGCGGCCCGGCAGCGGTCCAGGACATCCTTGATGGATGCCTCGAGGAGCGTGGCCAGCAGGGCCTGCTTGTTCGCGTAGTGGTAATAGAGCGCGGGCACGGTGACACCGACCCGTCCGGCGATGTCCCGGACCGAAGTCCCGTGGTAGCCGTGCTCGTTGAAGGCTTCCATGGCGTGCCGCAGGATCGGGTGCAGTTCGAGCGGCCCGTAGGAGCGCCAGTGCTCCACCGGTGGCGTGGGGTCCTGGCTCGGCTCGGTCTTCAACGGCTCTCCTCAGGGCGGGCGGCGATCGGCGACATCGTACGGCCGTGAGACCGGAACGGCTCCTCTCCGGTGCTTAGCGATCGATCAGGAAAACCGGGCGAACGCTGTCCGGCCTGCTCTCACTTCCCCGGTATGGGGCAACAAAAACTCGCACTGCTGGGGGAGTTGACCGATCGGTGGCTCCCTCCTACGTTTTAGCGAACGCTCAGTAAGGGCCCGGCCGGGCGGCGACGAGAACGCTGTGCCCACCGAGAAAGGAACCCATGAGCCCTCACTCCTCAGACCCGCCCGGCCGTGCCGTGACGGGCCCGCTGGACGGCGTGCGCGTGGTCGAACTGGCGGGGATCGGTCCTGGTCCGTTCGCCGCCATGCTCCTCGCCGACCTGGGTGCCGACGTGGTGCGGGTGGACCGCCCCGGCCCCTCGCCGCTCGGCGGCGATCCCGCCCACGACGTGACCAACCGCAACAAGCGCTCCGTCCTCGTCGACCTCAAGTCGCCCGAAGGCCCTGAAGCGGTAAGGGCGTTGGTGGCACGTGCCGAGATCCTCGTGGAGGGATACCGGCCCGGCGTCGCGGAGCGCCTCGGAGTCGGGCCCGAGGCGTGCATGGCCGCCAATCCCGCGCTGGTGTACGGCAGGATGACCGGCTGGGGCCAGCGAGGACCCCTCGCCCCGAGGGCCGGACACGACATCGGCTACATCGCCACCGCCGGCACCCTGTCCATGATCGGCCCGCCGGACGGCCCGCCGGCCCTTCCCGCCAACCTGCTCGGCGACTACGCGGGCGGCTCCCTCTACCTGGTCACCGGCGTCCTCGCCGCGCTGCTCACCGCCCGTACCACCGGCCGCGGCCAGGTAGTGGACGCCGCCATCGTGGACGGCGCCGCACACCTCACCACCCTGTTCTGGGGAATGCTCGCCGAAGGCACCTGGCAGGAGACCCGGGGCCGCAACCTGCTCGACGGCGGCTGCCCCTTCTACGGCGTGTACGAGACCTCCGACGGCGGCTGGATGGCGGTCGGCGCCCTGGAGCCCCAGTTCTACGCGGTGTTCGTCGCCCTGCTGGGCCTGGACGGCACGTCCCTCCCGGACCGCACCGACCCGCGCAACTGGCCTTCGCTGCGCGCCGAGTTCACCGCCCGGTTCAAGACCGCCGGCCGCCGGGAATGGACGGCCGTGTTCGAAGGCACCGATGCCTGCGTCGCACCGGTCCTCTCGCTGCGCGAGGCAGCGCGCCACCCGCACCTCGCCGGGCGGGGCACCTACACCGAGGCGTACGGCATCACCCAGCCCGCTCCCGCCCCCCGCTTCTCCGGCACCCCCGGCACGCTCCGGCTCCCGCCCGCCGTCCCCGGCGCGCACACCCCGGACGTGGCCCGCGACTGGGACGTGCCCGAACTGCTCGAGGAGCACCGCTGATGGAACCGGAGGATCACCGCTGATGGAACTCTCCTCGCGCCTGGCGTACGCAGGCGATCCGCGCGCCGCCGCCGACAGCGCCGCCGCCCTGGAGTCCGCGGGCCTCGACGTCGTCTGGGTAGCCGAGGCGTACGGCTTCGACTCCCCGACGATCATGGGATACCTCGCCGCGAAGACCGAGCGGATGCGGATCGGCGCGGCCATCCTCAACGTCTACTCGCGAACCCCCGCACTGATCGCCCAGACCGCGGCCGGCCTCGACGCCATCAGCGGGGGCCGCGCCCTTCTCGGCGTCGGCGCGTCCGGCCCCCAGGTGGTCGAGGGGTGGCACGGCCGCCGCTACGACCGCCCGCTGGGCCGCACCCGCGAGGTGGTCGAACTGTCCCGGCGGATCTGGCGGCGCGAGGTGATCGAACACCGCGGCATCACCGAGCTGCCTCTGCCACCGCAGAAGGGCGGCACCCCCGGCAAGCCGCTGAAGCTGCTGAACCACCCGGTCCGCGACACCATCCCGGTCTACCTCGCCGCGCTCGGTCCGGCCAACGTCAAGATGGCCGCCGAGATCGCCGACGGCTGGCTGCCGTTCCTCTACGTTCCCGAGCACGCCACCGAGGTCTGGGGCCGGTCGCTGGCCGAGGGCGCCGCCGTGCGTGACCCCGCTCTCGGCCCGCTCTCGGTCGTGGCGGGCGGCCTGCTGGCCATCGGCGACGACGCGGAGGCGGTCCGCGACCTGATGCGCCCCACCATCGCCCTCTACGTCGGTGGCATGGGCGCGCCCGGCCGCAACTTCTACCACGACCTGGTCTGCTCCTACGGCTACGAGTCCGCCGCGGCCGCCATCCAGGAGCACTACCTCGCGGGACGCAAGAAGGACGCGGAGGCGGCCGTACCGGCGCGACTGCTGGAGCAACTCTGCCTGGCCGGCCCCGAGGGGCACGTACGCGACCGGGTCGAGGCCTTCCGCGAGGCCGGAGTGACCATGCTCGACGTCACTCCCGTCGGACCGGATCCCGCCCGGCTGATCGAGCACGTGAGGAGCTGGCTGTGACACTCGAACGCGACCTGTACGGACCCGACCACGAGGCGTTCCGCGCGACGGTGCGGACCTTCCTCGCCAAGGAGTCGTCCCCGCACCACGAACGCTGGGAGAAGAACGGCGTCGTGGACCGCGAGGTATGGCGCTCGGCGGGCCGCCAGGGCCTGCTCGGCATGGCCGTCGCCGAGGAGTACGGCGGCGGAGGGACCGAAGACTTCCGCTACAGCGCCGTCCTCATCGAAGAGTTGGCCCGCGCAGGCGCCTCCGGACCGGCGCTGAGCCTGCACAACGACATCGTCGGGCCGTACCTGACGCGGCTCGCCGACGAGGAGCAGAAACGCCGCTGGCTGCCCGGGTTCGTCTCCGGAGACCTCGTCACCGCCATCGCCATGACGGAACCCGGCGCCGGTTCCGACCTCCAGGGCATCCGCACCACCGCCACCGACCAGGGCGACCACTACCTGCTCAACGGTGCGAAGACCTTCATCTCCAACGGCATCCTCGCCGACCTCGTGATCGTCGTCGCCCGCACCACCCCCGAGGGCGGCAGCGGCGGACAGAGCCTGCTCGTCGTGGAGCGCGGCGCGCCCGGCTTCGAGCGTGGCCGCAACCTCGACAAGATCGGCCAGAAGGCCCAGGACACCGCCGAGTTGTTCTTCGACGACGTGCGCGTCCCCAGGGAGAACCTGCTGGGCGAGGAGAACCGGGCCTTCGCCCACCTCATGGACAACCTCGCCCAGGAGCGGCTGGCCATCGCGGTCGGCGCCGCAGCCGGGGCCGAGCAGGTCCTGGACGTGACCACGCGGTACGTCAAGGAGCGCGAGGCGTTCGGCAGGCCGCTGGCGAAGCTCCAGCACGTCCGCTTCGAGATCGCCGAGATGACCACCGAGGCGGCGGTCACCCGCGCCTTCCTGGACCGCTGCGTCCTCGACCACAGCCAGGGCCGGCTCGACGCCGTGCACGCCTCGATGGCCAAGTGGTGGGCCACCGAACTGCAGAAGCGGATAGCCGACCGGTGCCTTCAACTGCACGGCGGCTACGGCTACATGAGCGAGTTCCCGGTGGCCCGGGCATTTCTCGACAGCCGCGTCCAGACCATCTACGGCGGCACCACCGAGATCATGAAGGAGATCATCGGCCGCTCGCTGCTCCGCTGAGCACCGGCCGGCTTCCCCACACCACCCGTGCTGCGTACCAGACGTCCCTCAGGCAGATCCGACACGGAAGGCACCAAGGTGAGCACCGAAGCGTACGTGTACGACGCGATCCGCACCCCGCGCGGTCGCGGCAAGGCCGATGGCGCCCTGCACGGCAGCAAGCCGATCGACCTGGTCGTCGGCCTGATCCATGAGACCCTGCGCCGCTTCCCGGAGCTCGACCCGGCGGCGGTCGACGACATCGTGCTCGGCGTGGTCAGCCCGGTCGGTGACCAGGGCGCCGACATCGCCCGTACCGCAGCCCTCCTCGCGGGCCTGCCGGAGACGGTGGCCGGTGTGCAGGAGAACCGCTTCTGCGCGTCAGGTCTGGAGGCCGTCAACATGGCCGCCATGAAGGTCCGCTCGGGGTGGGAGGACCTGGTGCTGGCGGGCGGTGTGGAGTCCATGTCGCGCGTCCCGATGGGCAGTGACGGCGGCGCCTGGGCACTGGACCCGCGTACCAGCCACGACACCGGCTTCGTCCCGCAGGGCATCGGCGCCGACCTGATCGCCACCCTGGAGGGCTTCACCCGGCACGACGTGGATTCCTACGCGGCGCTCTCCCAGGAGCGGGCCGCCGCCGCGTGGAAGGACGGGCGCTTCGACCGCTCGGTCGTTCCCGTACGGGACCGCAACGGGCTGCCGGTCCTCGACCGGGACGAGCACCTCCGGCCCGGCACCACCGCCGATTCGCTCGCCGCCCTCAAGCCCTCCTTCGCCACCGCCGGCGACCTCGGCGGCTTCGACGCGGTGGCGCTGCAGAAGTACCACTGGGTGGAGCGGATCGACCACGTCCACCACGCGGGCAACTCCTCCGGCATCGTCGACGGCGCAGCCCTGGTCGCCATCGGCAGCAAGGAAGCCGGCGAGCGCCACCGCCTGACCCCGCGCGCCCGGATCGTCTCCGCCGCGGTGTCCGGGGCCGAACCCACCATCATGCTGACCGGTCCCGCCCCGGCCTCCCGCAAGGCGCTCGCCAAGGCCGGACTGACCATGGAGGACATCGACCTGGTCGAGATCAACGAAGCCTTCGCCGCCGTCGTCCTGCGCTATGCCAAGGACATGGGGCTGAGCCTGGACAGGGTCAACGTCAACGGCGGAGCCATCGCCCTCGGCCACCCCCTCGGCGCCACCGGCGCGATGATCCTCGGCACCCTCGTGGACGAACTGGAGCGCCGCGACCTTCGGTACGGGCTGGCCACGCTGTGCGTCGGCGGCGGCATGGGCATCGCCACCGTCGTCGAACGCCTCTGACCCGCCGCCCCCTGCCCGCTCCCGCCTACGGAGAAGACACCCATGACCGAGAGCACGACCATCCGCTGGGAAGAGTCCGACGACCACGTCGTCACCCTCGTCCTCGACGACCCCGGCCAGTCCGCCAACACCATGAACGCCGCGTTCATCGACTCGCTGGACGCCGTCGCGACGCGGCTCTCGGCCGCCCGCGGCACACTCCGCGGCGTCATCGTGACCTCCGCCAAGAAGAGCTTCTTCGCCGGCGGCGACCTGCACGACCTGATGTCCGTCACCCCGGAGACCGCCGGCGCCTCCTTCGAGGCCGGGATGCGCGTCAAGCGCTCCCTGCGGATCCTGGAGACCCTGGGCAAGCCGGTCGTCGCCGCGATCAACGGCGCCGCCCTGGGCGGAGGTTACGAGATCGCCCTCGCCTGCCACCACCGCGTGGTGCTCGACGTGCCCACCGCCCGCGTCGGGCTCCCCGAAGTCACCCTGGGCCTGCTGCCGGGTGGCGGCGGAGTGACCCGCACGGTCCGCATGTTCGGGGTGGCCGACGCCCTGCGGAAGGTCCTCCTGGAGGGCGCCCAGTACGGACCGGCGCGCGCCCTGGAGGCCGGACTGGTGGACGAGATCGCCGCCGACCCCGGCGAACTCCTCAACAGGGCAAGGGTGTTCATCGACGACCACCCGGTATCCGCGCAGCCCTGGGACGCCCCCGGACACCGCATCCCCGGCGGCACCCCCGCGAACCCCGCCTTCGCCGCCCAGCTTCCCGCCCTCACCGCGATGCTGAAGGCCAGGACGAACGGCGCCCCCGGCCCGGCCCCGCGCAACATCCTCGCCGCGGCTGTGGAGGGCTCCCAGACCGACGTGGACACCTCCTTCGTGGTGGAAGCCCGGTACCTCACCGAACTGGTCACCGGTCAGATCACCAAGAACATGATCCAGGCGTTCTTCTTCGACCTGCAGGCGGTCAACCACGGCGCCGGCCGCCCGAAGGGCGTCGAGCCGCGCGAGGTGACCCGGGTGGCCGTACTCGGCGCGGGCATGATGGGCGCCGGGATCGCCTACTCCTGCGCCGCGGCCGGCATCGACGTCGTCCTCAAGGACGTCTCCGTCCAGGCGGCGGCGAAGGGGAAGAGCTACTCCGAGAAGCTCTGCGCCAAGGCCGTCGCGCGCGCCGCGTCCACGCGACAGCAGGCGGAAGCCCTGCTGGCCCGCATCACCCCGACCGCCGACGCCCAGGACCTGGCCGGCTGCGACGTGGTGATCGAAGCCGTCTTCGAGGACACCGGGCTCAAACACAAGGTGTTCCAGGAGATCCAGGACCTCGTCGCCCCCGGCGCACTGCTCTGCTCCAACACCTCCACCCTGCCCATCACCGCCCTCGCCGAGGGGGTGGAGCGGTCCCAGGACTTCGTCGGCCTGCACTTCTTCTCGCCGGTCGACAGGATGCCGCTGGTGGAGATCATCAAGGGCGGCAAGACCGGGGACAAAGCCCTGGCGCGCGCCTTCGACCTGGTGCGCCGGATCAGGAAGACCCCGATCGTCGTCAACGACTCGCGCGGCTTCTTCACCTCCCGGGTCATCGGCCACTTCATCGACGAGGGCGTCGCGATGGTCGGCGAGGGCATCGACCCGGCCTCCGTCGAGCAGGCCGCGGCCCAGGCGGGCTACCCCGCCAAGGTCCTCAACCTGATGGACGAGCTCACCCTCACCCTCCCGCGCCGGATCCGCGAGGAGACCCGCCGGGCGATCGAGGCATCGGGCCGCAACTGGGTGCCGCACCCGGCGGACACGGTGGTGGACCGCATGATCGACGAGTTCGGCCGCCCCGGCCGGTCCGGCGGAGGGGGCTTCTACGACTACGCGGAGGGCCGGCGCACCGGCCTCTGGCCGGGGCTGCGCGAACACTTCACCGATCCCGCGAAGCAGCCCGCAGACCTGACCGAAATGAAGGAAAGGATGCTCTTCGTCGAGGCGCTGGACGCGGTGCGCTGCCTGGAGGAGGGTGTGCTGGTCTCGGTCGCGGACGCCAACATCGGCTCGCTGCTCGGCATCGGCTTCCCGTCGTGGACCGGTGGCGTGCTCCAGTACATCAACGGATACGAGGGCGGCCTGCCCGGCTTCGTGGCCCGGGCGCGCGAGCTGGCCGAGCGGCACGGCGAACGCTTCGCCCCGCCCGGACTGCTGCTGCGCAAGGCCGACCAGGGCCAGACCTTCACCGACGTCTGACCGTTCCGGGACCGGTGGCGCGCCCGCCCCGCACGGAACAGCTCACGGGGATTCCCGCACCCCGCCCACCCCGGACTCTCCCTTCTCGCCCTTCTCTCCCTTCCGACCCGCGGAGGCCCCGATGACAGCAGCACCCCGCACCACCGGCGACCTGCCCGACGCACCGGCCGGCCGGACCCTGCCGCAACTGCTGGCCCGCAACGCACGCGAGTACCCCGACCTGCCGGGCATCTCCTGGCAGCCGGCGGAGAAGGACGGCGCCTGGACGACGTTCAGCTGGGCGGAGATCGAGGAGCACACCCGGAGCCTCGCCGCCGGCTACGGGGCGCTCGGAGTCCGCCGGGGCGACCGGGTCCTGCTGATGATGTCCAATCGGCCCGAACACTGGCTGTCCGACCTGGCGCTGGTCCGTCTCGGCGCGGTCCCGGTCAGCGTCTACGGCACAACGGCCCCCGAGCAGATCACCCATATCGCCCGCAACTGCCGGGCCCGCCTCGCCGTGGTGGAGGGGGCGGCCCAAGTGGCGGTGTGGGAATCGCTGCTGACCGACGCGGACACCCCGCTGGAGCGCCTGGTGGTGGCCGAGGAGGGCGCGGAGGGCAGCCACTTTCCGTACACCGCCCTGCTCCGCGAACCGGTTCCGGAGCGGTTCGCCGGGGGGCTGGACACCGCCCGCCCCGACGACCCGCTGACCGTCGTCTACACCTCCGGCACCAGCGGCGAACCCAAGGGTGCTTTGTTGACACATCGTCAAATCATGTCCAACGCGATGGCGTTGGATGCCGTGGTGGAGCTTCCCCCGCACGTCGAGCACATCTGCTATCTGCCCTTCGCGCACATCGCCGAACGGATGCTGGGCATCTACCTGCCCTGTCACCGGGCCTCGCACGTCTACCTCTGCCCCGATCCGGCGGGCGTCGCCGCCGTGGTGCGAGAGGTGCGCCCCGCGCAGTTCTTCGGTGTGCCGAGGATCTGGGAGAAGCTCTCCGCCACCGTGCGGGGCCTCCTCTCGCTGATGCCGCCCGAGCAACTGTCGGTCATCGAGGGGGCGTTCGAGGTCGCGCGTGCGCATGTCGGATACCGCGAGCGGGGCGAGACACCGCCCCCGGAGCTCGAAGAGCGGTACAGCCGCGTCCGCCAGGACGTACTGCTGCCGATGCTGGCCGCGGGCGGTCTGGACCGGGTGGCCTGGGCGGCCAGCGCCTCGGCGCCGATGCCGGTCGACGTGGTGAAGTTCTGGGCCGGTTTCGGCATCGTCATCATGGACGCCTGGGGGCTGACCGAGACCACCGGCGTGGCCACCAGCAACAGCCCCCGGGCCGGTTTCCGGCTCGGCTCGGTGGGGCGCCCGGTGGAGTCCGTGGAGATCCGCCTCGCCGAGGACGGCGAGATCCTGGTGCGGGGTGCCTCCGTGTTCTCCGGTTACCTCCAGCCGGACGGATCGGTGCGGTCGGCGCTGGATCCCGACGGCTGGCTGGCCACCGGAGACATCGGCCGGACGGACGAGGACGGCTACCTCTGGCTCACCGACCGGAAGAAGGAGATGATCGTCACCTCCACCGGCAAGAACGTCTCGCCCGCGCTGGTGGAGAACGCGCTCAAGGAGCACCCCCTGATCGGCCAGGCGATGGTGCACGGCGACAACCGCTCGTACCTGGTCGCCCTGCTGGTACTCGACGCGGAGGCCGCCCCCGTCTGGGCCGCGGCCCACGGCGTGGAGACGGCGGGAGGGCCGGCCGCCCTGGCCGAGCACCCCGCCGTCCGGGCGGAGGTGGACCGGGCGGTCGAGGCCGCCAACTCCCGGCTCAACCGCAGTGAACAGGTCAAGCGGTACGAGCTGCTCGCCGAGGAGTGGGGGCCGGGGACCGGGGAGCTGACCCCGTCGCTGAAGATGCGGCGCCGGGTCATCCGGGACAAGTACGCCGACTCGCTCTCCGGGCTCTACCAGGGCTGAGCCGTCACCCGAGGCCTTCGGCACACGCGAACGGGCGGTCCACCCCCATGGACCGCCCGCTCGCGTATCCCGGCACCCGCTCAGAGGCCGTAGGTCTTGCCGATGACGTCCCGCTGGATCTCACTGGTCCCGCCGTAGACCGTGGAGACCACCGCGGCCCGCAGATGGCGCTCCATGTCGAACTCCGTGGTGTAGCCGTAGCCGCCCATCATCTGCATGCCCTCCAGCGCGGCCCGTTTGGCGAGTTCGGTCGCCTTCAGCTTGGCCATCGAGGACTCGCGCGGGAACAGCGTCTCCGGTTGCGCGTCGCAGTCCAGGGCTGTTTCGCGCACCAGCAGCCTGGTGCACTCGATTTCGGTGGCGAGATCGGCGATCCGGTGCCGCAGCGCCTGGAAGGAACCGACCGGCCGACCGAACTGCTCGCGTTCGCGGACGTAGGTCACCGTGTCGTCGAAGGCGCGGCGTGCCAGGCCGAGCATGTTCGCGGCCAGGAAGAGCCGTTCGTGGTTGAGCCCGGCCATCAACTGCCGCCAGCCGCCGTCCACCTGGCCCACGACCGCGTCGGCGGGCAGCCGCACGTCGGTGAGGAAGACGTCGTTGACCTCGCGGCCCCCCATGGTGTCGATGCGCCGCACCTCCACGCCGGCGGTGCCGGCGGGCAGATGGAACATGGTCAGGCCACCGTGCTTGTCCTCGCCGGTGCGCGCCACCAGCAGGATGTGCTTGGCGCAGTGCGCGTTGGAGATCCAGGTCTTCTGGCCGTCGATCACCCACGTGCCGTCCGGCTGCTGGTCGGCCCGGCAGCGCAGCGCGCCGACGTCCGACCCGGCCCCCGGCTCCGACATGGCGATCGAGAGCACGTCACCGCGTACGACGCCGGAGAGCACCTCTCGCCGCTGCTGCTCGGTGCCGAACTTCTCGTACGCCTTCGCGGCGATGACGGTGGTGATGAAACCCCCGGCCGGGACCATGCCGTACGAGGTCTCCTCCAGCACGAGGCAGGCGTCGGCGATCCCGCCGCCGGACCCGCCGTACTCCTCGGGCAGGCACACCCCGAGCCAGCCCAGGCCGGCGAGCCTGCCGTACAGCTCGGGGTTGTGGGCTTCGTGGCCGCCCGAGGTCAGCGCGGAGCGCTGCTCGCGGGTTCCGCACTCCCGCTTGGCGAAGTCACGGATGGCCGCGACGAAATCGGCCTGTTCTTCGGTGAGGCGACTGCCCATCAGGTCCTCCGGGATTCGTGATGATACTCAGTGACGATAGTCGTTTCATTGTCTCCGGGGGAGGGGTTCGCCGGTATCGTGAACGCCATGAGAACCGACACGAACGACCCGGGGCTCACCCGGGACCCCGCGCGGCCGGAGCCCGAGGACCTCACCGCGCGGCGGATCCTCGACGGCGCGCTGGAGCAGTTCACCCTCCTGGGCCTGCGCCGCTCCTCCGTCGACGACGTCGCCAGACGGGCCGGAGTCTCCCGCGTCACCGTCTTCCGGCGCTTCCAGACCAAGGACAAGCTGGTCGAAGCCACCCTGCTGCGCGAACTCGGCCGCTTCTTCCAACGGCTGGACGCGGCGGTCGCGGTGCTGCCGACCATGGAGGAACGGGTCGTCGAGGGCTTCGTCGTCGCCCTGCGCCACACCCGCGCCCATCCGCTCTTCGGCGGCCTGCTCCGCCTCGAACCCGAGCTCGTACTGCCCTACTTGACCGTGCAGGGCGCCTTCACGCTCTCCGCCACCGTCACCTACCTGACGGCCCATCTGCGCCGCGCCCAACAGACGGAGGGACGCCCGGACGAGGATCCGGAGCCGGTCGCCGAGCTCATGGTGCGGGTCGCCGTGTCCTTCCTGCTCAACCCCGCCAGCTGCATCGAGATGGACGACGAGGACCAGGCCAGGGCTTTCGCCCGCCGCTACCTGGCCCCGCTGCTGGACGCCTGACCGCCGCGCGGACCGCCGTACCCCGTACGCCGTGACCGCCCGGCGGCGGCGCTCCGGCCGGTCAGCGGCGCCGGTGCAGCGCGCGGGCGAGGCGCACGGCGCGCTCCCTGGTGGCGGCCGGAACGCCGAAGGAGGTCAGGGCGATCGGCGGAGTGAACCGCTGCACCGTCGTCGACTGCACGGAGGTGAAGCCGCGCAGCCCCTCCTCGCCGTGGATCCGCCCGAAGCCGGAGTCCTGCGAACCGCCGAACGGCAGCGCCGGCACCGCGGCGAAGCCCAGTACCGAGTTCACCGACACGGCCCCCGCGCGCAGCCGCGCCGCGATCGCCGCGCCCTCGCGCCCGCTGCGGCAGAACACCGCGGCCCCCAGGGCGTAACGCGAGGCGTTGGCCCGCTCCACCGCCTCGTCCACGTGGGCCACCGGGTTGATCACCACGACAGGGCCGAAGGTCTCCTCCGTCATCGCCGGGGCGTCCTCCGGTACGTCGGTCAGCACGACCGGCTCGACGTACGGCGCGCGTACCGACTCGGGTCCGCCCAGCAGGGCCCGCGCGCCGGCCGAGACCGCACCGGTCACGTGCCGTTCCACGATCGCGATCTGGCCGGGCAGGGTCATCGGGCCGTAGGCGGCGTCCGTCTCCGCGCCCGTACGCAGCGCCCCCGCCTTCCCGGCCACCCGCCGGCACAGCTCCTCGTGGATCTCCCGAACCGCGTAGACCCGCTCCACCCCCGCGCAGGTCTGTCCCGAGTTGCTGAGCGCGCCCCACACGATGGCGTCGGCGGCGGCGGAGAGGTCGGCGTCCGCGGTGACGATGACGGCGTCCTTGCCGCCGCACTCGGCGAGGAACGGCGTCAGCGTCCCGGCGCACACCGCCATCACCTTGCGGGCCGTCCCCGGTGAACCGGTGAACGCCAGCTTGTCGACCCCCGAGCGGGCCAGGGCGTCCCCGGTCGCCGCCGCGCCGGTGACCGTGGTGAGCAGCCCGGCGTGCTCGGGCACGGCCGCGTCGAAGAGCCCGGCCAGCAGGACGCCGGTGCCCGGGGTCAGTTCGGACGGCTTGAACACCACGGCGTTCCCCGCGGCCAGGGCGTAACCGATGGAGCCCATCGGGGTGTACAGCGGGTAGTTCCAGGGGCCGATCACCCCGACCACACCGAGCGGCCGGTGCACCAGCGAGGCCCGCTGGTGGACGGTGAACAGCCCGGTGCCCACCTTCCGCCGGCGCAGCACGCGTTCCGCGTTGCGGGCGGCCCAGCCCAGGTGCTCCAGCGTGAGGACGACCTCCAGTGCCGCGTCTCCGGCCGGCTTCCCGGTCTCCTCGGCGATGGTGCGCGCCATGCCGTCCAGGCCGGTGGCGAGCGCCTTCTTCCAGTTCAGCAGGTGGCCGCGGCGCCGGGAGGCGGGCAGCGCGGCCCACCCTGCCTGCAGGGTCCGGGCCCGGGCGGTCGCGCGGGAGACCTCTTCGGGTCCGTTCACCGGGTGTTCGGCGAGCGGCTCGCCGGTCGCGGGGGAGTACGTGGTGAAGGTCGCGGCGTGCGGCGCGGCGGCCGGGAAGCTGTGGGTCACAGGGTCTCCTCAGGGGGAGTACGGGGAAGTGCGCGGGGAGTTCCAGGGCGGACGATCGTTTTGGACCGGAGGTGTTCCGGCATGTCCGGTACGCGTGCGGTGGCGTGTGGTCGTGCCGCTTCCGGCCTGGACCCGGAAATCCGGGCCGTCCCCGTGAGTCGAAGATACTCAAACTATTGACTTGTTTCATCGTGCGTCAAGACTGCCGGCACCACGGGGTGAGGAGGTGTCGGCGGGCACGGTCCTGGTCGCCAACTACCAGGCATGGAACAGCGGATGGCGGACCGATCCGGTGGACGCGGCGCCCTCTGCTGTTGGCCCGCGGCGCGTCGTCCGTGTGACCGTGCGGTGCGGACGAGTTGATGTCGTACCGGGGCATCAGGTGCAATTCATCCATCATGGGGCCTATGTCTCCTCCTTTCGGTCAGGGCCCGAAGCGGCGCCGTACCGCCCCGGACTCGCTCGGTATCTGGCTGGTGGCGGCGGCCTTCGCCGTGACGATGATGGGCACGACGCTGCCCACCCCGCTGTACGTCCTCTACCAGGAGGAGTTCGGCTTCTCCACGCTGATGATCACCATCATCTTCGCGACCTACGCGGTCGGCGTGGTGGTCGCCCTGCTCTGCTGCGGTCACGTCTCGGACGAGATCGGACGGCGCCGCACCCTCCTGCCGGGGCTGGCCCTCTCCATGGCCAGCTCGGGAATCTTCCTCGCCGCCTCCGAGCTGGCCCTGCTGTTTCCGGCCCGTCTGCTGTCAGGGCTCTCCGCCGGGCTCTTCACCGGAACGGCGACAGCCGCGATCGTCGACCTGGCGGGTGCCCGGAGCCCCGGGCGGGCGACGCTGGTGGCCACGGTCACCCAGATGGGCGGCCTCGGAAGCGGCCCGCTGATCGGCAGCCTGCTGGCGGAGTACGCGCCCGCCCCGCTGCGGCTGCCCTTCGCCCTCGACCTCGGGCTCCTCGTCCTCGCGTCCGTCGCCGTCTGGTTCATGCCCGAACCCGTCACCGTCACCGCACGCCGCCCACGCCTGCGTCTGGCCCGGCCGCAGGTCCCCGCGCACATGCGCGGCGTCTTCCTGCGGGCATCCATCGCGGGCTTCGCCGGATTCGCGGTGCTCGGCCTGTTCACCGCCGTCGTCCCCTCGTTCCTGCGCGAGCTCCTCGACGTACCCGGCCTGACCGTGGCCGGGGTGGTGATCTGTGCGATCTTCTGCGCCTCGGCGGTCGGCCAGGTGGTCCTGGTACCGGCCTTCGGCCCGCGCGCCCTCCCCGTGGGGTGCGCCGGCCTCATCCTCGGCATGGTCCTGCTCACCGCGGGCTTCGCCACCGCGTCGTTCGGCCTCCTGCTCACCGGCGGACTCACCGCCGGAGCGGGCCAGGGCACGAGCTTCCGCGCAGGCCTCGCCGAGATCAACGCGGCCGCCCCCGCCGACCGCAGGGGCGACCTGGCCTCCGTCTACTTCACCGTGCTGTACGTGGCACTCGCGCTGCCGGTCGTCGGAGTGGGCCTCGCCGCCGAGCTGTTCGGGCTGCGCACCGCGGGCATCGCCTTCGGCGTGGTCGTCGCGCTGCTCGCGGCGTGGACCCTCTTCGCGGTCCTGCGCACCGGCCGGGGCACCCGAGGCCGTACATGAGGAGGCTGGGAATCGCTCTGCCGGAAGCGGGGGAGTGGTGAAGCCCCCGGACAGCCGCCTGGTCTTCGACTACCAGGACCCCGAGTCCTACACGGCGGGGTACTTCGCCTTCCGCGCGACCTGGAGCCGCCTCCGCATCGGCGACTCCGAGGCCCGGCCCACGAGTTGATGGTGCGTCAGCTTGGGTCGGAGCGAGGTGGACCGCCCGCTCCGGACCGACGCGCGTCGCTCCGGGTGCGCCCTACTCCGGTGCGTACGCCTCCACTTCGAGGATCCGCGAGTAGTCGGCGCTGTTGGAGGCGTGGACGAACACCCGGACCGCGTCCGTGGTGACCGGATCGAAGGTGGTGACGATCCGGTCGAGGGTGTTGCCCCGGTAGGACCCGACGGTCAGCCACTCGCCCCCGGACCGCACCTGGACGTCGAAGTCCTTGATGCCCTGGAGGGCCGCCGGGCGCGCCGGGGTGCCGTAGGTGACCGTCTCGATCCGCCCCAGCTCGACCGGCCGGGGCCACTCGACCGCGAGCCAGTCGGGGAAGACGCCCTTGTCGGCGTCGTTCCAGCCGTACCCGGATCCCCAGTGCAGGTAGTCGCTGTCGCCGTCCACTGCGGCGCAGGTGGTGAAGTTCCCGTGGGTCGAGGAGGCGGTCACCGCCCGGCCGAAGGCCAGGTCGACGCCCGGACCGGGTGCGGGCGGGGCCTGGACCGTGAGGGGGACCACGACGCGCTGCTTGCCCGAGACCGCCGTCAGGTCGTAGGTGCCGGGCGCCGTGCCCGGCGGGACCCGTACGCCCACCGAACGGGTCACCGGCCGGTCGGGGTCGGCGGCCGGCAGGTAGGTCGAGAACACCTGGTCCGAGAGAGTGATCGGCGCCTCGGCGGTCAGCGTCGCGTCGGCGAACAGCGCCGTCGTACCGGTGTTGGTCATGGAGACGCTGAACTTCGTCGGCATGCAAGGGAGTTCGGAACCAGTGAGGCTCGTCGGCGAGACGGAGAGCACCACGGGGGCGGCGGACGACTTGGCGGAGGACTGTTCGCCGGCCGGTGCCGCCGGCGGCCGGCCGGTGGCGTGGGCCTCGTGGGCCGAGCCGCCGGTGGCGAGGGTGGACGCGGTGATGGCGACGAAGGCGATGGCGGTGACCGTACGGACGTTCTTCACGGCTGTCTTCATGGCGTGCTCCTCAGGCCTGCTGGACGGCGGGAACGCCGTTCTCGACGGCGAGGACGGTCCGGCTGCTCACGGTGCCGTCCGGCACGGTGACCCGGTCGCAGACGCGGTGGTCGGCCAGCCAGAGGTGCGGGGTGATCTCGCAACTGACGTAACCACGCTGGAAGTTGCCGAACTTCATGTGCGGGTTCTCGGAGAGGAGCGCCTGTCCCGTGGCGTCGAGGTCCTGGCCGTCGAGGCCCGAGGCGATCGAGGTTCCCACGAACTCGGTCGCCACGACACGGGAATCCGGGTCGTGGAAGTCGAGCGCCAGATCGCTCGCGACGCTGCGGTGCAGGTCGCCGGCGAGGCTGACGACGTTGCGCACCCCCCGGTCCGCGATCCCGCCGAGCACCCGGTCGCGGGAGGCGCTGTACCCGTCCCAGGTGTCCATCGGGACGGCGACGTCCGGTCCGTACGCCGTGTCGAGCAGGGTGATGGCCGTCTGGTGGCCGAGGATGTTCCAGCGCGCCCGTGAGCCGCTGAGCCCGTCGAGCAGCCAGCGCTCCTGCGGGAAGCCGAGGATGGAACGGGCCGGGTCCGCGGTCGCCGCGTTCGGGGCCTTGGTCCCGTCGCCGTTCGCCTGGTCGTCGCGGTACTGACGGGTGTCGAGCATCGAGAACTCGGCGAGGCGCCCGTACGCGAGCCGCCGGTACAACTGCATGTCCGGGCCCTGGGGGAACTGCGGGGCGCGCAGCGGCATGTTCTCCCAGTACGCCCGGAACCCGTTGGCCCGGCGGATCAGCAGGTCGTCCGGCGTGGAGCCGTCGGCGGCGAGGTTCGCCCAGTTGTTGACCACCTCGTGGTCGTCGAAGACCACGATCCACGGGGCGGAGTGGTGGGCGGCCTGGAGGTCGGGGTCGAGCTTGTAATAGGCGTACCGCTGCCGGTAGTCGTCCAGAGTCACCGCCTGGCGGGTGTTGTGCTCGTCGCCGTCGCCCGGGCGGACGCCCCGGTCGATGCCGAACTCGTAGATGTAGTCCCCGAGAAACAGCACCACGTCGTGGCGGCGGGCCGCGAGGTCGCGGTGGGCGGTGAACCAGCCCTCCCAGATCGCCTGGCAGGAGGCGAAGGCCAGGGAGAGGCGCGGCACGAGCTGATGGGCGCCGGGCGCGGTCTTCGTACGCCCCACCGGGCTGATGAACCCGCCGCAGCGGAACCGGTAGAAGTACTCGCGCCACGGCTCCAGGCCGCGGACGTCGACATGGGCGGTGTGGTTGAACTCCGGGGTCAGCAGGGCGGTTCCGCGCCGCGCGATCCTGCGGAACCGCTCGTCGGAGGCGACCTCCCACTGCACCGGGTGGGTCCGCCGGTCCATCCCGCTGAACGGGGCGAGGGGATCGGGAGCCAGCCTGGTCCACAGGACGACCCCGTCGGGCAGGGGATCGCCGGAGGCGACACCCAGTTTGAAGGGATCGTCCTTGAGCCGGGCGGCGGGAGCGGCGGCGGCCTCACCCGCGCTGGGGAGTGTGCCGGAGAGGGCGAGGGCGGCAGCGGCGGCGGTGACGGTGACGAACCGTCGGCGTGTGGCTGCCGTGAGCGCCGGAGGTGGAGCGAGTCTGGAAGTCACCTCTTCACCACAGCGGAGCGCCGTGAACACGGGGCGTCCGCCGGGAGTCCGTCGACGGGCGATGAGTCGACTCCTTATTGTCAGGGACTTGACAGTATTGTGAGGGGTGCCGAGAGGGATGCCCAGCAGGTCCCGGTCTCGGGAGGCGCGGGGTCGCAGGGGGCACGGGCCCCGTGAACTATATGAAAGTGCCGGGGCGGTCCGGCCGGAAGGCACATCCGGCGCGCCAGAATCTCACCCCCGGACGGCAGCGCGTGCCCGTCCGGACCAGGCTGCCCATGGGAGTCGGGCTGTCGCACTGTCGGACGGCGGGCAGGCGCGGACTCCCTCCCGGCCCCCGGCACTTACGGCAGCCAGCGCGCCGCCTGTTCGCGGGTGACCCGCTCCGCGTCGACCCACCAGAGCCCGGCCGACCTGTCCCACCGGGCTCCGAGCAGACGCTTCGCCTCGTCCTTCTCGGCGAAGGGCACGCCGAGGTACAGACGGCCCTCCAGCACCAGCCCCGGGTGCACCGCCCCGGTCGTCCCGCCTTTCCCGGCCGGCTTTCCTGGCGCCGGAGCGCTTCGTTCGGCCGGACGCCAAGGTGCCCGCGCCGCGCGTTCCATGCGCGTACTGTCCATCAGCCTCCGAACGCGGTCGCAGGAGCCCGGGTCGGTGTAGCGCATCATCAGATCGGTCGGCCCGATGTTCGCGAGCAGGTTCTTCGAACCGTGCCACAGGATCGAACCGTCGATGATCAGGACCTTCTCATGCATGCGCTCGCGGAACTCCACCCGGCAGCCCACGGACTCCAGTTGACGGACGAGCTGCTGGTGCCGCGCCACGCGGGAGGGTTCCTGCTGCTCCTCCGGAGAGCGGGTGAAGACCGTGACACGGAGCCCGGCAGTGATCTTCGGCCCGAGCATGTGGGCCCATCGGTGGACCGGCGGGGCGTCCATGAAAGCCGAGTACAGCTCGACGCTGGTCCCTGCCCGCTCCACGTCCCAGGCCACCGCGCCCATCACCTCGCTGTGTTCGAAGAAGGCCGGCCGTGCGAGTTCCTCCTCCGACAGGGTGGCCAGTTGGTCCGCGCCCCGGATGGGGATCAGCTGGTCCGCGGAGATGGTCTGCGCATGCCTGTCCAGGTGCTCGACCATGGCGAGCGCCTCGCTGTGCGGAGCCAGATGCTTGCGCAGGAAGGCGACGTCCGCCACGACGACCAGATGGTCCTGGGCCCGGCTGAGAGCGACGTTCAGGAGGCGGCAGGTCTGCGAGGACAGCCCGGTTCCGCTGTAGAAGAAGCCGGCATCCTTGCCGGCGCCCGCCACGGTGTCGAGCAGTACGACGGGCCGCTGGCTGCCCTGGAAGCGGTGGACGGTGTCCACCAGACCGTCGTAGTCCTCCCCGAATCGGTGGGCCAGGCCGGCCTTGAGGGCTTTGACCTGCTCACGGTAGGGCGAGATGACGGCAAGCCGGTCGGTCGCCCGCTCGCCCTCGGGCACGTCCTGCCATTTGCGACCGGGCAGGATTCCCTCGTACTGGAGGCCCCGGACCAGTTCGTGGATGACCGCGGCGTGGACGGTGTTCGTCATGTGGGGCTTGCGGCTGCCGCCGGGAATCCGCCGGCCCGACGTGTCGACCAGGATCACCGGGGAGTCGATGAGCGGGGCGAACGGCAGTCGGCTGGAGTCGCCGCGTCCGGTTTTGAGCGGTGCGTCGGGATACGCCACTTCGTTGACGACCGCGCAGATCCGTTTCCGCATCCGGTACTGGGTGTCGAGCGCCACCAGACGAGGGTCCTCGCGCACCCGGCCGGAGGGGCCGACCAGACCGGCGGCGTTGAAGGCGTCCCGTGCGGTCCACTCGCGCGAGTGGACGCGCTCCTCCTCCCTTGCCTCCCGGTCGCCGTCGCCCTTGGTCACGGCGGGCAACTGCCGGAAGTCACCCGCAATGATCACCCGTTTCCTGGCGAGACCGGCCGCGAACCACGCCGAGGGCAGGTTGACCATCCCCGCCTCGTCGAGCACGACGACGTCCGCCTCGTCGAGCAGCTTCCCCGACTGGACCGCCTTGGCCACGGTCGCTCCCAGCACCCGGCATCGGGACCGGACCTCGTCCTGGAGGCGCTTGCGCCTCTGCCCGAGCTCGTCGAGACGTTTCTGGAGGTCCGCGGCGGAGTCGACGACGGTCTGCCGGGGCGGGATGCCCATGACCGCGGCGCGGGCCGCGGGAAGTGCGCGGTGAGCGTCGGCCGCCTTCCTCGCGCCCGACGCGCGGAGGTGCTCCGTACGCGCGACGACCTCCCCGGCCCGCGCCGCACGGTCCTCTTCGAACGCCAGATCCGATCCGATGTTGCGCAGTTTCGCCGCTCTGTGCTCCGCCAGGAATCCTGTGGCAGGCCCCACCTTCTCCCGCTTCGACCGGAGCTGCGCGGCGGCGGTCTCCGCGCTCGCCATCGCCTGAGCCGCTTCGGTGTGTTCGCGGTGCGCCTCGGCCATCTCCGCAGTGCCGGTGGCGATGTCCGACTCCAGATCCCGGACACGGTCGTGCAGGACCAGCGCCGCCCTCACGCCCTTGAGCTGGGTGCTCGCCGTACTGATCTGCTGGTCGATGCTCTCCACCAGCCGGGCGGCGATCCGGCCCGGATCGACCTGGTCTCCGTACCGGCTGTGCAGCGAAGGCAGGACGATGCTCCCGGCCCGCTGGACGATGCCTTCGGAGAAGCCTTCCTCGTGTTCCAGCAGGGAGCACATCCGCTCCAGCGCCTGGTCCACCGCGACGTTCGTGGGGGCGAGGAAGAGGATTTTGAGCCCTTGGCGGAAGCTGCCCTCGACGATGTGGCCGACGACGTCCGTCTTCCCGGTGCCGGGCGGCCCCCAGAGGAAGAGCACCTCACTGGCGAGGGCCTGCGCGACGGCGTCACGCTGACGCGCGTTCAACTGGAGTCCCGCCCAGTTCGCCACCCATCGCTCCGGGTTCGCGGCCCGCCCGGTACGCGGTGTGCCCCGGCCGACCAGCCAGCCCGCGTGTCCCGCGTCGACAGGGCTCTCCGGGCTGCCGACCGTCTCCAGACGCTCGGCCAGCACGGCCCAGTTGGCGGACTCGTCCCTGCGGATCTGCAGGTTGGCGGGCGCCGATCCGTAGTCGGCGCTCGTCAGGAGCCGTACCGTCCCGTCCGGAGCACGGGACACCTCGGCGGGATCCCACGCCTTCCGGGAACGTGACGGGCGGGCGAGGACCGGAAGACCGTCCAGCCCCTCGTGCCAGGTGCGGCAGTGGAAGAGGTACTCGCGGGTTTCCTCGGACCGGGAGAGAAGCCGCCCCTTGAAGAGGGCGACCTTCACGGCGCCATCGGCGTCGCTCCGCTGTTCCGCGAGTATCTCCGCGCGCACCGCCGTCAGGAACTCCTCGACGGGATAGGGACGTTCCGTCCCGGCCATGTGCACCGCTCCCCACGTTCGTCTCCCACCGGTCCGGAGACTCTACGCGGCTGCGCTGTCACCGGGCGGGGCAGCTCTCCCCTTGGCCGGTCATCGGCTGGTGATCGGCCGAGAAGGGCCGAGACCACCCCGTTCGGCCGCGGCCGGTCCGCGAACTACCACCGCCCCTTCGCGGGACGCCTGCCGCCCCCGGCGTCAGGGATGCCGGGGGCGGCAGGTGCGTCAGCCGTGGGGCGGGCGGCCCGCCGCTCGTCAGGAGGCGACGAACCTGGCGATCTGGCCGAGCACGATCGTGTCCGTCAGGTACCCGATGTGGGTCTGGCAGGCCACGTTGTTGTTGGTCGCGCCGTCCAGCTTGGTGCTGGTGTACGGGAGGATGATGCCGTCGCACGCCGAGTACCAGGTGGCGTACTTGGTGGTGCCGGGGGTCTCGTCGCCCGAGGTGAGCTGGGAGATGAACGAGGAGCCCGGGTACATCTGCTGGCAGGTCGTGTAGATCAGGCAGGCGCCGGCGTACGTGGTGCCGTGGTTGGCGCCGGCGATCGAGGCGAGGTGGCTGACGCTGGTGTTGCCGCCCAGCACCTTCAGGTAGTACTGGCTGACCAGGCCGCCCATCGAGTGGTTGACGATGGCGACCTTGCTCGCGCCGGTCTGTGCCTTGACGTTGTTGACGAAGGTGGCCAGGCCCTGCGCGTTGGTGATGTTGTTGCCGTACGAGTCGTACTCGTAGGCGAACAGGTTGGAGCTGGACCAGCCGTTGAGCTGGAAGACGCTCTTGGCGGTCACCCAGTTGGAAGCGTTGCCGGTGTACCCGTGGACGAAGACCACCGGGGTGCTGGTCGACAGCACCTGGGCCGCGGCGGCCGGACGGCTGACGGACGAGGCAGGCGCGGACGCGGAGTCGGCCGCACCGGCCGTCGACGCCGAGGAGAACAGGGTGAGCGCGGCGGCGGCCGTCGCGAGGATGCCGAGAAGGCGGCGCGAGGAACGAGGCATGAAATGCTCCTGACAAAGATGCGGGTGGCTCGGTGCCTGGCCCGACCAGAGTCCCGGAGCGGGGGCCGGTCGCCATCGGCGAAATCGCCAGCGTTCGCGGGTGGGCCGCGTTACCGGGTGCGTGGGAGACGGTCCCGTGAGCGTGGGTGCGCCGTGCCGCCGGTGTGCGCCTCGCCGTGCCGCAGTCGTGACGGTGGGTGATGTGGCTGCGATTTGTACAGGAAAAACTGTACAGTCCAAACTGCAGAAGTTACCGTGGGCAGCATGAGTGAGAACCCGCACCCGTCACCCTCGGCGGTCCAGGCTTCGCACGCGATCCGCGCGGTCATCAGCCGGCTGCGGCGTCGCATCCTGAACGCCTCCGCCGTCGAGGACCTCACCCTCGGACAGTCGTCGGTCCTGGCCCGGCTTGCCGGTGAGGAAGGTGTCACCGCGACCGAACTCGCCGCCGCGGAAGGCGTGCGCCACCAGTCGATGACGGCCACGGTCGCGGCACTCGCCGCGAGAGAACTCGTGGTGCGGCGCCCCGACCCGGCGGACGGGCGGCGTCTGCTGATCGCGCTGACCCCCGAGGGCAGGCGCCGGGTGGAGGAGGGCCGGCAGGTCCGTACGGAGTGGCTGGCCGAACGGTTGCAGGACAGGTGCACGGAAGAAGAACGCCAGGCAGTGATCGCCGCCCTGGCCGTACTGGAGCGGCTGACCCATGACTGACGCGAGGACGGACTCCATAGCCGGAACGGACAAGCCGGCGTTCGACCGGCGGCTGCTGCCGCCGATGATGCTCGGCTCCGTCCTGAACCCGATCAACTCGACGATCATCTCCGTCGCGCTCGTCCCCATCGCGAAGGCGCTGGGCGCCCCGGCCTCCCAGACGGCCTGGCTGGTCTCCGCCCTCTACCTGGCCACCGCACTCGGGCAGCCCGTCGTGGGCCGGCTCATCGACATCTTCGGGCCGCGCAGACTCTTCCTCGTCAGCACGAGCCTCGTCGGCGTCGCCGGCGTCGTCGGCACCCTGGCGCCGAACCTGGGCGTACTGATCGCCTCCCGGGTCCTGCTCGGATTCGGCACCTGCGCCGGATACCCCGCCGCCATGGCGCTGCTGCGCAGCGAGGGCAAGCGCACCGGACAGGACAACCCCGGCGGGGTACTGACCGCCCTCGCGGTCGCCAACCAGACCGTCGCCGTCATCGGACCGCTGCTCGGCGGTTTGCTGATCGCAGTGGGCGGCTGGCGCGCGACCTTCGCGCTGAACATCCCGCTGGCCGTCGCGGCCGTACTCCTGGGGCTCTGGCGACTGCCCAAGGCGGGCGCCGAGAACGAGCCGGCCACGGACGAGTCCACGCGGCGGGGGAGCGTGGCCGCCCGGATCGACCTGCCCGGCATGGGACTGTTCGCCGCGACGCTCACCTCGCTGCTGCTCTTCCTGATGAACCTGCACCTGCGCAACTGGTACCTGCTGCTGATCGTCGCCGCCGCCGGAGCCGCCTTCGCCGTACGGGAGCTGCGTACCGCCACCCCCTTCATCGACCTGCGGGTACTCGGTGGCAACACCCCGCTTCTGGCCACCTATGTGCGCGCGCTCGTCGCGTACGTCGTCGCGTACGCCTTCCTTTACGGCTTCAGCCAGTGGACCGAGGAGGGCTACGGGCTGTCGCCCTTCCACGCCGGGCTGGTGCAGATCCCCATGTTCCTGATGGCGATCGGCATCTCCGTGGTCACCGGGCGGCGCAAGAGCGTGCGCGGCAAGCTGCTCGTCGGCGCGGCCGGGCAGATCGTCGCCTGCCTGGTGATCCTGACGCTCTCCGGAACCAGCCCCGTGTGGCTGCTGCTCCTGGTCGCCCTGATCTTCGGCGTCCCGCAGGGACTGAACAACCTGGCCCTGCAGAACTCCGTCTACTTCCAGGCCGATCCCGAGCGCACCGCCTCCTCGGCCGGTCTGCTCCGCACCTTCGCGTACATCGGCTCGATGGTCGCCTCCTCCGCGACCGCCGCCTCCTTCGGCGAGCACGCCGACACCGGCGGCATGCACCAGCTCGCCTGGGTGATGCTCGGTGCCGGGGTGGTCTACCTCCTGCTGACCGTCTGCGACCGGACCCTCGGCCGGGCCGCCGCAGTGACGGACGCCGCCGACACCGGGAAGTAGCCCCCGGAGAGCGGCCGACAGCCTCCGAGGGGCCTTGGGCCACACGCGGATCAAGAGCTCAGACGGCCTCTGCGCGCCGCCTGGATGCCCGCCTGAAAGCGGGTCTCGGCGCTCAGACCCGCCATCAGCCGGCTGATCCTGCGACGGACCGTGTGCACATGCAGGTCCAGGCGTCTGGCGATGGCCTCGTCCTTCAGCCCGGCGGCCAGCATCGTCAGGAGCTCCCCGTCCTCGTCGGTGACCGCGTCCGTGCCGCCGGCCCCGATCGGCAGAGCGCGCTCCCAGATCTCCTCGAACAGGGGCACCAGAGCATTGCTCAGGAGGGAGTCGGTGGCCACCACAGCCGCCTGGGAGGGGTCGGCAGCGTCGTGCGGGGGCAGCAGGGTGACCTGGCGGTCCACAGTGATGAGCTTCGTCGGCAGATCCGTCGCCACACGTATCTCCACCCCCTGCTCCGCCAGTTCGCCCAGCCCCCGAGCACGCCCGGGGAATTCCAGGCCCTCGCGGTCCACCACCACACGCACCCGCACGCCTCGCCGGACGAGATCGCCGACCGCCAGCGGCGCCGGTACACCGTCCGGTGCGCTCGTGGCGTAGGGCGGCCGGTCGAGCAGGCTGACCTCGGTCTGCGCGGAGGTGAGAAGGGTGGTCACCCTCTCGGTTATGGCCTGCTGTCCCCTCACCGTCTCGATGCCCGCGCCCTGTGGTGGCGCCGCCCGGCCCAGCACCTCGGCGGCCAGGCGGTCGACCGAAGCGGTGAGCACCTCCAGCTCCGATGAGGCGTCGAGGAGTTGTGCGCGGCGCAGGTGGATCTGGTTGCGGATGGCGGTGGTGGGGTTGACCGCGGTGGGCAGCAAGCCGTCAGCAGAGCTGGAGCGGACGAAGCCGTAGTGCTTCAACTGAGTGAGGGACATGTCGAGTCGGCGCAACGTCATGTCGAGGTTCCGGGCGAGCTCCACCCGGTCCTCGTGCTGCGTGCTCCCCAGCAGCGCCTCGTAGACGGCGAGTTCGTCGTCTCCCAGGCCCAGGGACCGCCACAGGTCCCGTGTCCGCTCCATGCCTTGACAACTCCTGACTGGTCCTGCCGCAGGTGACCGGACTGCGCGCTTCTCGTGCCGTCCGGCGGGCGGGCCGACGGCTCCGCCGCGTGGACCGGTGCCGCAGGGTCCGCCCGTAGGCGGAGACCGATACGGCGATCCGGGCCGCGAGGTGCCGAGGTGCTCTCCCGGGAACGGCGGCGGACCCCGGACGCTAGGCCGTTGCCGTTACTCGGGCATTACACGCCAACCTGGCGCCGGAATAAGCCGGTTGGGTATGCGCCGGTTCGCCCGACAGCTCCGGCCACACATGTGGGCACGCACACAAGTGTGTACAGGGAACGCATTGTTCATCCTCCGTGCCGGTACTTGCATGACCGCATCGGAAAGCGGTTCACACACTCGTGCCACTGGAGGGAAACACCGTGCGGAGCTCAGTACGCAGGAGAGCGGTCAAGCCGACGAGAGCACCTGGCGGCACAGGCGTCGGCCGGGGCACGGCGGCGCTGCTCGCCGCTGCGGGGCTGCTGGTGACCGGCATACCGGCCGCGGCCGCTGCCACCGCCGATGTCCCGGCCGCGGCGAGCGGGGTGACCTCCGGCGCCGACACCGACACGCCCGCCCTGGTCGCCGGCCTGCACGAGGAGGTCCCTGCCACCGGCAGCGCCGCCGACGCCGCGCGTACCCACCTCAAGGGAAAGCAGAGCCGCTACCACATAGCGGCCACCTCCTCGAAGGACCTGTCGACCGTCAGCACGCAGACCGAGGGCGGCCGGGAGACCGTACGCCTCCAGCAGAAGTACCAGGGCGTCCCGGTCCTGGGTGGTGAGTACGTCGTCCGTATGGAGAAGAAGGGCGGCAAGCGCGCCGTCACCGGCACCTCGGGGAAGTACTTCACCGACCTGAAGCTCGGCACCGTCGCCCCCGAGGTTTCGGAGCGGACCGCGATCGACCGCGCCGTCGGCGCCGTCGTCTCGCAGCTGGGCCAGGCGCCGCTGAAGCGACCCGCCAAGAGGGAGGAGCCCGGCAGGGCAGGACTGAACGGGAGCACCGACGGTCTGACCATCCTCCCGCAGGGCACCGGCGTTCTGACCCGGCACGTCACCGTGACCGGCGTCAGCCCGGTCGACGGGCAGCCCGTGAAGCAGGAGGTGTACGTCGACGCGCGCTCCGGCTTCCCGCTCTTGCAGTACAGCGGCATCAAGACGTTCGGCGCCACGGGTACCGGCACCGCCGCCACAGGGGCGACCGGTGAGGCACCCGAGGTGTCCACGGCCGCCGCGGACCAGCTCGTCGTCAAGGGCTCCGCCGTCCGCTACGACGGCGAGAAGACCGAGGTGAACCTGTACAAGGACACCAAGGGCGTCTACCAGATGATCGACTACAGCAAGCGGGCCGCCGACTCCCCGTACGAGGGCCCCATGCTGGCGACCTACGACGCCCGCGGCCGGGAGGTCGCCGCCGCGTCCGGCACCTGGCCCATCGGGATCAAGACCTTCCAGTCGACGACCCCGGAACTCGGCGAGGACTTCACCGACTCCGGTGCCGTGGACGCCCACTGGGCGGCGGGCAAGGTCTACGACTATTACAAGAACCACTTCGGCCGGGACAGCCTCGACGGCAAGGACGGCTTCATCTACTCCCTGGTCGGCGTCGTCGCGAACGGCCAGCCGTACAACAACGCCTTCTGGGACGGCACCAAGATGGTGTACGGCCAGGGAGGCGGCGACTACCGCACCTTCTCCGCGGACACCGACGTCGTCGGCCACGAGATGACCCACGGCGTGGTGGAGCACACCGCGAACCTCGTCTACGCGGGCCAGTCCGGCGCCATGAACGAGGCCCTCGCCGACTATTTCGGCAACGCCATCGACCTGGAGGCGAACGACATCTCCATGGACGACCCGGACGCCGGACTCCTGGGCGAGGACCTCTGTACCACGCTCAGCCCCCGTGAGTGCGCCCTGCGCGACCTCAACGACGGCGCCACCACGTCGAAGGACTTCGTCGGCGTCACCTACCGCGGTGACAACGGCGGCGTGCACCTCAATTCCACGATCTTCTCCGGCGCCCTGTGGGACATGCGCCAGGACCTCGGCGGCGACCTCGCCGACAAGGTCGTCTACCGCGCCCTGTCCGCGTACATGACGCCGCTCGACGGCTTCACCGAGGGCCGCGCCGCGGTCATCGCCGCCGCGCAGGAACTGGGCGTCACCAAGGCCCAGCTGAAGATCGTCAAGCGGTCCTTCGATGCGCACGGCGTCGTGCCGGGCTGGGAGAAGGCGCTCGGCGTCGACACCGACACCATCCTCTCCAAGGTCAACGTCTACAACACCGGCGTCGGCGCGGGTGGCGGCAAGTACGCCGTCTCCCGCTCCAACGAGGACGGCAGCGAGCCGTACTCGGTGTGGCTCGGCAACACCTCCGGCAGCGGCACGCCCCAGTTGATGAGCGCCAACAACGGCGACTACAACGTCTACGCGGACACCGACGGCAGGACGGTGGTCTGGGCCGACTACAGCAGCAACGGCGTCAAGATCATGGCCCGGCCGGTCAAGGGAGGGGTCGCGAAGATGGTCGACGCCATCGGCACCGACGTCTCCGGGCTCGTCGTGGACGGCGACTACGTCGCCTACACCGCGTTCAACCCGCAGTACGGCGTCACCAACGTCCGGTACGTCAACATGAAGACCGGTGCGACCGCCCTGGTCGACGGCGGCCGTCCCTACAACGTCTCGGGTCTGCCCTCCGTCGGGAACGGCAAGATCGCCTACGCCAGGGTGGCCCCGGACGCGAACGGCGACTTCACGCTCGGTGTCGAGGTCCTCGACGCGGCGACCGGCGCCAAGACGGAGATGCCCGTCGCCGACAGCTCCAGGACGGTGAGCATCGGCCAGACCGCGATCACCGACGACGGCGTCTACTGGATCGAGGACACCGACGCCACCGACACCGGCAAGGCCGCGGTGCGCCGCGCCGGCACCGACGGCTCGAACCCCGTCACCGTCATCCCCGAGGGCGGCGACGACTCCCTGTACGCGTACTCGTTGACCGCTTCGGACGACGCGGTCACCGTCACCACGCTGCCGCCGGCCACGTGGTGGGCCAACGACACGCTGCCGAAGCTCTACCAGGCGGCCCCCGATGGCAAGGGCGGCGTCCAGCGCGTCTCCTGCAACCGCGGCGACCAGGCCTACGCCACCGCCGACGAGGGCGGACGCGTCCTGTGGCTGGACGGCACCACCGGCTACACGAACCTCGTGAAGCGGGACCGTCCGGCGCCGAAGGGTTTGAAGAGCGAGGTGAGCGAGGCGGTCAGTCCGGTGGTGGCGGCCGCGCCGAACAGGGCGTAGG
>NZ_JBSFFN010000048.1:0-46612 GCF_053596135.1 Streptomyces sp. NPDC001770 | reverse complement strand
TACGCATCCTCGTACAGGGAACCACCCGGCCCAATACCCTCCCAGTACGTGACACCAGGGTCGTTGCGGTCCATCCAGCCATAAGTACGGCGGATCTGGTCGAGCGCGGAGTCCGCCTGTCCGGCCTCGAACCTGGCCACGATCTCGGGGTACGACGTGAAGGCGTACACACGCTGCGACGCGCCCTCGAAGATCGTGTCGTTGTCCATGAAGGCATTGCCGTACGAGCGGCGCGTGGTGGCGTCGAGGTGGGCGAGTACCGAAGCGGCCCGGCCGGCACCGGCGACACCCGCGACGACGGCGATACCGTTGCCGTCCTGGGCGTGGCGCACCGCGCCGGTGCCGGAGTCGAGGTAGGCGCCGGCTTCTTCGTCCCACAGGTGCGCGTTGACGGCTTCGGCCACATGGGCTGCCCGTTCCTCCCAGCGGGCCGCGTCACCGGTGTGCCCCAGCCAGCGCGCAAGGCCGGCGGCGTTGTTCAGCGCCTGCACGTAGAGGGCGTTGTAGTAGGTGATCCTTCCCGTGCGGTCCAGGAAGGCGTAGTCACCGTAGCCGCCGGTGCCGTTGAGGCCCTTGCTGAGCAGTCCGGAGTCGTCGGTGACGCTGGGATACCAGGTATCGAGGACCTTCAGCAGGTTCGGGTAGTACCGCGCCGCATAGGCGTGGTCGCCGGTATAGAGCACGTAGTCCCAGCTGCACGTCACCCACCACAGCGGATAGTCGAACAGCGCAAGGGTGTAGCCGCCGATCGACGCCGGCGGAATCCAGCCGTCCGTCCGCTGATGGTCGGCCAGGTCGGCAAGCACATTGCGTGCGGCGGCCGCGGCTTCGTCGTGTGTCAGGTAAAGGGTACGGGCCGAGACAGCCAGGTCACCGACGTAGGGATCCCGGTCACGCTTCGCACCGTCGTGCAGGACCAGCTTCCCCTCAAGGGTCGCACTCCACGCGCCACGAGGGTCGACGTCGTCGCGGCGGAAGGTGTCCGTGACGAGTTCGTTGGTGTAGGACGCCCCGTACCAGTACCGGTTCAGGTCGTCGTCGGAGCACAGGAACCAGCCACGATACGAGCTCGGCGTGCCCAGATACGCGGTGAAGTCCAGGCTCACGGAATCGATACTGACAGCCCCCCACGACTGCACGGCAGGGGCATCCGACACCAGCGCGTCCAACGTAATCCTGAGGTAACGGAAACCATGCAGCCCGTCCGCGAAGACCTTGTCCCCGGCCTGAAAGCCCTTGTGGTCGAGCCAGTCGGCCCCCTCGGCGGGCACGGCGAACTGATCGGTACCATGTCCGGCCCCGCCCGCCTGATCGGAGCGGGTGAAGTCGCTGCGCTCGCTCAGGAACTGCCTGGTCTCGGAGAACGCCACCCGGACACCGGGCGAGTTGTCGGAAGCAGAGCTGAAACGGATGCGCGGATAGCCGACGACGACCCTGCCGAAATCGACCATCACACTGGGCGGTTCCTCCACCACGACGGCCTCGGGCCAGACTTCATTGATGCGCGTGAACACACCCTGCGAAGTCTCCTGAACCTCCGTCACAGCGACCCGCACCCTGGACGCCCGGACCGAGGCCTTGAACGGCACCGCCCGCTGCACGACATCGTTGTCAGAGATGGTGGCGACCAGACGCCACGAGTCGTCGCTCCATACCTCGACGGTGAAGTCGGCGGGCACACCGTCCCTGTTGGACAGCACGGTGATGCCCGACAACTCACGCGGCGCGGGGAGCGACACGGTCAGCGTGTCGGGGAAGACGCGTTCGGTGTCGTCGTTCCAGAAGGTGTCCGGGTCGCCGTCCACGGCATGGGAAGCGTCGTAGGAACGGGGCTGCCCATCGCTCCCGTTGTTACCCGCATGCACCGAGGAGGCCTCCGCCGTGGTGCCCTCGGGCCAGCGAGGAGCCGGGGCAGGCTGCGGGCGGCGCAGGACGGTGACGGGCCCGCCGGGCTTGAGCAACGCGTCCGCCCTCACGACGTCGCCGGTCGAAGCCATGCTCCTCACAGGACGCACGGTCCGGGACGTGGGCCCCTGAACGTAACGCTGCCAGCCGGTACCGCCCCGGGGCGGCCCGGCCGCGGGGCGCCGGGGGCCCGCAGCGCCCGACGCCAGCGCTGGGGCCGCGCCCGCGAGGGAGAGTCCGGCCGCCGACAGGGCCACAGCCGCGGTACCGGCCGCGATCACGGAGCGGCGGGTGGGACGGACGGCAGGGGTGGGCCCTGCGCCGGGGACGGACTGTATGTCGTTCTCGGACGATCGGTCCGGTGTCATTACGCCTCGCTTCGTGACGATGCCGACTTGATGATCATGCGACTTGAAACGTTTCATTCCCGTTGGGCGTGGTGAAGGTACCGCAAATGCCCGACGGCGTACAGATCTTGAGCAGCCCGCGAAGCCGGGGTACCGACCCGGCCGAAGCCGCGTCCGGACGCAGACCTTGCCCGCGGCTACGGCTACGGCGTTCGCGGCGTCCGGGCTCGTGGGGCCTCTCGCCCCGAGGGTCAGGGGCGAGGGCCGAGGGAGCGGTGGCCCTCCGGTCGCTGGATGATCGCCGCGCGCGTCACGTTGCCGCGACTGCCGCCGGCCCGACCGGCCCCGGCTCTCGAGGGGTCGCCGGAGGGACTCGGGTGACCGGTCGCGACCGGTCCAGTCAGCCTCGGCGGATTCCACCGGGGGTTGGCGCCCTGAGCGGCTTCTGCCGCCGGCCGACGGCAGTTCAAGTATTCCGTCGTCACTCGTACGATCTGCCGCGATACTGCCTTGGCGTCAGCGTCCCGGACGCGCTTCGCCGCACAGCAGCGGATTGAAGGACCGTCTCACGTTGCATCCCCCGCTCTTGAAACGAGAAGGGCGAGGATGCCGGCAATGCTCGTGAAAGCGAGGAGACGTGCTCAGCTGCGCGCGTAGCGGCAGTGGCCCGGCAGGCCATGGCCCGTTCGATGGCCTACGGTGTCGACCGCGTCGTTGTGAGGTCTCGACGCCTTGGCGGGCGATGCGGTGCCGGATGCCGTGCCGGGACAGCCCTTGCCGCGGGTGGCAGTGGTCGTAGCCCTCTTGTCGGCATGGAGCTTTACGGGCTTGCGCCGACAAGATCCTCGGCCGCTCGTCCACGCGGTCGAAACCCCGTCACCTGTGCGGACGTCGGGAACTTCGCCGAGCCGGAATGCGCGAAGCGGCGGCACGCCCGGGGCGCGGTCGTCAGGATGGAGGCATGAACCATGACGACGTCGCGCACTTTGGCCGGCTGCGGCCACTCAGGGTGAGCTCGCCCGAGGGGCCGGTGGCCGCGGTCATGGAGGCCGACGCGGTCGACGCCGTGCGCAACCTCCGGACACTGCTGGTACGAGGCCCCGTGTTCGGGGTAGTCGCGCAGCACCCGCAGGAGGCGCCGCGCTGGCGGGTGATCGAAGAGGTGACGGCAGGCTGCCCCCAGCTCGCCCGGGACAGCCTGAACTCGACTCTGTGGTTCCGAGCCAAGGACGAGGCCCGGAACCGGGAGGAGCGGCGCGCCCTGCTGGCGGCGGTCGCCCTCCTGGAGAAGGAGCCGGTCGACGAACTCACCGTGCTGGGCACGCGCTACCGGGTGGTGCGCGCCGAGGAGTACGCGGGCGTGGGGCGGGACGACAGCGGACCCGAGAAGCCCCGTCCGACCGATCCTGAACCGGCCGTCCAGGTCTGGGACGGCCGCGACACCGACCCTCGGCCGGACGAGGGCCTGATCCTGGACCCGGACGCCCCGGTCACCCCGGCGCAGGCCGCGGAGTACCTGCTGCTGCACGACCTGACCTACGAGGGCCTGCGGTTGTCGCTTCCCGAGGACGCACTCGCCGACTCCCGGCGGGCGTTGGAGAGCCACCCCGAAGTGATGCTGATGCCCACACTGTTCCGGGTGGTGGAGCGCCAGGGTTCCGGCAGGTGGTCGCCGGGCGGCAGCCTGCACGCCCGGGCGCGCGACGCCCGCAGGTCACTCGAGTTCGGCCTCACCTGGCTGGAGCCGCGCCGGCTGGGGCTCATCCCCGAGGACACCATCGACCGGGACATCGACGCCCGCTCGGTAGCGGCCGACACCGCCCATCCCGCCGCCGAAACGCTGGCCCAGTACGCCCGCGCGGGAGACCTGCTGCGCAAGGAACGGGCCGACGAGGTCGAGTGCGACGGCACGGTCCACCGCATCTGCCGTGTGGGGCGGCTGCTGCGCTGGGGCCCCGACGGGCCGGAGCGCGTACGCCCCTCCGACGTCAGCAGCTACCCACCCACGCGGATCCACCCCTTCCTCGACGAAGACGGCACCATCCACCACGACAAGGACGACGACGAGGACACGGATGAGGAAAGGAGTGTGGACGGGATCGGGGGCGGGAGCAGGGATGGGAGCGGTTGAGCGCCGCGTCCACGACTGCGGTGGCCGGCCGTCCCGCGACCACGGCCCCGCCAACGGCGAGAAAGCCGACGCCGCGCTTGGCCGACACAGAGCCCGCACCGTTCGTCCAGCGGACTCCCGGACGCTGACCAGCAGCACGTACAGGGAGGCCCCGTTCCGGGTACGGCAGGAACGGGGCCTCTCGTGGAGCGCTGGGCAGGCCTTGCACCTGCATTTCCCCGCGGGAAGCGGGGCGTCTTTCCTTGGACGACCAACGCACCGGCAACCGTACCGCCGAAGCGGCCGACGCCTTCAAGATCAACTATAGCCCAGGCCGGCCGGGGTCTGCACACCTGGACGCACCGAGCACCAAAAGCCGCACCCCCGACAACAAACCCCCAGCATTCCGCGCGGCGCGCTGGAAGAAGAAGTCGCCGCCGGACGGCGTCAACAGCAACACCCCGGGCCCGCGCCGACGACCGGCCGCCCGACTCGACGCACCACGCCCCGACCGACCTCCCCCGGCGGCGACACCCGCGCTGGAACACCCCCGGAGCAACCCTCCCAAGCCCCCTTGCCGCGTCCCATGCACCTGAAAATCAGAGATAGAACGTTCGGTCTTGACAGGCGGTGGCAACCTCGCCATCCTAAGAACAGAACGTTCGGTCTTGACAGGTTGGTCTCCGGTGACCCGCAGGAGTTCCCGCAGGCGTCGAACCTGCCGGACCGGCTTCCCCTCCACGGGTTTCCCCTCCGTGTCCACGGAGAGAGCGAAAGGGATTGTTGTGAGCGCTGTTGCTGCTGCATCAGGCGTTACCGGGACGGCGTCCGCGCTGCGCCGGCTGTATTTCGTACGGTTCGCGTTCGCCATCGTATGGGCGCTGGTGATGTTCACGATGGCGGAGGAGATCAGCCCGGTCGGGGCCGTACTGCTGGTGCTGTATCCACTGTTCGACGTGGCTGCGGCCGTCGTCGACGCCAGGTCGTCGCGCCTCACCGAAGCACCGGGATCTCCGGTCCTGCTGTACCTGAACATCGCAGTGAGCCTGGCCGCCGCCGTGGGCGTGGGCGTGGCAAGCGCGTCGGGGATTCCGGCGGTGCTGCAGGTGTGGGGCGCCTGGGCGATCGTGTCAGGGCTGGTCCAGCTGATCGTGGCCGTACCCCGTCGCAGGCTGGGCGGCCAGTGGCCGATGATTTTCAGCGGCGGCATCTCCGTACTGGCGGGCGCATCGTTCGTCGCCTCCGCCGGCGCCGACGACCCCGCGCTCACCAGTGCGGTCGGCTACGCGGTTCCGGGCGGCATCTTCTTCCTCATCTCCGCCCTGCGGCTCGGCCGTGCCACGAAGCAGGACTGACGAGCATCGGGCTGACGCGCCCTGGCGTTCACGGCTGACCGTGGCGGCCGTCGCGTGGAGCTTCGGCCGGCGCGTCGGACCGGTCGTCAGGTTCGACGGTCAGCCCGAGCAGGCGCAGTTCGCGGATGGACTTGCCGGCGATCTTGCGGCCGAGAAGGGGGCGGTTGTTGTGGTGGCGGTACACGCCGGCCGGTTCGGCGGCCAGTGGTTCCTCCCAGCCTCGGTGGAGGGCGGTGAGACGGACGGTGAAACCGACCAGGAACGCGAGCGGCGCGCTTGCGCCACGCGGGAGCCCGGCCTGGTCCAGGACGATCCACACCGCTCCGGTCAGCACGGCGGTGGCGGCGAACCACTCGCCGCGGACCGAGCTGCTCGGGCGGCACGCCGCAGGAGACGTCGATGAGGAAGCGTCCGGCGGTAGGGCCCACGACGGCGAGGACGAGGGAGCCCACGACGGGCAGGCCGACGTCCACCCCGGTCTGCGCCCCGACGGTGGCGTACCAGGGCAGGGCGAGGGAAGTGACGAACTGGAAGAGGCCCTCGCGGAACAGCTGCCCTGCGGAGTACGCCAGGTGGTAGCCGGAGGAGCCCGGCGAGCAGACACAGCACGGCGTAGGAGGAGTTGGTCAGCGCGGCCGGGACGCGGCCGACCATGATGTCGCGGCCGACTCCGCCGCCGATGCCCCGAGCGGGGCCCGGAACCCAGGGTTCCCATCGCCCACTGCGTCGTACTCACCGGGCTCCTCCGGTGGGCACGACGGGTGCGGGTGCGGGTGCGGGTGCGACGAGCACGGGTGCCGGGGACCAGCGGGCTCCGGTGGTCAAGGCGTGACGAGGGCGAAGTCGGGGTCGGGGGTGTCGAGCAGGCCCGCGAGGGTCGCGAAGACCTGGGGGTTGCCCTCGACCTGTACGTCGTCCAGCCCCTTGCCGGCGAGGACGACGAGCAGTTGCGGCTTGGTCAGAGTCAAGGTCAGATCGGCGGCCGGGGCCGGCCCACCGGCCTCCGGGTCAGTGCTGCGGTAGGTGAGGGCTCCGTTGGACAGCAGCAGGTGCCAGGAGCGTCCCTCGTCCGTGACGTTCCAGTTCATGGTCAGCCTCTCGTCCCACGCCCGCGGGCCGTCGACGCGGATGGCGAGGGAGTCGATGATCATGTCGACCGTGAGCGCCATCGCCATCTCGGGGTTGGTCGTCTCCAGCGCGGTGTGCGCGACGGTGCCGCGCAGTTCCTGGGCACCCATCAGGTAGAAGTTGCGCCACGTGCCGTTCTCCGCGCCGAAGCCGAGCCTCTCGTACACCGAAGCGAGCGCCTGCTTGGCCGCCGTGTCCCCGGGGGCCGCGAACACCGCGTGCCCCAGCAGCGTCGCGGCGAAGCGCAGGTCCCCGGCGGCCGCGTACTCCTCGCCCTTGGCGACCATCGCGGACACGCCGCCGTAGTCGGCGGCGAACCGCTTGGCCTGCTCGACCGGCGGGTGCTCCCACAGGTGGGCGGGGTTGCCGTCGAACCAGCCCATGTACCGCTGGTAGATGGCCTTGACGTTGTGGCTGACCGAGCCGTAGTAGCCGCGGTTGGCCCACCGGTTCGCGATCGCCGGCGGCAGTTCCATCCGCTCGGCGATCTCCGGGCCGGTCAGTCCCTGGTTGGTCATGCGCAGGGTCTGGTCGTGCAGATAGGCCCACATGTCGCGCTGGCCGGCCAGGTGCTCGACGATGCGTCCTCGGCCCCAGGTGGGCCAGTGGTGGGAGGCGAAGGCGACTTCCGCCAGGTCACCGAAGAGGGCGATCGTCTCACCCAGGTAGTGCGCCCAGATGCGGGTGTCGCGGACCACCGCGCCGCGCAGGGTCAGGATGTTGTGCATGTTGTGGGTCGCGTTCTCCGCCATGCACAGCGCGCGCCGGTCGGGGAAGTAGAAGTTCATCTCCGAGGGCGCCTCGGTGTCCGGCGTCATCTGGAACACGATCCGCACCCCGTCGAGGATCTCCTCCTGGCCGGTGCGGGTGATGTCCAGGGTCGGAGGTACGAGGGTGATCGTGCCCTTGGAGGTCGTCATGCCCAGCCCGGCGCTGATCTGTCCGGCGGGGCCCTTGTGCAGTTCGGCGCCGTACATGTAGACCGCGCGGCGGGTCATCGCGCCGCCCGCGTACACGTTCTCCGCGACCGCGTGCTCCAGGAACCCGGCCGGGGCGAGGACGGGCACCGGCGGATGGCCGTGCGGCAGAACCCCGCGCGAACCGCCGAAGTGGTCGCCGTGCGAGTGGGTGTAGATCAGCCCGGTGACCGGGCGGTGGCCGCGGTGTGCGCGGTACAGGGCGAGAGCGGCGGCCGCCGTCTCGGCGGAGATCAGCGGGTCGATGACGATGACCCCCGTGCCGCCCTCGACCAGCGTCATGTTCGACAGGTCGAGGTTGCGGACCTGATAGATCCCCTCGGTGACCTCGAACAGGCCCTGCTTGTTGCACAGTTGGCTCTGCCGCCACAGGCTGGGGTGCGCGCTGTCGGGACAGTCGTCGTCAAGGAACGTGTAGGCGTCGCCGTCCCAGATCACCCTGCCGTCGTCCGTGCGGACGACGGCAGGGGAGAGCGCGGCGACGAAGCCCCGCTCGGCGTCCTCGAAGTCGGACCTGTCGGCGTAGTCGAGATCACTCATGAGCAACGAATAACCCATTGAGCATCATATTGCCCGCCTGTGTCCCGCGAGCCTCGCGATGTGGCCCCGATGCCGGACTGCGGGGGCCGGGGCCGACCAGGGGCGCCCGAGTCGCGAGGGCCGCCAGACGCCGCATGAGCACGTGGCCGTCGCCGCCGGCGTACCGGCTGGAAGTCCCTGATACCGGTCAGTTCGCCGGGCCACTGGGAGAAGTCGCGCACGGTCGCGGGGCGAGGGGTGCGGTCGGCCGTGTCGCCGGCAACCGCAGGGCCGTTCCGGGCGAAGAGCCGGACCCGGCGCTGAAGATGAACCCGACGTTGGACGAACCTCAACGTCGGATGAACCTCAACGTTTCCGGCCCGATCGGCGTCACCCGTGCCGTTCTCTGACAAAGGAGGTCCGGTCACTGGCTCCCACCGTGGAAGGAGCGCGGCTCCGGGCGACGCGGGGCCCGTACGTGGCGTCCGGAGGATCTCGTGGTGGTCGCGGGCTCGTCCTCGTACCTGGAGCAGCCGGAGTTGTGGCACGGCCCCGGGACCCAGCGGGGTACGAAGATGCCAAGGGTCTTACGCCGTGCGACCACGCTCTCGACGGGCCGCTCACAGGCCGGGCATACGAATTCCGCCTGCCGATCGTTCTGGCGCCCGGTTCTGGCCATACCCTTACGGTAGCCCGGTGCTCGGCCGTCCGACACCTGTCGCCCAGGTGCCGAGCGCGGTGTCCCCGGTGGGGTGCTCCGGCTGGGCGCGTTTCATGTTTCACGCCGAGCGGACGGACACCAGTACGCCGATCTTGTCGATGCGGTGCTCCGGGTTGTCGTGGGCGTCGCGCCAGTGGTTGCCGGCCGCGTCGTCCTCCGGGGTGGCGCAGGTGGAGATGGTGATCATGGCCCGGGCCGGCTTCTCACCGGGCTTGCCCGGTACTTCGGCCCGCTGTTCGGCGAGCGAGCGGGTGGAGCGGAACGAGGTCTCCCGGGTTTCGGTGATCCGGTACTCGTACACCGTGCCGTCCTCCGTCACAAGGACCGCGTCGCCCTTGCCGAGCGACGGGAGGTCGCGCAGCGGTCCCCCGGCGGACAGCCGGTGGGCCGTCACCAGGTAGTTCCCGATCTCGCCGGGCCCGACGCCGCCGCCGTCGCCGTACGGGCTCGCGGCCACTCCCCCGTCCTGGATACGGGTACCCGGCGTGTCGTCCGTCGTGCCCTCGTACGGGACCACGCGGAGGTCCGTGACGCCGATCGCCGGGATCGCGAGGCCGGCGGCCTCGGTACGAGGATCCGTCCTGTCGGACGGCGTGCCGGAAGACACGGGGGAACCGACGGCGGCGGGGACGCCCGGGGAAGGCGCTGCCGCGACGGCCGCGGGAGACCCTACGGCCAGTACGGCCGCGACGGCGACGACGGCCCGGGGAACTCGTCTCACGACAGCTGACAGGGAAGGGTGCATGGCGGGACCCGGCGTGCGGAGGGATGACATGGATCGCGGGGCGCCTCCGGGACATATTCCGGGGCTCCTCCCGCTTCTCCCAGTAGACCACCGGTCGTCCGGCTCCGTCCTGTCGGCAGGTAGCCGTGGACCAGGACGACCGGCTGCCCGGTGCCGTGGTTCTCGTAGTGGGGCTGCCGTGTCGTGCCGGTGGAGTCCGACCGTCCCATGGCGATGTGGGGCGCGGGTACGCAGGCTGTGCCTCCCCCGCCCGGACACGGTCCGGGTCTGGTTCGGGCCGCGAGCTCGGCGGACGGCTTCGCGCCGCCGAACCGTCGTCCCGGCGCGGCGGCGCGGCGCCGTAATCTGGGGGCATGCGCATGCGTCCCACTCTGACCTGGACCCCGCCCGAAGATCTGCCGCCCGGAACCACGGATCCGTCTCCGGTCGCCGAGGCGCTGGCCACCGGCGGTGTGCTGGTGCTCAGCGGGGCGGGCATCTCCACGGAATCGGGGATTCCCGACTACCGGGGTGACGGGGGAAGCCTGAGCCGGCACACCCCGATGACGTACCAGGATTTCACCGCCGACGCGGCCGCCCGGCGCCGCTACTGGGCGCGCAGCCACCTCGGGTGGCGGACGTTCGGCCGGGCCCGTCCCAACGCGGGGCACCGGGCCGTGGCCGCGTTCGCGCGGCACGGTCTGGTCTCGGGTGTGATCACCCAGAACGTCGACGGTCTGCACCAGGCGGCCGGCAGCCGGGACGCGGTGGAACTCCACGGGAGTCTGGACCGGGTCGTCTGCCTCTCCTGCGGCACCTTCAGCGCGCGCCGCGAACTCGCCGCCCGGCTGGAAGCGGCCAACGAGGGGTTCGCGCCGGTGGCCGCCGGCCTCAATCCGGACGGTGACGCCGACCTCACGGACGAGCAGGTCGGGGACTTCCGGGTGGTGCCCTGCGCGGTCTGCGGCGGCGTCCTCAAGCCGGACGTGGTGTTCTTCGGCGAGGCCGTGCCTCAGGAGCGGGTGGCGCGCTGCCGCGCCATGGTCCGTGAGGCGTCGACGCTGCTGGTTCTCGGGTCCTCCCTGACAGTCATGTCCGGTCTCCGGTTCGTGCGCCAGGCCGCCGAGGAGCGGAAACCTGTGCTGATCGTCAACCGGGACGCGACGCGGGGCGACACGCACGCCGTCACCCGCGTCGCGCTCCCGCTGGGGCCGACCCTCACCGCCGTGGCGGACCGGCTGGGGATCGCCGTCGCCGACGAGGTCCCCGGGACCTCCTGACGCCCGGGGCCGGGGAGCCGTGCGGTGCCGCCCCGGTGCGGGAGGTCACCGGGGCAGGCCGCTGAGGGCGAGCAGCAGGGACTTCACGTCGGTGGCCGCGATGCGGTCGCCGACCGCGTGGGGGGCGGAGCAGATGAGGAGCGGGCCGTCTTCGTCGCGTTCCGGGAGGCGGCCGTGGCTGCCGCGTACGGGTGAGGCGTCGAGGGGTACGACCGCCATGCGGTAGCGCATGCCGAGCTTCTTGCGGGCGAGCGCGGTGGCGGCCTTGACCTTGATGTAGGGGTCGAGTGGGTCCATGAACAGTTCGACCGGGTCGTATCCGGGTTTGCGGTGGATCTCGACGAGGGGCGCGAAGTCGGGGGCGCGGGCGTCGTCGAGCCAGTAGTAGTACGTGAACCAGGCGTCCGGTTCGGCCAGGGCGACGAGTTCGCCGGAGCGGGGATGGTCCAGGTGGTGGGCCTTCTTGCCCTTGTCGTCGAGGAGCAGGTCGATGCCCGGCAGGCCGACGAGGGCGGCGCGGGTGGCCTCCAGGTCCTCGGGGCGGCGTACGTAGATGTGGGCGATCTGGTGGTCGGCGACCGCGAAGGCGCGGGAGGCCATCGGGTCCAGGTACTCCATGCCGTCCTGGGTGTGCACCTCCAGCAGTCCGGCGCCGCGCAAGGCGCGGTTGATGTGGACGGGGCGGTCGACGGGAGTGATGCCGTACTCGGACAGGACGACGACGGTGCGGTTCCCGGCGCGGGCGTCGTCCAGCAGCGGTGCCATCACGGCGTCCAGTTCGGCGGCGGCGCGGTGGGAGCGCGGGTCGTCGGGGCCGTAGCGCTGGAGGTCGTAGTCGAGGTGCGGGAGGTAGCAGAGGGCGAGGTCGGGGGTGCGGGTGCGCAGGATGTGCCGGGTGGCGTCGGTGATCCACCGGCTGGAGACGAGGTCGGCGCCGGGGCCCCAGAAATGGAACAGCGGGAACGTGCCGAGTTCGGCGGTGAGTTCGTCGTGGAGTGCGGGGGGCCGGGTGTAGCAGTCGGGTTCCTTGCGGCCGTCCGCGTAGTACACGGGCCGGGGCGTGACGGTGATGTCGGTGTCGGCGCCCATCGCGTACCACCAGCAGATGTTGGCGACGGTGTAGCCGGGGTGGGCACGGCGGGCCGCGTCCCACAGCTTGTCGCCGGTGACGAGGCCGTTGTGCTGGCGCCACAGGAGGATGTCGCCGAGTTCTCGGAAGTACCAGCCGTTGCCCACGATGCCGTGTTCGGCGGGCGTGGTGCCGGTGAGGAAGGTGGACTGGGCGGTGCAGGTGACGGCGGGCAGCACGGTGTCGAGGTGCGCGCGGGAGCCGGTGCGGGCGAGAGCCGCGAGGCGCGGCATGTGCTCCAGCAGGCGCGGGGTGAGGCCGACGACGTCCAGGACGAGCAGGGGGGTGGGGGCCTGGCCGGCGGGTTCGTCGTTCACGGCAGCTCCTTCAGACCGAGGTCGCTCAGCAGGTCGCGGACGAGGTCGAGTTCGGCGGCGATGCCGTCGGCGAGCCGGCCCCGGTCGCGGGGGCGCAGTTCGGGTGGCAGGGCCTGCCAGGTGTAGGTCTCGACCTCCAGGTGGCGGGTGAGCGGGTGGGGGCCGCCGACCAGGCGGGCGAGGGCGGACCGCATGACGGGGAGGGTGGAGGTGAGGGGCGCGGCGGGGGCGGCGTGCAGGGGGACGTGGAAGTGGACGCGCCAGGGGTCCGTGCCGGGCAGGGTGCCGCCGTTCAGCGCTTCGTCGAGGTCGTCGGTGCCGCGCGGGCCGGCCGCGCCGGGGCGCGGCCGGCTGCGGGTCTGGTGGAGGAAGCGGGGCTCGTCGAACGCGGCGAGGGCCTGGCGGACCTCGGGGAGCCGGGGGCGGTCGGCGTCGAGGGCGGCCGAGAGCTGGGACTTGACGATGGTGACGCCGGCCCGGGTGAGGGCGTCCAGGGCAGGGCCGGGGTCCTCGAAGGAGGTGGCGAGGTGGCAGGTGTCGACGCAGACGCCGATGCGGTCGAGGGCGATCGCGGTGAGTGGGGCGATGGCGTCCGCGGTGGTCTCCACGATGCAGCCGGGTTCGGGTTCCAGGCCGATCCGGATGGAACGCCCGGTCACTTCCTCCAGGGCGTCGAGCCGTTCGGCGAGGGTGCGCAGGGCGGTGCGGGCGGCGTCCGCGCGCCGGTCGTCCCAGGGGGTGCGCCAGGCGAGCGGCAGGGTGGAGATGGAGCCCTCGGTGATGTCGTCGGGCAGCAGCGCGGCGAGGACGCGGGCGAGCGAGTGGGTGTACCGGAGCCGTTCGGGGTCGGTCCAGTCCGGCTGGTAGACCCGGTACTTGACCTCCTGGTCACCGAACCCCTGGTACGGGAACCCGTTGAGGGTGACGACTTCGAGACCGCGCCGGGCGAGTTCGAGGCGCAGCGCGCGGAGCGCGGCGGGGTCGGTCACGAGGGCCTCGGCCGCGTCCTTGGCGAGCCACAGGCCGATGCCGAGCCGGTCGAGGCCCAGGCGGCGGCGTACGGGTTCGCAGTGGTCGCGGAGCTGGGCGAGGACTCCGCCGAGTGTCTCGGCGGGGTGGACGTTGGTGCAGTACGCGAGGTGGACGACGGTGCCGTCGGGATGCCGGAAGCGCATGGGTCACTCCCCGCCGCGCTGGATGCTGTTGCCCGCGTGGGTGGGTCCGTCGGCGGACGCGTTCAGGTTCAGGCGCCCGCTGAGTCCGTAGAAGGCGACGGGGTTGCGCCACAGCACCCGGTCGACGTCGTCGTGGGTGAAGCCCTCGGCGAGCATGAGGTCGGCGACCTTGCGGATCTTCAGGGGGTCGCTGTGGCCCCAGTCGGCGGCGGAGTTGACCAGGATGCGTTCGAGGCCGTGGGTACGGAGGATCGCGACCATCCGCTTCTCGTCCATCTTGGTGTCGGGGTAGACGGAGAAGCCGAGCCAGCAGCCGCTGTCGGCGGCCAGGTCGACGGTGGTCTCGTTGAGGTGGTCGACGAGGACCCGTTCGGCCGGCAGCGCGGATTCCCGGACGAGGTCGAGCGTGCGGCGCAGTCCGGTGAGCTTGTCCCGGTGCGGGGTGTGCACCAGGGCGGGCAGCCCGTGGTCGGCGGCCAGCTGGAGCTGGGTGGCGAGAGCGGTGTCCTCGGCCGGGGTCATGGAGTCGTAGCCGATCTCGCCCACCGCGACGACCTGGTCCTTGACGAGGTAGCGGGGCAGTTCGTCGAGCACCGGGGCGCAGCGGGGGTCGTTGGCCTCCTTCGGGTTGAGGGCGAGGGTGCAGTGGTGGGCGATGCCGTACTGCGCGGCACGGAAGGGTTCCCAGCCGAGCAGTGAGTCGTAGTAGTCCAGGAAGGAAGCGGGCGAGGTCCGGGGCTGCCCGAGCCAGAAGGAGGGTTCGACGACGGCGCGTACACCGGCGGCGCTCATGGCCCGGTAGTCGTCGGTGGTGCGGGAGGTCATGTGGATGTGGGGATCGAAGAGGCGCATGAGGATTCCTTGCCGTGGGGGTCGTCCGACGGGTCGGTCGGGGCCGGGGCCCCGGTCAGGGAGAGCACCTGGTGGAGGTCGTCGGGCACCGGCCGTCCGGCGGCGGTGCGTTCGGCGGCGAAGTCGCTCAGCATGCGGGCGAGTTCGGTGTCGCCGTGGGCCCGCTGGGCCAGCTCGGCCGCCGTGTCGACGGGGACGCCCGTGAACAGGCACTTGAGGAGGGCGTGCCGCCAGGCGTGGGTGTCCAGGTGGCGGGCGGCGTAGGGGCCGACTGCGGCGGCCAGGAGCCGGGTGTCGTTGGTGCGCAGGGCGTCCTCGATGAGGGGCAGCGCATCCGGTCCCGGTACGAGGGCGGGCAGGGCGTACAGGACGGCGCGGCGCTCGTCTGCGGTGCCCTGCCTGTAGACACGGGTGAGGGTGTCGGTGCCGGCGCGGGCCGTGCGCAGCAGGAGGACGCGGGTGGCGTCCGCGTGCGCGGGGCCGCAGCGGCGGCCGGCCTCGGCGAGGCGCGCCTCCCATGCGGGCACGGGGCCGTGGTCGCGCGGGGGTGCGGCGGCATCGGCGAGGGCCCGGTCCAGCCAGGTACGGGCGGCGGGGTGGAGCCGGGTACGCAGCAGGGCGTTCAGCGCGTCCGGGGAGGCGGCGGCGAGGGTGGTGGCGCCTGTGCCGGTGGTGTCCGGGGCGGTGGTCCGGGGTGTCATGCGAGTCTCCCTTCGGGGGTGGCGGTGGGCGTGCCGGGCGCAGGGGGTGCGCTGTCCGGACGGGGTGCGCGGTCCGGTGGCGTGCGCCGGGGGACGGCGGTTGCGGCGGCCCGGCGCAGGAACGGGAGGGACCGGGCCGCCTGTTCGGGCCCCGCGTGCGCGTGCCGGGGCAGTTCGACGACGGTCAGGCCCTGGTAGCCGGTGGCGGCGAGGGCCGCCAGGACCGGCGGGAAGTCGATCTCGCCGTCGCCGAAGGGCAGGTGCTCGTGCACGCCGCGTCGCATGTCGTCGATCTGGACGTGCCGCAGCCAGGGGGCGGCGGCGCGGACGCAGTCGGCGGGCGGGAGGGGTTCGAGGCACTGGCAGTGACCGATGTCGAGGGTGAGGCCGAGGTGCCCGGGATCGCCGAGCGCGTGGCGCAGTCGGTGGAAGTCCGCGAGGGTGGCGAGGAGATGGCCGGGTTCGGGTTCGACGGCGAGCGGGATCCCGGCGGCCGCTGCGGCGTCCACGACCGGGGTCATGGACTCCGCCAGCCGCTGCCAGGCGGTCTCCGGTTCCGTGCCGTCGGGGCTGATCCCGCTGAAGCAGTGCACGGCGTGCGCTCCGAGCTCGGCGCCGACCTTGACCGCGCGGACCAGCAGGTCGGTGCGGCGGGCCCGGTCGGCGGGGTCGGCGTCGAGGAGGGTGGGGCCGTGCTTGCGGCGGGGGTCGAGGACGTACCGGGCGCCCGTCTCCACGGTCACGCCCAGCCCGAGCCCCGCCAGGCGGCCGGCGACGCGGCGGGTGCGGGCGCCGAGGTCCGGGGCGAGCGGGTCGAGGTGCATGTGGTCGAGCGTGAGTCCGACTCCGTCGTAGCCGAGGTCGGCGAGGAGGCCGAGGGCGTCGTCGAGCCGGAGGTCGCCGAGGCCGTTGGTGCCGTATCCGAACCGCGGCGGCGCACCGGTTCCCGCGGGGGTTCCCGAGGTCGCGGGAAGGTCGGCCAGGGGGCTCATGTGATGCTCACTTTCCGGGCGGACCTGGCGGCGAGGGGTGCCAGTGCGGCGGTCAGCAGGGCGGTGGCCGGGGCGCCGGAACGGGCGCAGAGCGCGGCCTGGAGCGGGATGGTGGCGCGGATGCCGCCGCCGACGGCGCGCTGGGTGAGGGCGGGTGACGGGTTGAGAGCCGCGTGGAGGCAGGGGCGGGCGGCCGTCATGGCGTAGCCGGTGGCGATACCGGCACGCAGGAGGTCCCCGGCGCCCCTCGGCGGGGCGGGCATGCCGGATGTTCCGCGCGCGCCGGGCCGTGCACCGAGCAGCAGGGTGAGGGCGCCGGCCGTGGCGAACGCGGCGAGCGGTACGAGCGGGGTACCGCCGGTCGTCTCCCGCCGGGAGACCGTGGTGACGGCCAGGGTATGGCCGGCGAGCAGCACCGCGGAGGGCGCCGCGTGCCGGACGGAGCGGGTACCGGGCCGGGCCGCCGCCGCGCCGAGCAGCAGGTCGAGACCGCGTGCCGCCGCCATCGCCGCCGGGCCGGCCGGGGTCCGTTTGAGCCCCAGGTCGTACGCCCACACCACCGCCGCCAGCGGGATCGCGACGGCGAGGGCGGGGCGGCCCGCCCGGGCGGCCAGGGCGAGGCCCGCCGCGGTGCAGACGGAGGCCGCCGCGAGGGCCGTTCCTGGGCGCACGCGGCCGGAGGGAATCGGGCGGTGGGGGCGCTCGGCGGCGTCCTCGTCCCGGTCGGCCCAGTCGTTGAGGGTCATGCCCGCCTCGTAGAGGCAGAGGGACGCGCCGATGGCCGGCAGGGTGCGGTGGCCGGAGCGCCCGCCGGACGCGGACGCTCCGGCCAGCACGTCCCCGGGAACGGTGAACAGGGCTGGCAGGCGCAGCAGTTCGGCCCAGGCCCGCAGGTCGGGGCCGCGTCGGGCAGGGGCGTCCGCCGGAGTGCCGAGGGGGCGCTTCTGCCGGGGCGCGCCCTCCGGACGGGTCGGGAGGGGACGGGCGCGGGATCCGGGGGCGGGGGCCGCAGCCGGCGCCCGTCCGCCCGGGCGGAGCGCTGCGGACCGGAGCGTCGACACCAGGTTCCTCAGCACCCCGCCTCCTCCACGGCGGGCTTCCGCGCGGCGGCTCCCGCCTCCGTGCCGGCCCGGGCCGTCCCGTCGCGCAGCCGCCCGGCGAAGCGGAGCAGCGCCGCGTACTGCTCACCCAGGGCTGCGGGGCTGTCGCCCCACCGGGTCCTTGAAGTAGAACCCGAGATCGTCCAACGGCCCCTGGACACCTGCCTCCTGGGCGCGCAGGGCGAGTCGGGCGAGGTCGATGACCAGGGGGGCGGCCAGTGCCGAGTCGCAGCCCTGCCACAGGGTCTGCAGGACCATCCGGGTGCCGAGGAAGCCGTCGAACGCGACATGGTCCCAGGCGGTCTTCCAGTCGCCGAGCGCGGGTACGTCGTCGATGTGCACCACGCCCTGTGGTGTGGTGCCGAGTGTGTCGGCGAGGACCCGTTCCTTGCCCGCGTTCTTCGCCGCGGCCGCCGCCGGGTCGGCAAGGGCGGCCCCGTCACCGCCGCCCAGCAGGTTGGTGCCGGACCAGGCGCGGACGGCCAGGGCCCGCTGGGCGAACATGGGGCCGAGCACGGACCGCAGCAGCGTCTGGCCGGTCTTCCCGTCCCGGCCGGCGTACGGCAGGCCCGAGGACGCCACCTGACCGGCCAGCTCCGGGTGGTGCAGACCCGTCGACGGCGTGAAGTTCACGTACGCGCACCCGGCCCGCAGGGCCGCCGCCGCGTACAGCGAACTGGGCGGCAGGGTCGCGCCGGTGGCGGCGGGCTCGGTGGACGACACGTTGACGGCCACCGTGCGGTCCAGTCCGTGTCTGCGTGCGAAGTCCTGGATGTCCCGGGCGAAGGCGGAGATCACTTCGTCGGGGTCGCGGGTGTCGCCCACCGCCGGGCCGCCCGGCCTGATCTCCGCGTCCGCCGCGGCGAGTTCGGCGGCCACGGCGGCCGGGAGGCCGTGCGGCAGCACTCCGGCCGCCGCCAGTTGCTCCGCGCGCTTGGGCAGCGGGCAGTCCAGTACGTCGTGGCCGCCGAACACCAGGGAGGCCAGGGACGGCAGGCCCGAGGCGGCGAACGGCGGTGTCTCGGTGACCATTCCGGTGGGCGGGTGCAGGCCGGCGGCCACGGCGGCGCAGCCGGCGACGGTGGTGGTGGCGACGGAGCCGCGGGCGCCGATCAGCCACACTCCCACCCGAGCCGAGGAAACAGACGCGGACATGACAGACATGGCAGCCTCCTTGCCGGGCGAATTCCTTGTGTGCCCTACGTGTGCGGTACGAATGCCGGGCGGGTGCCTTGCGGATGCCGGGCGCGACGCCTGCGGGAACCACCGCGAACCGGCGGCGTGGCGTCCGCGAGCGTGGTCCCGCCCGGCAGGGTCACTGCCTCGCACGGGTGCGGACGTCGGGGGGCGGTGGTGCGCCGGGAGGATGCGGGGGTGATGGGTGGTGCGGTGGTTCCCGTGCACGAACGCCTCCAGAGTGGGGCTGGTTGTACGGGCGGGTGCGGTACGCCGGGATGCGCCGTCATCGCGGTGGACGGACATGGCGTTCGAGGGGCGGGGTCCAGGGCCATCGGGCCGGCGGGTCCCGTCGTTCCGGGCCCATTGGTCCCGCCTTCCGGGCCGGTGACGGCCGGGGCCCGGCCGCGGCCGTCACCGGGTCAGGAGGGCTGGGTGCCGAAGGCCGCGTCGAAGGACGTCTTCGGCGGGTCGAAGTCGAATGCCTTGAGCCGGGCCAGGGCTTCGGGGGCGCCGTGGAGCCGGTCCATGCCGGCGTCCTCCCACTCGACGGAGACCGGCCCCCGGTAACCGATGGAGCCCAGCATCCGGAAGACGTCCTCCCAGGGGACGTCGCCATGGCCTGCGGAGACGAAGTCCCAGCCACGGCGGGGGTCGCCCCACGGCAGGTGGGAGCCGAGGCGTCCGTTGCGTCCGTCCAGGCGCTTACGGGCTTCCTTGCAGTCGACATGGTAGATCCGGTCACGGAAGTCCCAGAGGAAGCCGACCGGATCGAGGTCCTGCCACACGAAGTGGGAGGGGTCGAAGTTGAGTCCGAAGGCGGCCCGGTGGCCGACGGCTTCCAGGGCGCGCCGGGTGGTCCAGTAGTCGTAGGCGATCTCGCTGGGGTGGACCTCGTGGGCGAAGCGGACGCCCTCGGCGTCGAAGACGTCCAGAATCGGGTTCCACCGGTCGGCGAAGTCCTGGTAACCGCGCTCGATCATCGACTCGGGAGCGGGCGGGAACATGGCGACCAGGTGCCAGATCGCCGATCCGGTGAACCCGATCACGGTGTCGACGCCGAAGGCCGCCGCGGCACGGGCGGTGTCGGCGATCTCGGCCGCGGCACGCCGCCGTACCCCCTCGGCCTCGCCGTCGCCCCAGATCCGGGCGGGCAGGATGGCCTGGTGGCGTTCGTCGATGATGGCGTCGCAGACGGCCTGTCCCACCAAGTGGTTCGAGATGGCCCAGCACTTGAGCCCGTACCGCTCCAGGAGCTCGCGCCGCGATTCCAGGTAGGCGGGATCCGCGAGCGCCTTGTCGACCTCGAAGTGGTCTCCCCAGCAAGCGAGTTCGAGGCCGTCGTAGCCGAAGTCGCGGGCCAGGCGGCAGACCTCCTCCAGAGGGAGGTCGGCCCACTGACCGGTGAAGAGCGTGAAGTTGCGCGGCACGAGGGCCTCCTCAGAACGCTATCGGGGTGTAGACGGAGTTCTTCTCTGCGCTCTCCTCCACCGCGGCGAGTACCCGCTGGACCTGCAGCCCGTCCGCGAAGGAGGGTTCGGGAGCGCGCCGTTCGGCGATGGCGTGCACGAGATCGCGGGCCTGGTGGACGAAGGAGTGCTCGTAGCCGAGGCCGTGGCCCGGGGGCCACCAGGCCTCCACATAGGGGTGGTCGGGCTCGGTGACGAGGATCCGGCGGAACCCGGCGTGCGTCCCGGGTTCGGTGCCGTCGTGGAAGGCGAGTTCGTTGAGGCGCTCCAGGTCGAAGCAGAGCGACCCGCGTTCTCCGTTGAGTTCGATGCGCAGCGCGTTCTTGCGGCCGGTCGCGTAGCGGGTGGCCTCGAACGAGGCGAGGGCGCCGGAGGCGAACCGGCCGGTGAAGACGGCGGCGTCGTCCACGGTGACCTCCCCGGTGCCGGCCACCGCCCCGGCGGCGAGGCCGCTGGTGGGCCCGGCGGGCAGCGGGCGCCGCCGTACGAAGGTCTCGGTGAGCGCGGAGACGCCGGCCAGCCGTTCACCGGCCAGGTACTGGGCGAGGTCGACGATGTGCGCGCCCAGGTCGCCGAGCGATCCGGAGCCGGCGTGCTCCTTGCGCAGCCGCCAGGTGAGCGGGAAGGACGGGTCCACCAGCCAGTCCTGGAGGTAGGACACCCGTACGTGCCGCAGTGTGCCGATCCTGCCCTCGGCCACCATCCGGCGGGCCAGGGCGGTGGCGGGCACCCGCCGGTAGTTGAAGCCGACCATCGTCAGCTGCCCGCGTGCGGCTGCCGCTTCGGCGGCGACGGTCATCGCGGAGGCTTCCGCCACCGTGTTGGCGAGGGGCTTCTCGCACAGCACGTGCTTGCCCGCGGCCAGCGCGGCCAGCGCGATCTCGGCGTGGCTGTCACCGGGGGTGCAGATGTCGACGAGGTCGATGTCGTCCCGCGCCACCAGGGCGCGCCAGTCGGTCTCGGCGCTCGCCCAGCCGTGCCGGTCGGCCGCCGCCCGGACCGCGGCGTCGTCCCGGCCGCAGATGGTCGCCAGGACCGGTCTGAGGGGCAGGTCGAAGACGCGGCCCACGGTGCGCCAGCCCTGGGAGTGGGCGGCGCCCATGAAGGCGTATCCGACCATTCCGACACGGAGCGGTGGCTTCGCCGCCTCCGGCCCTTCGATCTGCTCCGGGTGTCCCATGGGTGGGTCCTCCTCATCCTCTTCGTAGATCCGTGGGGGTGCGGAGGCCCTGTCCGCGGCGGCCGTCCGGGCCCGCCCCTTTCCGGGCGCGCGGCGGGACGCGGCGGACACGGCCTGGCCCGTCAGCGGAAGCCGGTGGGCATGTACTGGTCGACGTTGTCCTTGTCTACGACGGCGGAGTAGAGCGTGATCGACGAGGGGATCTCGTACTCGGCGAGGCCGCCGACTCCCTTGGCCTGGCCGAGTGCGCGGGCCAGGTCGATGGCTGAGGCGGCCATCGTCGGCGGGTAGAGCACGGTCGCCTTCAGGACCCCGCTGTCCTGCTTGATCACCTCGAAGGCGGAGAGCGCCCCGGCGCCACCGACCATCAGGAACTCGTCGCGCCCGGCCTGTTCGATGGCGCGCAGCGCTCCGACTCCCTGGTCGTCGTCGTGGTTCCACAGAGCGTCGATCCTCGACTGCGCCTGGAGGAGCTGGGCCGTCTTGGCCTGACCGGACTCGACGGTGAAGTCGGCGGCCTGGCGGGCGACCTTCTTGATGTCGGGGTAGTTCCTGAGGGCGTCGTCGAAGCCCTGGGTGCGCTGCTTGGTCAGCTCGAGGTTGTCCAGACCGGCGAGCTCGACGACGCGTGCGTTCGCCTTGCCCTTGAGCTTCTCGCCGATGTAGTGACCGGCGTTGAAGCCCATGCCGTAGTTGTCGCCGCCGATCCAGCAGCGGTACGCCTGAGGGGTGTTGAAGATCCGGTCCAGGTTGATCACGGGGATGCCGGCGCGCATGGCCTTCAGCCCGACCTGGGTGAGGGCCTTGCCGTCCGCGGGCAGGATCACCAGGACGTCGACCTTCTTGTTGATCAGGGTCTCGATCTGGCCGATCTGCGCGGCGGTGTCGTTGGAGCCCTCGGTGATCTCCAGGGTGACGTCCGAGTACTTCTTGGCGCGGCTCTTGGCGTTGTCGTTGATCGCGTTGAGCCAGCCGTGGTCGGCCTGGGGGCCGGCGAACCCGATGGTGACCGGCTTGCCGGGCTGGTCGGCGGCGGCCGGCCGCTCTGCGGCGGCGGGCTTCTCGTCCTTGCTCTCATTGCTGGTGCAACCGGTGAGCAGCGCTCCGGCGGAGACGGCGGCGCTCCCGAAGAGCAGCCCTCTGCGGCTGGTGAGGTGTGACATGACGGTGAACCCCTTCCTCAGGTCGTGCTCGCGGTGCGGCGCTGGACGAGCACCGCGGCGACGATGATCGCGCCCTTGGCAATCTGCTGGACGTCGCTCTGCAGGTTGTTCAGGGCGAAGATGTTGGTGATCGTGGTGAAGATCAGGACGCCGAGCACGGAGCCGGTGATGGTGCCGCGTCCCCCGGTGAGCAGGGTTCCGCCGATGATCGCGGCCGCGATGGCGTCGAGTTCGTAGAGATTGCCGTTGGTGTTCTGTCCGGACCCGGAGAGGATGATCAGCATGAAGGCGGCGATGCCGCAGCAGAGTCCGGAGAGCAGGTAGAGGTAGAGCCGCTGGCGGCGTACGTCGATGCCGGCGAGCCGGGCCGCCTCGGCGTTGCCGCCGACGGCGATCGCGCGGCGCCCGAAGGTGGTGCGGTTGAGCATCAGCCAGCCGATGACCGTCACGGCTGCGAACACGAGGACGAGGGGCGGGATGCCGAGCACGTACGAGTCCCGCTCGCCGAGGCCGAGGAGCCCGTCGACGGTGACGATCTGCGTTTTGCCGTCGGTGATCTGGAGCGCGAGCCCGCGGGCCGAGGCGAGCATGGCGAGGGTAGCGATGAACGGGACCATGCCGCCGAAGGAGATGAGCAGCCCGTTGACGAATCCGCAGGCCACGCCGACGAGCAGGGCGGTGAAAAGGATGCCCGCGAAACCGAACTCCTGAGTGGCCACCGTGGTCGCCCACACCGAGGCGAGGGCGACGACCGCGCCGACCGACAGGTCGATGCCTCCGGAGGTGATGACGAAGGTCATGCCGACCGTGACGACGCCGATCACGGACGCCTGGGTGAGGACGAGCTGGAGGTTCTGGGTGTCCAGGAACTCGTCCGGCTTGGTGATGCCGCCGACGACGACGAGGGCGAGCAGCACGCCGACCAGGGAAAGGGTACGGATGTCGGCGCGGGCCACCAGGGAGCGCCACCCGGGGAGGGTGCCGGCCGGTTGCGCCTTGTCGGTGCTGTCGCGGGGCGGGGAGGCGTGCTGCGTCATGATGCCGGGCTTCCTTCCAGGACGATGTCGAGTACGCGGTGTTCGTCGAGTTCGCGGGCCGGCGCCTCGTGCACGACGCGGCCCTCGCGCAGCACCAGCACGCGGTCGGCGAGGCCCAGCACTTCGGGGACCTCGCTGGACACGAGCAGCACCGCGAGTCCTTCGTCGGCCAGCCGCCGCACCACCGCGTACAGCTCGGCACGGGCTCCGACGTCGACGCCCCTGGTCGGTTCGTCGAGCAGCAGCACGCGGCAGCCGCGCAGCAGCCAGCGCGCGAGTACCGCCTTCTGCTGGTTTCCGCCGGAGAGGGTGCGGACGGGCACGGAGGGGTTGTCGGGGCGCAGGGACAGTTCCCGGGTGGCCGCGCGGGCGGCTTCCCGTTCTCCGCGGCGGTCGAGCCAGCCGGCGCGGGAGAAGCGGGAGAGCGTGGAGAGGGAGACATTGCGGGTGACGGACTCCAGCATCAGCAGCGCCTGCGCCTTGCGCTCCTCGGGGGCGAGGCCGATGCCGGCACGGATCGCCGCGCGCACGCTGCCCGGCCGCAACGGGGTTCCGTCGACGAGTACCTGTCCGGACGTCGGCCTGCGGGCGCCGTAGAGGGTCTCCAGGATCTCGGAGCGGCCGGAGCCGACGAGTCCGGCGAGGCCCACGATCTCGCCGGGGCGGACGGTGAGATCCAGCGGCTCGAACTCTCCTGCGCGTGCGAGACCGCGGAGCTCGATGACCGGGGACCCGGCGGGCGGGGACGGCGGCCGCCGGGGGAAGACGTACTCGACGTTCCGCCCGGTCATCAGGGCGACGATGTCGCGGGTCGGGGTGGAGTCGGCGGGCAGTCCGCCCGCGACCGCCCGGCCGTCCTTGAGCACGGTCACCCGGTCGCCGATGCGGCGGATCTCCTCCAGGCGGTGCGAGATGTAGACCACCGACACGCCTTCCGCGGTCAGCGTCCCGACGATCCGGAACAGGTTGTCGACCTCGTCCGGATCGAGGGCGGCGGACGGCTCGTCCATGACGATGAGCCGGACGTCGTGGGAGAGCGCGCGGGCCATCGACACGATCTGATGCTGCGCGGCCGACAGCTCTCCGACGAGACGGGCGGGGTCGATCTCGGGGTGGCCGAGACGCCGCAGGAGTTCGGTGGACGAGGTGCGGGCGGCTCTGCCCCTGACCACGAACCCGGCGGTGGTCGGCTCGTGGCCGAGATGGATGTTCTCGGCGACCGACAGGTGCTCCACCAGGTCGAGTTCCTGGTAGATGGTGGCGATGCCGAGGCGCATGGCGGAGATGGGTGAGCGCAGGGTCACGGACTCGCCGCGCCAGTGGATGATGCCGGTGTCGGGCTGGTGGGCACCTGCGAGAACCTTGATCAGGGTGGACTTGCCCGCACCGTTCTGGCCGAGCAGGCAGTGCACTTCGCCGGCCTGGACCTCCAGGTCGACGCCGTCCAGGGCGCGGACACCGGGGAACGACTTGGTGATGCCGGACATGTGGAGCAGCGGTGACTGGAGTGCCATGTGGGTTCCCCTCGGCAGATGTACGGCCTCGGTCAGGACGGGAGCACCTGGTCGTGTCGGGTCGGATTCGGGGCATGCGGGTGCGGTACGAGGTCGCGCTGTGCGGATCGCGGCGGTACGGCGGTTCGCGGTGCGTGACTCGCTGAGCGGTGGAGTGCGGTGACTCGCTGAGCGGTGGAGTGCGGTGACTCGCTGTCCTGTGCGGTGACTCGCTGGGCGGTGCGGGCAGTACGGAGCGGCAGTGGCTGTGTCCGTGCGGAATATACGGAGCTGTGCGGACCTGCGGAGCCGTGCGGGCGGTGCTGGGCGGACGGTGCGGTGCTGGGCGGCCGTGCGGTGCGGTGCGGGTGCGCTGTACCGGGGTGCGGTGTCGGCGGGGACGCCCTACGCGGGTGAGAAGAGGTGGTCGCTGATGAGCCGGGCGGCCCCGATGACTCCGGCGTCGTGGCCCAGTTCTCCGAGGACGATCGGCAGGTTGCCGGTCGCCAGGGGCAGCGACTGGCGGTAGACCTGGGTGCGGATGGCCGCGAGCAGGGTGTGGCCGAGGCCGGTCACCCCGCCGCCGATCACCACCAGGCCGGGGTTGAAGAAGGAGACGAGTCCGGCGATGACCTGTCCGACGTGGGTTCCGCCCGCGCGGATCAGGTCGAGCGCGATGGCGTCCCCCGCGGCCGCGGCGGCTGCGACGTCGACGCCCGTGAGGGTGCCCTTCGCCGCGAGCCGGGCCGCCAGGTCTGCGGACAGGCCCTGCTGGGCCGCTTCGGTGGCGTCGCGGGCGAGCGCCGCACCACCGAAGTGCGCTTCCAGGCAGCCCCGGTTGCCGCAGGTGCACGGCCGGCCGCCGGGGACCGCCTGGATGTGCCCGATGTCTCCGGCGCTGCCCGTCACCCCTCGGTGGACCTCACCGCCGGCGACGATGCCGCACCCGATGCCTGTTCCGATCTTGACGCAGAGGAAGTCGGTCACCGAGCGGGCCACGCCCGCGTGCCGCTCCCCCATGGCCATCAGGTTCACGTCGTTGTCGACCATGACCGGGCAGCCGAGTTCCTGGCCGAGGACCTCCCGCACGGGGAAGCCGTCCCAGCCGGGCATGATCGGTGGTGCGACCGGAACGCCCTCGGGAAAGCTGACCGGTCCGGGCACTCCGACGCCGGCGCCGTCGAAGCCTTCCGCGAGTCCCGATTTCCTCAGCTCCGCCGCCAGATCCAGCACGTGCTCGAAGACCGCGACGGGGCCCTCGCGTACGTCCATGGGCCGGTTGAGGTGACCGAGCACCTCCAGTTCGGCGTTGGTGACGGCGACGTCGACCGAGGTCGCGCCGATGTCGACACCGAGGAAGCGGAGCCCCGGTGCGAGCCGGACGTTGTGGGACCGGCGCCCGCCGCGTGAGGCGGCGAGGCCGTCGGCGGCCACGAGCCCGGTCTCCAGCAGCCGGTCCACCTCCACGGCCAGTCTCGACCGCGAGAGGTCGACCTGCTCGCCGAGTCGCGCCCGGGACTGGGGGCCGTGGTCGCGCAACAACCTGAGCAGGTGGGCCTGGTGGGCGTTCGCCGGTCGTTGGGTCATGCGCCTCACGCGTCCCTCCTGGCCACAACTCGACCTTTCTGTACCGGACTTGCGGATCCTGCTTTCGGTGGAACGTAGCAGCCAACAGCACGGCCGTGAAGAAGTCGTGCGTCGATTCGCGCAGACTTTCTCCGCTCCGAGGACAAAGCCCCTGCTGGATGACCTCGTTCGTCCGGAGCGCTCCTCGTCCACCGGAGGGGGCCGGGACGGCGACGTCTCCGCCCCGCACACCCGCCAGGAGGTGCGGGACAGCCTTTGAAGCGTGCCGCGAAAGGAGTGCCGTCCGCCCGGAAGGCGGCTCCGGCGGCATCCGGAGCGCGCGATCGCACGACGGAGGGGCACCCCGATACAGGACGTACCGGGGTGGTCCGGACAACTCGGCGAGCATGCGTACCGGGTGCCGCCGGACAGACGGGGCCTTCACAACACGCTTGAGACCTCAAAGGGCGCGCGGGAGCGCTCCCATGAGCTTCGACTCCCTGTCACTTCCGCGCGAAAGCGGCGGCGAGCGCCGCCGCGCCGATCAGCTCCGCGTCCCTCCCCAGCTGGGCGGGGAGAACGTCGAGGGACGCGGCGATGGCGGGCTGGGCGCTGCGCTGCACCGTCGCCGCCACCCCCTCCAGAAGCGCGCCGCCGGCGGCGCCGAGCTCGCCGCCGATGATGACCGCGGCCGGGTTGAGCAGATTACTCAGGACGGAGAGCACCTCGCCGAGGATGCGGCCCGCGTCGTTCAGGATCCGCCAGGTGGTCGGATCGTCCGGCCGGTCTCCGAAGGAGGCGCCGGAGCCCAGGCCGGGATGGGTGTGGGCGATCTGCGCCTTGACGGACTCCACCGAGACCACTGCTTCCAGGCAGCCGCGTCGGCCGCACCGGCACAGCTCCGTGTAGCCGGGCAGCGGCGTGTGGCCGATCTCCCCGGCGATGCCGAGTGCTCCCCGGTACGGCTCACCGCCGAGCACCATCCCCGCACCGATGCCGTGGGACGCCTTCACGTACAGGAAGTCGGAGTACCCCTGGCCGGCGCCGCACCTCAGTTCGCCGTAGGCCCCGAGCACGGCGTCGTTCTCGACGTGGACCCGCAGGCCCAGCCGGCGTTCGAGTTCCCTCCCGGGGTCGAGGCCGACCCAGCTGGAGAGGATGGTGGGCGACCGGACCAGCCCGGTGGCGGCGTCGAGCGGTCCCGGGATCCCCGCGACCACGGTCGCGAGGTCGTCGACGCCGTGCTCGCCGCGGAGTTCCGCGAGCATGTCCGCCGCCGCGTCCATGGCCTCGGACGCGCGCAGGTCGACGTCCAGGTCGGCACGCCGTTGGGCCAGCATCCGGCCCGTGTCGTCGACGACGGCGACCTTGATGTGGGTGTGCCCGAAGTCGAGCGCCGCCGAACTGGCCCCGCCGGGAACGCATCTCAGCACCCCCGCCGGGCGTCCGCTGCCGCTCCCCGGCCCCTTCGCCTCCGGGTCCTCCTCCTTCACCCGCTCCTCGGCGATGAGCCGGGAGACCGCGTGATTCACGGTGCTCCGGGACAGACCGGTGGCTTCCACGAGTTGCGCACGCGTGAGCGCACCGCCGCCCTGAATGACCCGGAAGACTTCTTCCCTGGTCCTGTTGCGGGGTGAAAGGCGATCGGAGGCCACATCCATGGGCCGATGATAGTGGCAAGCTCCAGTTTTACCTGTCGTTGGCGAAACGTCCCTTTCTGATTCACGCAGGCCCCGGAACAACCCTCCGTTTTCAGTTATTGGTGGTCGGAATGGTGCCCCAGAACCTCCTCTTTTCGTTCGGAATCCGGCTGAACCCGTACAGCACGCGCGCGCCGCCGGTGAACTGAACCCCGTGCCACGCCGGGCCACCCCGGTCCGGGCCGACGCGCGTGACCGACGCCACCCCGGTCGTCGCCGCGGCCTGGCGTCCGGCCCGCCGATTCCCGCCCGGGGCCGCGACGACCGCCTCCGGCCGTCCGCCCGGAGCGGTCCGACGCGTCCCTGTCCCGCCGGGCGGCGTCACCGGGCACGGTCCGGCTGGAGCCGCGACGACCGCGCGCTTCCGGCCTCCCTCTCCGGCAACGTGGCCCTCTTCGCCGACGGCGCGTACCCGGACCGCGAAGGCCGGCACGGCCTCCGATGCCACCGCCCTTACCGCTGTCCTCAACTCCGCCGCCGGAAAGGGGTGTTGTCCGAGCGAGGGCGATCATCTGCTCAGTGGCCGAGGAATACGGTGGGCAAATCCGCGTGGGCCACCGGCCACGGAGAGGCGAGGGCGCCGGGGCTTCGAGTCCCGGAGCCCCGCGTCCCGGCATGCTTCCGCCACTGTCGATACCTCGCCCCGTCACGCCGGGGCCACAGCGTGTTCACGAAGATCACCAAGAGTCGGAATACAAGCGGATTTCAGGGGCTGTCCCGGGACAGCCCTCACCAGAACACACTTTGCTGAGGACGACCCATGTGCCTTGACGGACACTGCGAGCACCAGGCGGACATCCTCCGCCCCGACGCCGGACGGACCGGCGAACCCGGGAGCGGGCCGGGGCGCCGCGGGCTGCTGGCGGCGGGCGTCGCCGGTGCGGCTGCCCTCACCCTCGCTCCGATGGCGTTCGCCCCGCCGGCCGGGGCAGCGCAGCCGGCCCCCCAGAGCTCGGAGGCGACACACGTCATCAGCGGTCATCTGGCCACCGGCGTGGCCGACTTCGTCTACCTCCCCGTCGAGGTCCCGTCCGGCGTACGGAAGATCGCCGTCTCGTACGCGTACGACAAGCCCGCGGTTCCCTCCGGCACGCCCGGCAACTCCTGCGACATCGGCATCTTCGACGAGCGCGGCACCGGCCTGGGCGGGCAGGGCTTCCGGGGATGGTCCGGCGGTTCCCGTACCTCCTTCGAGATCAGCAACGGCGAGGCCACCCCGGGCTATCTTCCGGGCAAGATCGGCCGCGGTACCTGGCACATCGTGCTCGGGCCGTACCAGGTCGCGCCGCAGGGGCTGAACTACCAGGTCCAGGTGACCCTGACCTACGGCGAGCCCGGCCCGGCCGCCCCCCGCAGCTTTCCGCCCCAGCGGGCCAGGGGCCGCGGCCGTGCCTGGTACCGGGGCGACTGCCACCTGCACACGGTCCACTCCGACGGCAAGCGCCTGCCCGCCGAGGTGGCGGCCGGTGCGCGGGACGCGCGGCTGGACTTCATGGTCTCCACCGACCACAACACCTCGTCGGCGCACGCGGTGTGGGGCGAGTACGCCGGTTCCGACCTGCTGATCATCACTGGCGAGGAGGTCACCACCCGCAACGGCCACTGGCTCGCCCTCGGCCTTCCCCCCGGCGAGTGGATCGACTGGCGCTACCGCAACCGCGACGACGCCTTCCCCCGCTTCGCCCGTCAGGTGCGACGCGGCGGTGGCCTCGTGGTGCCCGCCCACATGTACTGCGCGTACGTGGCGAGCCAGTGGAAGTTCGGCTTCGACGACGCGGACGCCACCGAGGTGTGGACCGGCCCGTGGACGTACGACGACGAGCACGCCGTCAGCACCTGGGACCAGAAGATCGGCGAGGCGGTGCGCGCGGGCGGCCGCTGGGTGCCGGCCATGGGCAACAGCGACGCGCACAGCACCCCGCAGGTCATCGGCCTGCCGCACAACGTGGTGCTCGCCGACGATCTGCGAACCGACTCGGTCATGGACGGAATCCGCGCCGGGCGCAGCTGGATCGCCGAGTCCGCCGCGGTGGAGCTGACCTTCACCGTGAGCGGCGACGCGCGGCAGGCCGGGATCGGCGAGACCCTCAGGGCGCCCGCCGACGCGCCGGTGGACGTCCGCCTCGACGTGAAGGGCGTACCCAACGGCACGGTCCGCTTCATCACCGACGAGGGCCAGATGCACCAGGAGTCGCTGAGCGCCGAGGGTGCGGGCGCGGTGGTGTGGCGTACGACCACGTCGCTCGCCGCGTACGTGCGCGCCGAGGTCCGCCACCCGATGGCGAACGGTTCGGCGGGGCAGGGCAACACCATGGGCGACGCCCTGATGTTCGGCCCGATGGCCGCCCTCACCAACCCGGTCTTCCTGAAGACGTCGGGGCGCTGACGGCAGGACGCGGGGAGCCCGCGGGCGTGGGAACCGGTGCGGACCGGTCCCCACGCCGCTCGTCAGCGGCGGGCGAGCCGCAGGGTGACCAGCTCGAACGGGCGAAGCGCGAGAGCCGCGCCCGCGTCGGTGAGCTCCGGCGCCGCGTCCTGCACCAGTTTCTCGGGTCCAGCGCAGGTCACCGCCGTGGTGGACCGGTGGGAGGAAGTCGGTGGCGAGGACCGGTACGCCGTTGCGGTGGGCGGCGTCCACGACGGGGGCGTTGGGCGCGAGGGTCAGCCAGCCCCTCGCCGGCCGAGCCGCCCCGGAAGAGGAGTTCGCCGATGTACGCCCACCGGCTCAGGGCGTAGTGGTCCGAGCCATGGCTGCGGCCGTCGGCCGCCTGCACGGAGACCGGACGGGGCCCTGCTGCCGGGCCCCGCTCACCCTCCGGCCGTGAACGTCGCCCCGTCGTAGTCCGCGTGGTGGCCTCGTCCGGTGAGGTCCCAGACCCACAGGCCGACGAAGGCACCCGTGAAGCCCATGGCCCGGACCTGCCCGTCGTGGACGTCCTCGGCGTGCTCGTCGGAGAGCACGGTGGCGTCGGCCGCCTCGCCGACCGGACGCCGGCCCGAGCCGGTGTCGTAGTGGAAGCGCAGTTCCCCGCCGTCCAGCTCGCACCCCAGGCGCAGCCTGGCGATGCCGTCGAGGGGAATCCCGCCGGCCTCGTCGACGGTCAGTACGCCCCGGTCACTGCTCGCCCTGCGCAGAACGGGGCGGCCCTCGTCGTCGGCGGTGACGTACAGGTAGTACCAGTTGCGGGTGTTGTAGTACGCGGTGATCCCGGCGAGGTGCTGGAAGGCCTCGGGGCGGTACTCCATGGTGGCTTCGAAGGAGCAGCGGGGTGCGGTCACCCGCTGGGCCACCAGGCTCGGCCCGACGAGGCTGTGCGGGGCGCGGCCTCCCCGGATCCTCAGGTGGGAGGGGCGGTCGGTGAGCGACAGCCACTCCGGTGCCGCGGGGCGCCGGAGCGTGGACCACTGCGCCCCCAGGGCGGGCCGGTCGAAGTCGTCGGCGAGGTGGGCGCCCGGGGCCGGGGCCTTCTCCGGGAGGGGCTCGCTCCGCAGGGAGGCGGGGGCGGCCACTTCCAGGGCCGGTTCGCCCGTCGGGACGCGGGGCCAGTCGTCGGGAGTCCAGGTCACGGGTGCCAGGGCCGTCTCCCGGCCCAGGACGCACGGCCCGTGCCGGCCGAGCGGGCGGGCCACGAGGTAGGCCAGGTACGTCTCACCCGCGGGCGTGGTCACGAGGCTGCCGTGACCGGCCTTCTGCAGGGGCTGGTCCGGGCGGTGGCGTGCGGTGATGAGCGGGCCGTCCGGATCCCGTTCGTACGGGCCGGTCGGAGTACGGGAGCGGGAGACGGTCACCTGGTGGTCGTAGCCGGTGCCGCCGTCGGCCGTCAGCAGGTAGTACCAGTCGCCGACGCGGTAGAGGTTGGGGCCCTCGATCCAGCTGTCCCCGGGAGGCAGGCCGATGAGGACGGGGTCGCCTTTCAGGGCGCGGGCCGCGCGGTCGTAGCGGGTCGCTTCCAGGCCGGCGGACCCGCCGTGCCCGGGCCGCCAGTCGTGGACGAGGTTGATCAGCCAGCTGTCGGGGCCGTCGTGGAAGAGGGACGCGTCGAAGCCGCGCGCGTGCAGCGGGACCGGCTCGGACCAGGGGCCGTGGACCGAGGGAGCGGTGACGAGGTGGTTGGGGGCGTCGGAGAAACCGCCGGTGTACGTCGACACGTTGCTGTAGACGAGGTGGAACAGACCGTCGGCATGGCTCAGGCTGGGAGCCCAGACGCCGCCGGAGTCGGGACATCCGGTCAGGTCGAGCGCCGGCGGGCCGGCGAGCGCCCCGCCCAGAGGCTCCCAGTGGACCAGGTCCCGGGAATGGTGCAGGCGGACGCCCGGACACCATTCGAACGTCGAGGTCGCGAGGTAGTAGTCGTCGCCGACCCGCACGATCGAGGGATCGGGGTGGGAACCGGGCAGCACGGGGTTCCGTACGACCTGGGCAGATCCGTCTCGCACGCGCTTCTCAGCCTTCCGCTCCGTCCCCGGGAGGTCCGGGCTCCTGATGATCAAGGGGGAACGTAGCGTCGAACAGACGCATCGACAACCGTCCGCCACTCGGCCGGGCAGGGCCGCGGCGGAGTCCGGCCACTCGTCACCTCTCTCCCGGAAGGGGATGTTTCACAACAAAAGGCACGCGGTAGGCAGAGGGACCGGCCCGGTTCTCCGGGTCCTCGCCGGGGCGCGGCAGGCGTCCTTCGCCTTCGGCGCCCTCCGTCCGCAGAGAGAGGAACCCCATGGGCTCCGTACCGGTCCTGATCCGTGACGTCCGCATTTTCGACGGGCTGAACAGCGAGCTCTCCGAACCTCGGTCGGTGCTCGTCGAAGACCGCAGGATCGCCGCGATCGGTGGCGGCACGCCGCCGCCGGCGGACGCGCTGGTCGTCGAGGGGGGCGGACGCGTGCTCATGCCGGGGCTGACCGATGCGCACGTGCACCTCTTCGCCGCCGGGAACACCGAGGTGGGACTGGCCATGGGCAGCACCGGCTCGGGCTACTACCGGGCGCTGGCCGAGGCGGGCCGGATGCTCATGCGGGGCTTCACCTCCGTGCGGGACATGGGCGGGGACGTCACCGCGCTGCGGGAGGTCCTGGACGCGGGCGCCTTTGCCGGCCCACGGATCTATCCCAGTCAGGCGGCGCTCTCGCAGACCTCGGGGCACGGCGACTTCTCCTGCGCGTACGACGACGCCACGACGTTCCGCGGCGCGCCGTCGCGGGCCGAGGGGATCGGTTTCATGCGGGTCGCCGACGGCCGGGACCAAGTGCTCGCGGCCGCCCGCGAGCAGCTGAAGCGGGGCGCCACCCAGATCAAGGTGATGGCCGGCGGCGGGGTGACTTCGGCGCACGACCCGCTGGACGTGGTGCAGTACACGGTGGACGAACTGCGCGCGGCGGTCGAGGCGGCCGCCGACTGGGGTACGTACGTCAGCGCGCACGTCTTCAGCGACGAGGGGATCCGCCGTGCGGTCGCCGCCGGGATCAAGTCCATCGAGCACGGTCACCTCGCGTCGCAGGAGACGATCCGGCTGCTGACGGACGAGCGGGTCTGGCTGAGCACCCAGCCGTTCCTGGAGGGCGACCACTCCTTCTCCTCGCCGGAGTCGACGGCGAAGAACAAGCAGGTGTGCGACGGGGTGGCGCGGACCTACGCGTGGGCGCGGGCCGCCGGGACGCAGATCGCCTTCGGAACGGACCTTCTGCTGAATCCGTCCGGGGCGGCCATCCAGAGCGAGATGCTCACCCGGCTGTCGGGCACCTTCGGATTCACGCCCGTGGAGGCGCTGAAGATGGTCACCTCGGGCAACGCCCGTCTCTTCCGGCTCTGCGGGGAACGCGACCCGTACAAGGCGGCCCGCATCGGCGAGATCACGGTCGGTGCCTGGGCCGACCTGCTGATCGTGGAGGGCGACCCCACCCACGATCTGAGCCTGCTCGGCGCGCCCGAGGAGAATCTGGCCGTCATCGTCAAGGACGGCCGGGTCCACCGGAACCGGCTGGCCTGAGGGACGGCGAACCGGCCCGGCGGTCAGCCGCCGGGCCGGGCGGCGGGGGTTCCCCGGAGTGCGGAGACGATCAGCGGCCAGGCCTCCGCTCCCAGCAGCGCGTCCGCTTCGGGGGTGCCGCCGTGGAGATGTTCCGGGGACGCCGGCAGGGCGCTCTCGCCGGGGAACCGGGGGCGGTGGCCGGCGTCGGCACGGCTGATCACCTTGACGCTCGCACGCGCCGCGCGCCGCCGGGCGGCCAGCCGTTCGGCGGCCGGGAGGGAGGGCCACATCGCGTCGTCGCCGCCGGCGACGAGGACGATGTCCGCGCGGGCGTGTTCCACGGGGATCGCAGCTCCGGGGAGCAGGTGGCCGAAGGTGCGGCGGCTGAGTTCGTACCACCCGGTGACGGCGACCGGCTCGCCGGCGGGGCTCGTGGGTGTCCAGGAGTCGTCCATGGGGAGGAAGGGCAGCGCCTCTCCCCGCCAGGTCCACGAGGAGCGGTACGGGTGGCGCCTGCCGTCGTGGCCCGGTCCCACGTTGCACCAGACGGAGTCGGTCGGCGACAACGCGACCACCAGGTCCACCCGAGGGTCGCGCACGGCGGTGAGCAGGGCTGCTTCGGCCCCTTTGGAGACCCCGAGTATCGCGATCCGCGACGCGCCGGTGGATCGCAGTACTCCGACGGCGTCGGTGAAGGTCTCCAGGGGTATCTCGCAGATGCCGGGCGGCTGGCCGGGCCCGCCGAACCAGCGCATCGCGAGTGCGGTCAGCCCCTGTCCGGCGAGCAGCCGCGCCCGGTCCCGCTCCACCCGGCCGCTGGATCCGGCCAGCACCAGGACGGCACACTCGCTCCCTCCGGGGGGAGAACACGAGGACTCCCTCCCACGGAGTGTCCAGTTCCCGCTCGTGCACGTCCATGACTACCCCTCCCGTACGCGTCCCTCCCGCCGGCGAGCCCCGCGGGCCGCGGGGTCCGGGCGGCTCAGGACCGGATCGTACGGTGCCGGGGCCGGGCGGCGGCGAGCGGACCGTGCCGGACGCTCCGGCCGGTCGTACGCCGCCGGGTAGCCGGACCGGCCCGCGCAAAATACTCTGCAGTGACCGATGTGCACGGGAGCAGCCGATGACCCGCCGGAGGAATCCCGCCCCAGCGAGCGCCGCGGATCTTCTCGGTACCCTGCAGCAGCTCACCGCCCGCGCGCGGCGGGAGGTGGAGCTCCACCAGGCCCGGGTCGAACTCGCCGAGGCGCTCCAGCGCACCATGCTTCCGGGCGCGCTGCCCTCGGTCCCCGGTCTGCAGGCCGCGGCCCGCTACCAGCCGACCCACCACGGGCTGGACATCGGCGGCGACTGGTACGACGGGTTCGTGCTGCCGGACGGCACGCTCGGCTTCGCGATCGGTGACGTCCAGGGGCACGACGTCGAGGCGGCGGCGGTCATGGGGCAGATCAGGATCGCGATGCGGGCGATCGCGGGCAGTACCTCGGACCCGGGCGAGGTCATGCGCCGTACCAACGATCTGCTGATGTCGTTCACGGCGCCCCTCTTCGCCACCTGCACCTTTCTGCGGGTGGATCCGGCCACCCACGAGCTCCACTCCGCCCGCGCGGGCCACGTGGCGAGCGTGTGGGCGACCGTCGACGGCAGGTCGGGGGTCGTGGAGGACCCGGGCGGACTGCCCCTGGGCATCCAGAGCGGGGAGGTGTACCCCGTCGCCCGGCGCTCGCTGGACGTGCCCGGCGCGATCGTCCTCCTGACGGACGGACTCGTCGAGGGCCCTTCCCTGGATCTCGACGAGGGTCTCGAAGCGATACGCCGACTGGTGAGCGACCACGTGAGCGCCTCCGCCGAAGAGCTCGCCCAGACGGTCCTCGGGGCCGCGGACATGACGGGCCACGAGGACGACGTGGCCTTTCTCGTTCTCCGCCACGGCGGCGCACCCGCCGGCTGACGCACACCGCGCGTGTCACCGCGGGTGTCGCCCGGGGGGCCGGTGTCTGATGGCATCTGTGATCCGCAGCGAGAAGGCCAGACGCCGGGCCGTGGCCACCGCCCAGCTCCTGGGCGTCGCCGCCGTGTACTACCTGTCCGGCCGTCTGGGGCTGCTGCGCCGGGTGGAGGCGTACCAGTCGGTCGTGACGCCCCTGTGGCCTCCCACCGGCGTGGCGCTGGCCGCTCTGCTGCACTTCGGCGTACGGATCTGGCGCGGCATCGCGCTCGGCGCCCTGTTCACCACGGTCACCATCAGTGGCTCGTTCTCACCCCTGGGGCTCGGCATCCTGGCCGGCAACACGCTCGCGCCGCTGTGCGCCTACGCGGCTCTGCGGTCGGTGGGTTTCCGGGAGGAGCTGGACCGGCTGCGGGACGGGGCCGCGCTGGTGTTCCTGGGTGCCTTCACGGGGATGCTGGTCAGCTCCATGCTCGGGTGCCTCACGCTGGTCCTGACCGAGAAGCTGCCGCTGGAGAGGTTCTGGCCGGTCTGGGCGTGCTGGTGGGCCGGGGACGTGATGGGCGTGCTCGTCGTGACGCCCCTCCTGCTGGTCCTGCGCCGGGCGCGGATGCCCCGGGCCACGGACCGCTGGCTGGAGGCCCTCGCCCTGTTCGTCGTCATGACGGGCGTCTCCCTGCTGGCGACGACGAGCACACTCGCCATGCTCTACCTGGTGTTCCCCGTCCTCATCTGGGCGGCGCTCCGCTTCCAGCTGCCCGGCAGCGCTCCCTGCGCCCTGCTGCTCTCCGTACTCGCGGTGATCTCGGCGACGCACCAGGCCGGGCCGTTCCGGGGGCACGAGATCCTGGAAGTGATGCTCAACCTCGCCCTCCTCAACGGCTCGGTGACGCTCACCTCGCTGCTGCTGTCGGCGGTCGTCACGGAGCAGCTGAACATCCGCCGCGAGATGGAGCACGCCTGTGTGGAGCTGGCTGAGCTGGTCGAGGAGCTGACGCCCCGGTCGGACCGCCGCGCCCGGAGGCCCGCCTCCGGCGAGCGCGTGGCGATCCGGCCGGAGCTCGGCTGAGGCGGACGACCGGGCGCGGGGTCAGTCGCCGGACCGGGGGAAGAACCGGCGCAGGAAGTCGTTGCGGAAAACTCCCTCGGGGTCGTGGCGGGCGGCGAGCTCGTCGAAGCGGTCCCAGTCGGGGTACAGGCCCCGCAGGTCGCCGGGGCCCATGGGGAAGACCTTGCCCCAGTGGGGCCTCGCGCCGAAGGGTGCCAGCGCTTCCTCGACGGCGTGCAGGACCGGGGTGACGGCCTCCGTGTCCGGCTTCCAGGTGAAGTGGAAGGCCACGGAGTCGCGGCCCCGGGCGGGGCTCAGCCAGAGGTCGTCGGCGGCGATCGTCCGGATCTCGGAGATCAGCAGGTGGGGCGCGATGCGGTCGCGGATGCGGTCCAGCGCCTCGAAGGCCGCGGGCGCGTCGCTCCGCGCCACGAAGTACTCCGACTGCAGTTCGTCACCGCTGCTCGGAGTGAATTCGAGGCGGAAGTGCGGCAGCCGCTCGTACCAGGGGCCGCGCACCCCCTGCTGCTGGGTGCAGTTCGCGGCGGGCATGCCGGGAACCGGGTGGCGGGGGCCGTCGGCGAGCACCGCGCCGCGCCACTCGGCGGAGGCCTCGTGCGCGTCCTCGCCATGGACGGCACGCTTCACCCACACCTGGTCGACCGGCCGGTCGCGCCAGCTCGTGAAGAGGCTGACGCTGTAGCCCTCGGCCATGATCTCGTCGAACCCGTGCACCGCCTGGTCGCGGGGCAGGTCTTCGTAGACCCATTGCCGGACGTCGAAGGTGGGGACCAGGTCGAGGGTGAGCCGGGTGACGACACCGAGCGCGCCGAGCGACACCACCGTGCCGGGGAAGTCGGGGTGACCGCGCTCCACCGTGGTGAGGGAGCCGTCCGCGCGGACGAGTTCCACGGCGCGGACCGCTCCGGCCAGCGAACGGTTGCCGATGCCGGAACCGTGGGTTCCGGTGGCGCAGGCTCCGGCGACCGAGATGTGCGGCAGGGAGCCGAGGTTGTGGAGTGCGAAGCCGCTCCCGTGCAGGGTTCCGGTCAGCTCCCCGAACCGCAGGCCGGCGCTCACGGTGGCGGTCCGGGCGGCGGAGTCGATGTCGACCACCTGGGGCAGCCCCGCGACGGAGACCAGGTCACCCCGCGTGTCGGCGATCGCGTTGAAGGAGTGTCTGGTGCCAAGCGCGCGGAGCTCGGTGGCCGATCCCACGATGTCGCGCAGCTCTTCGACGGACGTGGGGGTCAGCACCCGCCGCGCGCCGAAGGTGACGTTCTTGGCCCAGTTCCGCTCGGGCGCGTTCACGCGGCACTCACTCGCCGTGCGGCCCGGCGGGTCGTACGAGGGGTGGGGCGCGGGGCGGCCGGCGGACACGCGGCGATTGCCTGCCCGGGACACGAGCGGGGGCGAGAGTGGTCGATCATGCGTACGAAGCTTAGTCGCGCGGTGCGGGACGGCGGGTGCCGGTGTGCCGTCCGGCACCTCCGGGGCGTTGTCAGTAGGGAAGCGGCCGGCCGGACGGTGTGCGCAGGTCGAGCGGGGGCGGCCCCGAGGGCTGCGGCGGACGGCGGACGATCCTGATGCGGCCCATTGCCACCACCTCCTGTTGGTCAACCGGTATTTGCCCAGGGGGGCGGTGTTCACACTTCCGCGCCGGTGCGGGCTTCGCATCCCGGCGTACGGCCGGGGATGCGGAGCGGGCGCGGTGCGGCGAACCTTGAAAAGACCCGGGGGGGACGACAACGGAAAGGACACGTCATGTCCGCGATTGACAAGATCAAGAAGATGCTCAAGGGCCACGAGGACCAGGCGGGCAAGGCCGTCGACAAGGGCGGCGACATGATCGACAAGAAGACCGGCAACAAGTACCGGAGCCAGGTCGACTCGGCTCAGGACGGCCTCAAGGGGCAGTTCGGGGCGGAGGGCGAGCGGGGCGAGGGAAATCCGCCGCGCCGGTAGGCCGTGCGGCGGCGGCGCCAGGGGCGGCCCGTGATCCGCGGGTCACCGCCCGCGAAGCCCCCGGCCGGGACGGTCGCGGGCGGTCCGGGCACCTGCCCGCGGGACGTTCCGCCGGCCTCTCCCGCTGAGGGGGTCCGTGAGCCTTCACGTTCCGGAAACGGCCGGGTAGCACGTTCTCCATGTCGCTCCCCTACGCTTGGTGAACGAAGCCAAGGCCGAGGACGTCCACCGGCGCACCGTGTCACCGCTGGACGGGAGCCCCGTGTTCCGAACCTCCTTGCCCGCCTTCCCCCTCCCTCCTCGTCCGCTGCCCCGCTGGCTCGGACACGTCATGAAGACGCAGCGCGCCCCGGTGCCCTGGGGTGCCGTGCTGCGAGGCGGGCCGGCCGTGCTGCCGCTGCTGCTGTCGGTCCTCGCCGACCGCCCCTCGCTGGGGGTACCCGCTGCGCTGGGGGCCCTGCTCGCGGGGATCAACGACCGGCCGGGCAGCCGCCGCGGTGCGGTGCTGCGGCTCGGGCTCCCCGCGGTGATCGGCTCCTTCGGGCTGTTCCTCGGCACCTGCCTCGGCGACCTCACCGGCGGCGGGCGCTCCCTGGTGGTCATGCCGCTCGCGCTGAGCGTGCTGGGGCTCGTGGCGGGGGCGCTCAGCTCGACCGGACCGGTGGCCTCCGCCTGCGGGACCCAGCTGCTGGTGGCGGCCGTGATCGGCGCCGGCATGCCGCTGCCCGAGCCCGGCTGGCAGCGCGCGGTCCTCTTCCTCGTCGGCGCGGTGTGGCTGCTCGTACTGCGGCTGGTGCTGCCCTCCCCGGTACGTTCCCGGGCAGGAAGGGGCGCTCCGTACGTGCTCGACGGGGAGCGCGAGGCCGTGGCGGCGGTGTACACGGCCGTCGCCGATCTGCTGCGGGCAGCGGGAAGCGACCGGGCGCCGGGCAGGCGCGCGGCTCTGAGCGCCGCGCTCGACCACGCGCAGGACACGCTGTCCGGGCCGAGGCTGCGGCGGCACGCGAGTTCGGCCGCCGAGCGCAGACTGCACGCCCAGTACGCCGCCGCGTTCCCGCTGGCCGAGGCGGCGACCGCGCTGGCCTGGGCGGGGGAACCGCTCCCCGCCCGCATAGCCGGGGGACCCCACCGGCTGGCACGGGCCGTCCTCACGGGCACCCCCTGCGGTGCGCTTCCCGCGCCGGCCCGGTCCGGATCGGGACTGCGTGCGCTCGACGAGGCGCTGCTGCGCGCCGCCGCCGATTTCGACAACCGCGAGGGCCGCAGACTGCGGACCGGCGGAGCGTCCGGCCGTACGTCCCTGCTGCGGCGCGCCTTCGGCCCGGCCGGGCGGGCGTACGGGATCCGGGTCGCCCTGTGCTGCGGGACGAGCACCGTACTCGCCCAGGTGCTCCGGCACGACCACTGGTACTGGCTGCCGGCGACCGCGGTGTTCCTGGTCAAGCCCGACCTCGGTCCGCTGGCCTCCCGGGTGCTGTGCCGGGCGGTCGGGACGGTGGCGGGAGCCGCGTTCTTCGCCCTGCTGCTCGCGCCGTTCGCCGGGCCGGCGGTCGCGGTGGGAGCGGTCGCGGTGTGCGGGGCGCTCGTCCCCGTGGCCAGCCGGCACTTCGCGGCCCAGACCGCGGTCGTCACCGTGCTCGTGCTCTCGCTGGTGGCGCTGACCGGTGAGCCCTCCGCCGGCGCCGGACGCGTCGTGGAGTCCTTGCTGGCGTGTGTGCTGGTGCTGGTGATCGGCCACGTGCGGATGCCGGGGCACAGGGTGGCCTCGGTGCGCTCGGCGCTCGACACGGCGACCTCGGCCGCGCACCGGTATCTCCGTCACGTGCTGGACGACCCGCGGGACGGGGAGCGGCGGGGCGATCTGCGCCGGGACGCCTACCGGTCCCTGGCGGCGGCCCGGAACGCGATCGAGCTGTCGGCCGCCGAGCTGCCGCCGGTCGCCCGGCGCACGGCGGGGTCCGCCGAGGTCGCCCAGGCACTGGAGCTGCTGATCGACACGACGACCGCCTGCGCCGTGCACCTCGACGGCCGACCGGCCGGGCTGTCCCGCTCGTACGCGGACCGGCTGACAGCCCGGCTGTCCGCTCTGGACGCCGCGCAGGCGGAGGTGTTCCCCCCGGAGCGGGCGGGGGCACCGGTGGCGGCGTGAACGTGCGATGTGCCGCGTCCCGCCGCGGGCGTGGTGCCCGCGGCGGGACGTGTGGCGGGCCGGGTCAGCGGGTGAGCAGGGTCAGCGCGGCGAAGGCGCCCGTCACCGCTCCGGCCCCGGCGACCGACAGGGCCACGCAGCGCTTCCTGAGCTGTTCGTAGCGCTCGGTGTACTCGGCGCGGAGTTCGACGGCCCGCCCGGCGACCCGGCTGAACGACTCACGGCAGACGGCCACCCGGTCGGTGACGTAGACGCGTTCCACGTCCTCGCGCTGCGCGGTGGTGAGCCAGGGCAGCTGGTCGGTGAAGTGCCCCGCGCGGCGGCGTGCTTCTTCGACCTCGGCGTTCCACAGGAGGTAGCCCTCCATGCGGGCCAGGCCCCGGGCGCAGTCCGGATCGGGTTTCACGGATTCCTCTTCTCGTGGCAGCGGGCGTGGACGGGCGGATACCGTCTACTGCTGCTTGTCCCCGGGGGCGATGGTCACCGACGCGTCGGGGACGTTGGTCGCGTCGTCGAGCGCCCGGACGTACGGGTGGTGCAGGTCGAACGCCGGGGACTCGGAACGGATCCGCGGCAGGGTGACGAAGTTGTGGCGCGGCGGCGGGCACGAGGTGGCCCACTCCAGCGAACGGCCGAAGCCCCACGGGTCGTCGACTCCGACCATCTCGCCGTACTTGGCGGTCTTCCAGACGTTGTAGAAGAACGGCAGGATCGACAGTCCCAGCAGGAACGAGGCGATCGTCGAGATCGTGTTCAGCGCGGTGAAGCCGTCGGCGGCGAGGTAGTCCGCGTAGCGGCGCGGCATGCCCTCGGCACCGAGCCAGTGCTGCACCAGGAACGTGCCGTGGAAGCCCACGAACAGCGTCCAGAACGTGATCTTGCCGAGCCGCTCGTCCAGCATCTTGCCGGTGAACTTCGGCCACCAGAAGTGGAATCCGGCGAACATCGCGAACACCACGGTGCCGAAGACGACGTAGTGGAAGTGCGCGACGACGAAATACGAGTCCGAGACGTGGAAGTCCAGCGGCGGCGAGGCCAGCAGGACACCGGTCAGGCCGCCGAAGAGGAAGGTGACGAGGAATCCGGTGGCCCAGAGCATCGGCGTCTCGAAGGACAACGAGCCCTTCCACATCGTGCCGATCCAGTTGAAGAACTTCACACCGGTCGGTACCGCGATGAGGAACGTCATGAACGAGAAGAACGGCAGCAGCACGCCGCCCGTCACGTACATGTGGTGCGCCCACACCGTCACGGAGAGACCCGCGATGGCGATCGTGGCGGCGATCAGACCGACGTAGCCGAAGATCGGCTTGCGGCTGAACACCGGGATGACCTCGCTGACGATGCCGAAGAACGGCAGGGCGATGATGTAGACCTCGGGATGCCCGAAGAACCAGAAGAGATGCTGCCAGAGCAGCGAGCCGCCGTTTGCCGGGTCGAAGATCCGTGCTCCGAACTTGCGGTCCGCTTCCAGGGCGAAGAGGGAGGCGGCCAGGACCGGGAAGGCGAGCAGCACCAGGACACCGGTCAGCAGGACGGTCCACACGAAGATCGGCATCCGGAACATCGTCATGCCGGGCGCACGCATGCAGATGATCGTGGTGATGAAGTTGACGGCGCCGAGGATCGTGCCGAAGCCGGAGAAGGCCAGTCCCATGATCCAGAGGTCACCGCCCACGCCCGGTGAGTGTTCCGCGTTCGAGAGCGGGTTGTACGCGAACCATCCGAAGTCGGCCGCGCCGTTGGGGGTGAGGAAGCCTCCCACCGCGATGAGCGAACCGAAAAGGTACAGCCAGTACGCGAACATGTTCAGCCGCGGGAACGCCACGTCGGGCGCACCGATCTGAAGGGGCATGATCCAGTTGGTGAAGCCGGAGAAGAGCGGCGTCGCGAACATCAGCAGCATGATCGTGCCGTGCATCGTGAACAACTGGTTGTACTGCTCGTTGGAAATGATCTGTGTGCCCGGCCGGGCCAGCTCGGCCCGCATGACCAGGGCCAGCAGGCCTCCGACGCAGAAGAAGGCGAAGGACGTGATCAGGTAGAGAGAACCGATCGTCTTGTGATCGGTGGTGGTCAGCCACCTGATGACGACGTTTCCCGGCTGCTTTCGCCGTACCGGCAATTCGTCCGCGTACGCGGCTTCGCTTTCCACCGGTTCTGAGGTGCCACTCGTCGTCACTGCGACGCTCCTTCGATCGACGGCCCCTTGCGGACCCGCCGACCAGAATGGCCCGACGCGGTTCGACCCTGTGGGACATCCTTCCCGGTGGAGCGCCACCGGGCGTCAAGGACACTCAAACGGCCCAACGGCGGCGGAGTCGCCGCCGAAAGGGCGTCAGCGGACTTCGAAGACGAGCGGCGGCCCGGGGGGCGTCAGCGGAGATCGAAGACGAGCCGGCCGGACACCCTTCCGTCCAGCACTTCGCCGATCGAGCGGTTGATGTCGTCGAGCTTCCGGGTCTCGCGGACGACCCGGGTGCGGCCGAGGCGGTGCAGCCGGAAGACCTCGGCGAGGTCCTCGCGGGTGCCGACGATCGAACCGACCACCGTGATCCCGTTCAGGACGGTGTCGAAGACCGGTAGCGCGAGCGTGCCCTCGGCCGGCAGCGCGACCAGCACCAGCGTCCCGCCACGGCGGAGCGATCCGTACGCGGCGGAGAAGGACTCGTTGCTGACGGCCAGGGAGATGGCCGCGTCGGCGCCGCCCAGCTTCTGGGTCTCCTCGGCGACGTCCTGGGATCGGGCGTCGACGACGTGGTCAGCGCCGAGGTCCCGGGCGAGTGCCAGCTTCTCGTCGGTGACGTCGACGGCGATGGTCTCCGCGCCGAAGATCCGCGCGTACTGGAGGGCGAGGTGGCCGAGGCCCCCGATGCCGGAGACGAGGACCCGCGCGCCCGGCCGGGCGCCCGAGAGCTTCACCGCCTTGTACGTGGTCACCCCCGCACAGGTCAGCGGGGCCGCGTCGAGGGGGTCGATCCCCTCGGGCACCGGCACCACGTAGGTGCCGTGGGCGACGGCGTACTCGGTGTGGCTGCCGTCGACGGAGTAGCCGCTGTTGCGCTGATCCAGGCAGAGGGTCTCCCAGCCGGACACGCAGTGGTCGCAGTGGCCGCAGGCCTCGCCGAGCCAGGGAATCGCCACCCTGTCCCCCACGGAGAGGTGGTCCACCTGGTCTCCGACGGCTTCGACCACGCCGATGCCCTCGTGGCCCGGTACGAAGGGGGGCTCCGGTTTGACGGGCCAGTCCCCCCGGGCCGCGTGGATGTCGGTGTGGCAGAGGCCGGAGGTCTCCATCCGCACCAGCACCTGGTGCGGCGCGGGGACCGGGACGGGCCTCTCCTCCACGGTCAGGGGTTCGGTGAAACTGCGGACCACGGCGGCTTTCACGGGCATTCCTCCGTTCACCGGGCGGGTCGGAGGCGTGGGGAGCCACCACCTCACCGGATCGGACATGTGCCACAAAACATACTAAGCCACCTGGACGATGTCCGACCGGTGCGGTACTGCGCGAGCAGCGATATCCCGGATTTCCCGTACCGCGCCAAGGCCTCGGCGGAGACAGGCCTATCCCCCGGCCCAGCTGCGCAGCTCGGCGGGCGAGGCGAAGTCCGCCACGTTCTTGTCGATCGGATGGTCCGTGTACTGGTGGATGAGCCAGTCCGCCTCGATGCGGGGCTCCCCGGGCTCGACGTAGTCCGCGATCCAGAGGCCGTCGCCCGCGTACGAGGTCCTGTCGACGTCGAGCCAGAACGAGCGGCCGCAGTAGAGCAGGGCCCGATGGTCCGGACGGAGCCGTTTCAACTCGTGGAGGAACTTGTCCTTGTCGCCATTGCCGGCCCGGGTGCCGTCACCGGTCTGCTCCCAGTCCACGGCGAGCAGGTCCCCGGATTTCTCCGGCGTCCGGGCAAGAAAGAAGCGCACCTGTTCCGCTGCCTTGCCGGGCCAGAGGAAATGGTAGAAGCCGACGACACAACCGGCGTCCCGCGCCCTTTTCGCCTGCGCCGCCAGATGCGGATTGACGTAGGAACGCCCCTCCGTCGCTTTGATGAAGACGAAGTCAACTCCGTCCGTGTCGAACGTCTCCTGGTACGAGCTGACATCGATTCCGTGCAGCATGCGGCCACCTTCCAGCGAGGTGCGGGGTGTACGTCCTCGTCCGTTCACATGCCCCCGCTGGGCCCGCCCCATTTCCCCTCCGGCGGGAGAATCGATTCTTCACGAGGAATAGCGGGCCGAGCACGGGGGTTGGGGACGGAGAGCAGTCTTCACTGTGCGGCACTGTCTGAAAAGGTCGGATCATATGCAGATCGGAATCATCGGTGCGGGCCATATCGGCGGCAACCTGACCCGGCGTCTGACCGCTCTCGGTCACACGGTGACCGTCGCCAATTCACGTGGCCCGGAGACCCTCGAATCCCTCGTCTCGGAGACAGGCGCCACCGCGGCGAAGGCCTCGGAAGCGGCGCGCGGCGCGCGGATCGTCGTGGTCACCGTGCCACTGAAGTCCGTCCCGGACCTGCCCGCCGGTTTCCTGGACCACGTGGCCGACGGGGCCGTCGTCATCGATACCGGCAACTACTATCCGCAGCAGCGGGACGGCCGGATCGAGGAGATCGAGGAGGGGCTGCCCGAGAGCCGTTGGACGGAGCGCCGGATCGGGCACCCGGTGGTCAAGGCCTTCAACGGCACGTTCGCCCAGGATCTCCTGGACCGGGGTCTCGCGCCGGGGACGCCCGGACGGCAGGCGCTACCCGTGGCCGGGGACGACGAAGAGGCGAAGCGGGTCGTCCGGGAACTCATCGACGAGCTGGGGTTCGACACGGTGGACGCCGGCTCTCTGGACGAGTCGTGGCGCCAGCAGCCCGGCACGCCCGTCTACGGCATCCGGGGCGACCGCGGAACCGTTCGCGAGGCGCTGGCCGCAGCCTCGCCCGAGCGCACCGCGGAGTGGCGGGCCTGAGCCGTGGCGCGGCGCGTCGTCGATGGCCGGTGAGGCGCGGCGGGACGAGCGCCGTACCGGTCGTCGTCACACGTCCCAGTGGGCGGGGCGGGTGAGCGACGGCGGGGTCTTCGTCGCCCCGTCGCCCTGAGCCGCGTTGAGCTGGACCTGGGTCAGGAAGAGAGTCGCCGTCAGGTCGGCGCGTGAGAGCCGGGTGTCGCGGAGGTCCGCTCCGAGCGCGTCCGCGGCACTCAGGTCCGCGCCGGTGAGGTCGGCCGCGACCAGGCATGCCGACCGCGTGTCGGCGCCCCGTAGGTCCGCACCCCGGAGCCGGGCCCCGAAGAGATCACCGCCCGCACGCCCCTTTCCGGGGCGGCCGGCCGGCTGGCCCGCCGGATGCGGCGCGGCAGAGGCTGAGCCGACGGGGCCGTGCGGGGCCCTGGCAGGTGCCCGCGCGGGATCCGTGTTCATGTCCGTC
>NZ_JBSFFN010000047.1:0-47830 GCF_053596135.1 Streptomyces sp. NPDC001770 | reverse complement strand
ACCTCCCCGGCCGAAGACACACGCGGGGAACGGCACGACGGCCACGGGCCGGGACCACGCGGACACCCCCGCACGGCCCCGGCCCGTCGCCGTACCACGGCAGGCCCGTCGCCGTACCACGGCGCCGGACACCGCTTCAGGCGCGCTGGGCCCAGGCGAAGTAGTGGCCGTCCTTCAGGTCGGCGATCAGCCCGGGACGGGTCGGCTGCCATCCGAGGAGGTCGCGGGTGATCCGGGCCGAGGCGGGGCCGTCGATTCCCCAGAAGCCGCCGAGCACACCGACGTACTCCCCCGCCTGCTCAGGGGTGACGGACACGGCCGGCACGTCGAGGTGCGCGGCGAAGACCTCGGCCACTTCCCGGATCGGGACGCCCTCGTCGGCGACCGCGTGCAGAACCGACCCGGCCGGCGCGGACTCCAGCGCGAGGCGGAACAGCCGTGCGGCGTCGTCGCGATGGACCGACGGCCAGCGGTTGGCGCCGTCCCCGACGTAGGCGGCGGCGCCCTTCTCGCGGGCGAGGCCGATCGCGGCCGGGATGAAGCCGTTGTCGCCGTCGCCGTGCGTGGCCGGGGGGAGGCGTACGACGGAGGAACGGACACCGGAGCCGGCGAACGCGAGTGTGCGGTGGGCGTTGCCCAACCGGCCCTCTCCACCGCTGATCGGGCTCCCACCGTCCCCTTTCTCCGCCAGTCCGTCGCGTTCGGTGGCGACGGCCCCCGGCGGGAGTCCGAGCACGCCGAGGATGCCGGAGGCGACCACCAGGGGCTTGCCGGTGCCGCCGAGGGCCTCGCCGAAGACCTCGATCGCGGCCCGGTCGGCATCGGTGGCCCCGGCGTAGTCGCCGGAGAACGCGATGTCGTGCTTGAACGCGAGGTGGATGACTCCGTCGGACGACGCGGCGGCGTCGCGCAGGGTGCCGAGGTCGTCGAGCGTCCCCGCCCGGACCTCCGCTCCGGCATCCCGCAGGGCTTGTGCCGCGGCGTCGGAGCGGGCGAGCCCGACGACCGTATGACCGGCGGCGAGCAGCTCGGGAACGAGCCCGCGGCCGACCCAGCCCGATGCTCCGGTGACGAAAACGCGCATGGGGAACCTCCAGGAAGGGGGCGTCCGCCGGGCGAATCCACGGCAGGCGGCCCTTGAAGTCTGCCCCCATTCTTTGTACGGTCGTACCAGAAAAGTCAAGCGGCATCCAAGGTACGGAGGCATCGATGGCGGGGCGTCCCGTGGACCATCAACGGCGGGCCGAACTGCTCGACGCGGTGGTCGACTTCACGGTGGACCACGGGTTCTCGGAGCTGTCGTGGCGGCCCGTCGCCGCGGCCCTCGGGGTTTCGCCGACGACCCTGGTGCACCGCTTCGGCACCAAGGAACAGATGCTGCAAGCCGTCCTCGGCCGCCTGCGGGAGCGCATCTTCCGGGCCACCCGCGACACGGTCGGCCATCAGGCCGGCCTGGCGGCCTCCGTGCGCGCGGTCTGGAACAGGGCCTCCGACCCGCGGCAGGGCGCGGAATTCAGGCTGTTCTTCGCGGTCTACGGGCGTGCGCTCCAGGCGCCGCAGCAGTTCTCGGACTTCCTGGAGCACGTCGTGGCGGACTGGATGAACGCCCTCCGCGATGCGCAGGGGCCGGACGCCGATCCGGCGGCGGCGACCCGCACGGCCACCCTCGTGATCGCCACGGTCCGGGGCCTGCTGCTCGACCTGCTCGCCACCGGTGACCGGGACCGGGTCGAGGACGCGGCCGAGAGCTTCCTCGCGGCTCTCGACGGATGACCGCCGCCTCGTCGCCGCACAGGTCCCGACCACTGGCGGGCCGGACCACCGGGCCGGGCTCCGTGCGTCGTCCGTGAAGCGGAGAGGCCGGGGAGGAACCCCCGCACAGTGGGTTCCTCCCCGGCCTCCTCGTGGGCGGTCGGCGCGGGGGGCGGGTCCGGTCCTGCCGGTACCGTGCCGCCCGCCTCACCGACGCCGCTCCTCAGCCCGCGGCCACCGGCTCCGGCGGAATGACGCCGAACTCAGCCGCACGCCCGGTGAGCTCGCGCCAGACCTTCGGGGCCACCGGGAGACCCTTCTCGCCGCGCTCGACGGCCAGGGCCGCGCTCCGCTCCCCGGGGTAGAACACGCCGGAGGCGTCGTCCGCCTGTGGCAGGCCCTTGAGGGTGGCCAGTGTGGAGTCGACGGCGGTGGTGAAGGCCGCCGGGTCGCCGAACGCCGCCGGGTCGAGGGCGATGAGCAGCGCGTTCTGGCGGTGCTTGCGGCCCTTCGGGTCGTCCGAGTGGAAGGCGGCGAAGATCGGCGCGCCGACGAGGACGCTGGTGAGCAGCTCGAAGGCGATCGACATGCCGGAGCCCTTGGCGCCGCCCAACGGGAGCGGCATGACGGCCTGTTCCGGGTCGGTGGTGGGGGTTCCGTCGGCGGTGGCCGCCGCGCCTTCGGGGAGCGGGGTGCCGCTCGCCTTGGCCTGGCGGATCCTGCCGAGGGCGATGGTGGCGGTGGCCATGTCGAGGACGAGCGGCGCGTGGGCGTCGGCCGGTACGGCGATGGCGAGCGGGCTGGTGGCGACGGCGGCGCCCTTGACGCCGGTGTAGCCCATGTTGGGCATGCCGGAGACGAACCCGATGCCGATGAGGCCCTGTTCGGCGATCTTCGACACGTAGTAGCCGATGGCCCCGGTGTGGACGGTACGCCGGACGGCGACGGCGGCGATGCCGTTGGTACGGGCCCGGCTCACCGCCTCGTGGGCGGCGGCGGTGAGGGCCACCGGGCCGGGCGCGTGGTCGGCGTCGATGACCGTGGCGGCCGGGGTCGACGATTCGACGGTGAGCTCGGCCTTGGCGTTGGCCACACCCTTGGCGAGCAGGTCGAGGTAGGCGGGGACGCGGGCGATGCCGTGCGAGTCGACGCCGCGCAGCGCGGCCCAGACGAAGACGTCGGCGGTGGTGCGGGCGGCTTCGGCGGCGAGGCCGCCCTTCTCCAGGAGGGCGGCGGAGAAGGTGCGCAGGTCCTCGGCGGCAACGAGGACCTTGCCCGGCTTGGAGGTGGGCCGGTCGGTCAGGGTGGGCCGGTCGGTCATGGCGGGCTGGTCGGTCATGGCGGGCTGGTCGGTCATGGTGGCGGTGCCTCCTGGGTCAGCGGGTGACGAGTACGTCGACGACGGCGGTGGTCCCGTCGGCGACGGCCTTGAGCGCGCGCTCCAGCGCGGGCGCGAGGGCGTCGGTGGTGTCGACGGTCTCGGTGTGCATCCCGAACGGCTCGGCGAACGCGGCGAGGCGGGGCAGCCGGTGCAGGTCGGTGCCGAGCCATTCGCCGGTCCCGGCGGCGGCGCCTTCGGGGTAGAACCTGCGGTGGTTGAGGTTCATCGACTTGTAGACACGGTTGTTGAACACGAGGATGAGAACCGGCAGTTCGTACGTCCTGGCGGCGTCGTACGACTGGATCACCGGGTTGTAGGTGAAGGCGCCGTCGCCGACCGTGAGGACCACCGGCTTGTCCTTGGCCGCGAGTTTGACGCCCAGGGCGACCGCGATGCCCTGTCCGAGTCCGCCCTGCACGTAGAAGTACGAGTCGGGCTCGGAGGTCCGCAGGTGCCGCTTCACGATCCTGCTGTGGGTGATGGTCTCGTCCACGACGATCCCGCCGGTCCCGTCGAGCAGCCGGCGCAGGGTGGCGGCGACGAGGACCGGGTCCACCCCTTCGCTCTCCTCCGCCTTCGTCTCGGCGGCGGTGACGGCCGCCTGTTCGGCGGCGTACCGCTCCTCCTGCGCGGTGCGGCGCAGGGCGACGGTGGCGCGCTGGTCCTCGGTGAAGTCCCTGGCCCGCTTGGCCAGTTGGCGCAGTGTGTTGGCGACGCTGCCTTCGAGGTAGGCGTCGGCGAAGAGTACCTGGTAGACGATGTGCGGTCGCTGCGGCACCTCGTCGACGACGACGATCGTCGCCTTCGAGGGGCGGCGGCTCGGCGGGTAGAAGGGGACGCGGCAGTTGACCAGGAGGATCAGGTCGGCTTCGTCCATCCAGGGGCCGATGTCGCTTCCGGCGTGCAGCGGGTGGGTGCGGGGGAAGTTGCCGCAGACCGCCGAGTCGGGTTCGACCACCGGGATGTTCCATGCCTCGGCGAAGGCGAGGAGCGCTTCGAAGCCGCCCTCCTCGCGGCCGGCCGTCTCCGTGACGATCACCGGGTTCTTCGCGTCGCGGATCAACTGGGCGACGGGGTCGACCTCTTCGGGCGAGCTGTGGGTGGAGCCGGGCGCGACGATCGGCTTGGCTCCGCGGCCGTCCCACTCCTCAAGAAGGATCTCCAGGGGGATGTTGAGGTAGGCCGGGCCGGCCGGTGCCCGCCAGGAGAGTTCCGCCGCCCGGGCGATCATGGTGGGCAGGGTGTGCACGCTGGCGGCCTCGGTGGCCCACTTCGTGAAGGGCTGGGCGACGCCGTGCGGGCCCCCCACGATCGAGAGGTTGCGGTACCACTGGCCGCCCGGGTCCTGCCCGGGGCCGTCGCCGTAGGTGCTGGACTCCGAGGAGGTGACGACCATGGGGACGCCGGCGAGCAGCGCCCCGTGGATCGCCATGGAGCCCTGGAGCAGGCCGGGGGCCGCGTGCAGGAGGACTCCCTGCGGGCGGCGGGTGACGAGGCCGTAGCCGGTGGCCATGCCGACCGCGACCGTCTCGTGGGTGAGGTCGAGGTAGTGGGGGGCCGGGTCACCGTCGCGGTGACGCCGGGCCAGTGACTCCCACACCGGGGCCCATTCGGACCCCGATGAGCAGAAGAGGTAATCGGCGCCGACGGCGTTGAAGGCGGAGACGACGGCGTCACCGCCGTCGACGCCTGGCGTGTTGCTGCTGTCCGTCATCTCAGGTGTTCCCTCAGCCCTCGACCGGCCAGCCGAGGACCTCGCTGATGCCGCGGCCCATCATCCATTCGAGCTCTTCGGGGGTGAAGTCCCAGTGCTTGGTGAACTGCTCGATGGTGTCGGTGTAGGTGATGCCGTGACCGAGCAGGCGGGTGATGTCGGTGCCGTAGAAGCACCGCTGCGGCCCCATCCTGTCGACCATCTCGCGGACGTACTTCTCGATGTTCTTGTTCGGGAAGGGCTCGGTGGAGTACCCGGGCAGGGCCGAGACCTTGACGTAGATGTTGGGGTACTGGGCGAGGTCCGCGGTCTCGGAGACCCAGTAGCCGATGGAGTCGTCCACACAGCGGGCCATGATGCCCATGTGGTCGATGATGATCTTCAGCTCGGGGTGCTTGGCGGCGATCTGGCCGAGTTCGCGCTTCCAGATGGGCGCGTGGACCATCGTGGGGACGCGGAGCTCCTCGGCGATCGGCCAGTACCAGTCGTTGGTGCCGTCGATCATCCAGTTGCGGTCCTGCGGCCGGTGGAAGGTCAGGCGGGTGCCCTTGATGTGCGGGTTCTGCGCGAAGTCCCGCAGCATGGCCGTGCCCTCGGCCTCGTTGTCCTGGGGGACGCGGGCCATGATGCCGAAGCGGTCGGGGTGGGCCTCGCAGGCTTCGAGGGCGTAGTCGATGCGGTTGCCCTCCCACGACGGCGGAAGGATGAGGGCGCGGTTGACGCCGGCCTCGTCCATCAGCTCCAGCGCCTCCTCGTAGGAGAAGGCCTCCTCGCGGTGGCCGTTGAGGCGGATGCGCTCGCGGGCTCCGGGGACCCAGGGGCGGTCCGGGGCCTCTTCCTTCCAGATGTGGATCTGGGTGTCGACGACGAACATGGGGAGCCTCTTCCGTTGCGGGGTGGGGTGGTGTGCGTCAGACGTTAGAGCTGGTGGGGGCGTTTGCTAAGACCCCTGGAGCGCAACCAGTTGTTGCGCGAACCGGCAGGTCGCAGGCGGTCACGCCGGGGCGAACACGGCCTCGGCGATGTGCTCGGCGATGGCCATGGAGGCCGTGGCGGCCGGCGAGGGGGCGTTGCGCACGGCGGTGACGCGGCCGGCCCGGTGGATGCGGAAGTCGTCCACGAGCGAGCCGTCCGGGTCGAGTGCCTGGGCGCGTACGCCCGCTCCGCCGCGGACCACGTCGGCGGCGCCGACGCCGGGGACGTACGCCCCCGCGTCCCTCATGAAGGCCCTCGTGGAGAGCGAGCCCCGGTACTCCTTGATGCCGGTCCGCCAGTGCTGGGCGGCCATCCGCCAGGCGCCGGGATACGCGGCGAGCCGCGCGAGGTCCTTCACGGAGACGTCCGACAGCCGGTAGCCCTCCCTGGCCAGTGCCAGGACGGCGTTGGGGCCGACCTCCACGGAACCGTCGACCCGGGGGGTGAAGTGCACCCCGAGGAAGGGGTAGCGCGGGTCGGGTACGGGGTAGATCAGGCCGCGCACCAGTCCGGTGCGCTCCGGTCTGAGCAGCATGTACTCGCCCCGGAAGGGCACGATCCTGGGCGCCTTGTCGTCCCGCGCCAGCCGGGCGACGGAGTCGGACTGGAGGCCCGCGCAGAGGATCAGCCGGTCGACGCGTACGCGCTCCTGGCCCGAGGCGACCTCGATGCCGCCGGTCACTTCGGTGAGCGCGTCCACCGCGAAACCGAGCCGCACCTGGCCTCCTGCGGCCTCGATGTCCTCGGCGAACTGGCGGGCGACGGCCGGGTAGTCGGTGATCGCGGTGCGCGGCGAGTGGAGGGCCGCGATGCCGCCGGCGTGCGGCTCGATCTCCTTGATCTCGTCCTTCGAGATCTTCCGCAGGTCGGGCACATGGTTGTTCCTGGCCCGTTCGTACAGGTTCTCCATGCGGCCGAGTTCGTCCTCGCGCACGGCGACGACGAGCTTGCCGGTCTCCTGGTACGGGAGCTTGTGCTCCTGGCAGTACGCGCGCAGCAGGGCGACGCCCCGTACGCACAGGTCGGCCTTGAGGCTGCCCGGGGCGTAGTAGATGCCGGCGTGGACCACGCCCGAGTTGTGCCCGGTCTGGTGGACCGCGACCTGCCGTTCCTTCTCGAAGACCACCACGCGGGTTCCCGGGCGGCGCAGCGCGATCTCGCGGCCCGTCGCCAGGCCCACGATGCCGGCTCCGACGATGCCGATCGTTTCGTCGCTCATCGGCATCCTCCTTTCTTGCTGATTACGCTGGGTGGAACTGGGTGGAGCCCGATGATTCCGGGTGGCCGCGCGTCAGGAACCGAAGTGGAGGGCGACGGTCTTGACGCGGGTGTAGAAGCGGAGGGCCTCGGTGCCCTGCTCCTTGAACGCGGAGCCCGAGTCGCGGAAGCCGCCGAAGGGGTGGTGCACGTCCCAGCCGGTGGTCGTGGTGTTGACAGCGACCTGCCCGCAGTCGGCCTCCTCGGCGAATCGGTGGGCGGCGCGCAGGTCGCGGGTGAAGAGGGCGGCGGCGAGTCCGAAGCCGGAGTCGTTGACCTCCTCGACGGCCTCGTCGAAGCCGTCGACGGCGCGGACGACGACGACCGGGCCGAAGACCTCCTCGCGCCAGACGGCCATGTCGCGGGTCACGTCGCCGAGGACGGTCGGCAGGACCCAGCAGCCGTGGGCGTACGCGTCGTCCTTCGGGGTGTCGCCGCCGACGAGGACGGTGGCGCCCTCCTGGACCGCGCGCGCGATGTCGTCGAGGACGCTCCGGCGCTGGCCGGCGCTGACGAGCGGGCCGACGGAGAGGGTGCCCGTCTCCCGGGAGCCGAGCCCCAGGGCGGCGACCGCGTCCAGCAGCAGCCCGGTGAACTCCGCGTGCACGGACCGCTCGACGAGGACGCGGCTGGTGGCGGTGCAGCGCTGGCCGGTCTGGCCGAACCCGGCGGCGATCACGGCCTTCACGGCGGCCGTCAGGTCGGCGTCGGCGAGGACGACGGTGGCGTTCTTGCCGCCCAGCTCGCCCTGGAAGCGGACGTTGCGGTCGGCGAGCGAGCGGCGGATGGACTCGCCGACCGCGTTGGAGCCGGTGAAGGTGACGGCGGCGATGCGCGGGTCCGCGAGCAGCGGGGCGGAGATGGAGCCGCCTCGGCCGGTGACCACGCCCAGCACTCCGGCGGGCAGGCCGGCGTCGTGCAGGGCGCGGGCCAGGTGGAGCGCGGACATCGGGGTCTCGGAGGCCGGCTTGAGGACGACCGCGTTGCCGGCGGCGAGGGCGGGGGCCAGCTTGCGGGCCGGGGTCAGCAGCGGGTCGTTCCACGGGGTGATCGCCAGAACGGTGCCGAGGGGCTCGTTGTGGAAGCTGGTGCGCGTCTCGGGCCGGGCGTCGTGGACGAGGGTGCCGTAGCCGGTGCGGGCGAGACCCGCGTAGTACTCGAAGAAGTCGGCGGCCTTCTGGACCTCGCCGCCCGCCTCCTGGAGGGTCTTGCCGTTCTCGGTGACGACCGCGTCGGCGATTTCGGCGGCCCGCTCGCGGAGCAGCCGGGCCGTCTCGTGGAACACCCGGGCCCGCTCGAAGGGGCTGGTGCGCCGCCAGAGCGCGAAGCCCTTCTCGGCCTCGTCGTACGCGCGGGTGACCTCCCGGGCACCGAGCGCGGGGACCCGGGCGACCGGGGTGCGGGTGTCGGACGGGTCGTGGACCTCCAGCCATGCGTCGGCCGCCACCCACTGTCCGCCGAGAAGGGTTTCCATGGTGCGCATCTGGATCATTGCTCCCGTCCGACCGCGGCTGCTGCGCGCGGTCTACCGATGTAACGGCGTGGTCGTCACGACAACACCGCAAGTCCGCGGGGGTGACCAGGCCCGCGGCGGCAGACATTGCTTGCACGTCGCGCACGGGCCCCCGCGCGTCGGCTGTGCTGGAATCGGCACCGCTGAAGGCCCTGACGAAGTCCCCGACGAGAGCCCTGACGAAGAAGGAGGCCGCACCATGGCATTCGCCGTGATCGCCCACTACACCTGTGACCCCGCCGATGAGGACACGGTGCGTGCCGCGCTGCTGAAGACGCGCGCGCACACGCTGACCGAGCCGGGGAACCTCGGGTACGAGGTGCACGCGGAGGTGGACCGGCCGGGCGGGTTCGTGCTGTACGAGCGCTACGCCGACCGGGCCGGCTTCGACGCCCACGCGGCGGCGGACTACTTCGACGAGCTGATCGTCCGGACGGTTCGGCCGCTGCTGACGGACCGTGCGGTGACGTTCGCTGAGGTGCTGTAGCCCGGGTGGGCGCCATGGCGGCGGGGGCCGGACGCGGAGGCGTTCACCGGCCCCCGCCGCCATGGGCGTGTCCTGATCCCCCGCCGCCGTGCGCGGGTCAGAACTCGTTGCCCCAGCAGTAGCGGGCGAGGGTCTCCACCTGGACCAGCTTGCGGTGCTGCTCCTCGGCGCTCAGCAGCGGGCGGACGGCCACGTCCGCGAAGCCCCGGGAGGGCGAGAGCGCCATGTCCTCCAGGTCCTTGACCTCGGCCGCCGCGTCGATGCGGGCCATCACCGCGTCGATCTCCTCCATCGCGGCGGTGGTCGCGTCCACCGCGCCGAGGCAGGCGTCGCGGTCCTCGGGGAGGGCGCGGAGCAGTTCGAGTTCGGCATCGGTGCCCCGGTCGAGCGGCAGCACCCAGCGGTCGGCGGGGACCGTCGCGTACAGCCGCTCGGCGCGGGCGCGGTCCACCGCGCCGGGTGCTGCCCAGCCAGGCGCGACGGCGATCCGTACGCCCTCGGGGCGCTCGTCCAGCCGGACCGCGAGGGCCTCCACGGCGAGGGCGTCCTCGAAGGAGAGTGCGCCGGTGGCGCCGGGTCCGGCGGCCGTGTGGGCGAGCAGCAGCGGGTTGTTCAGCTGGATCAGGCGCACCCCCTTGGCGACGAGCAGCCGGATCTCCGCGTGGACGATCTCCGCCAGGGCCTCGCCGAGTTCGCGGGCGGAGGCGGGGCCTCCCGAGCCGGCCAGGGCCGGGTCGAAGGTGGTGGCGGCGAGGTACGCCGGGGAGGGCAGCGCGACCTTGGGCGCGACGACCGTCAGCTCGCCGAGCAGGCCGGCCCACTCGGCGACCAGCGGGCCGCCGGCCTCGGGGAGGGTTTCGGCGACCCAGCGGGCCAGGCCGTCGCTCTCCTCGCCGGTGCGCCGGAATCCGGTGACGCGGTCGAGGACGGCGCTGCGGAAGTCCTCACGGGGCAGGTCGCCGTCGGTGACGACGGTGGAGCGCAGGCGCCGCTGGAGGACCACGGCCTCCTTGACGGCCGCGCGCTCGGCCTCGCGCAGGCTCTCGGCGTCGGCCCCGCTCCCGGCGGTCCGCTCGCGGGCGGCCAGCAGGGCGGGCGGCCGGACCAGGCTGCCGTGATGGTCGATGCGGTAGTTGAACGTGTCCGCCATGGTTCAGGCGTCCTTTCCGGCGTTCGTGACGGGCTTGCCGGAGACGCCCCAGGCGGCGAACTCCAGTTCGTACCCGAGGGCGGCGAGCGTCTCGTCGGCGATCTGCTGGTCCTCGTCGGCGGTGCCGCCGGCGATGCCGAGGCCGCCGATGATCTCGCCGTCCTTCTTGATGGTGACGCTGCCCTCGGTGGCGAGGATGGGCATCGCGGCGCCGGGCAGCTGGGAGAGCTGGGAGAAGAAGACCGGCTGGCTCTCCTGCCACTTCTTCAGCATCTTCCCGGGGCGCTGCATGACGGCGGCGGTGTACGCCTTGGCCCGGGCGATGTCCGGGGTGAGGGGGCGGGCCCCGTCCGGGCGGCGGATGGCGACGGGGAAGCCTCCGGCGTCCACCACGGCCACGCTCACCGCCTTGCCGAGGGCCTGGGCCCGCTGGTGGGCCTCGGCGATGATCTCTTCGGCGGCGGCGAGGGTGAGGGTGCTCATGCGGCTTCCTTCGGTGCGGTGAGGGTGCGGCGCAGCCGGGCGACGGCGGCGTTGTACGGCTCCGGGGTCTCCCAGTACATGGAGTGCGGGGCGCCCGGGACGATCTCCAGGTGCGAGCCCTCGACCAGTTCGTGGGCGCGGGTGACCGTCTTGACGCTGAGCACCGCGTCCTTCTCGCCCGCGAGGAAGGCGACGGTGACGCCCGAGTCCCGTATCGCGTCCAGGGCGGGGCCGTCGGTGTCGAGGTTGCGCAGGTCCTGCATGGTGGCGGTGTTGAAGGTGCCCATCTGCTGGAAGAGGAAGGTGAGGTCCTTCCGCTCCTGCTGGAACTCCTTGGTCAGCAGCCGGTCGATGACGGGGAGTTTGACGGCCTCGGCGCGGTCGGCCGCGGCGAGTTCCTTCAGCTCGGGGTGGCTGATGCCGCCCAGCGAGTGGCCGAGGACGACCGCGCCGACGCGCCCGGGGCGTACGAGGCCGGCGCGCAGTGCGGCGACGGAGCCGATGGACTGGCCCACCAGCATGGCGTCGGTCAGGTCCTCCTGATCGAGCACGGCGACGACGTCCCCGTAGAAGGCCTGTCCGTCGAACTCGCTCTGCGGTACGGACAGTTCGGTCCGCCCGAAACCACGGAGGTCGAGCGTGACGACGGTGAATTCGTCGCGGAGGGCCGCCACTTGCTGCCACCAGGCGGCGTGGTGGCCTCCGGAGCCGTGGACGAACACGATCGCCGGGCCGCTGCCGTGGCGCTCGTAGTAGATGGACGCTCCGTCTGAATCGACGTAGGGCATGGAAGGATCTCCTGGTCTTGGCGGTTCAGTTGGGGCGCTTGCCGTGGAAGACCAGCTCGATCATCGTGTGGTCGGGGTCGTGGATGTAGCAGAACTTGGACTGGTTCTCCGGGCGTTCGATGGGGCGGGTGTGCCGGATGCCGAGGTCGGCGAGGTGCTCCATGAAGTCGTCCCAGTCGTCGACCTCGACGGCGAAGTGGTAAGGCGCCATCCGGTCCATGTCCTCGACGGGGGTGAAGTGGAGGTCGAAGTTGCCGCGGGTCATCAGCACCACGCGGGTGTTGGACTTCGGCATGATCCGCTTCATCCCGAAGACCCGGGCGTACCACTCGGCGGTGCGGTCGGGGTCGGTGGTGGGGAAGTTGACGTGGTGGATGTAGCGGGGTTCCTTGCTCACGGGGTACTGCCTTTCGGGGGAAGGTGGTGGCCGCTCAGCGGCGGTCGGGCTCGGCGAGGACGGTGTTCGACAGGACGCCGATGCCGCTGATCTCGACGTCGACCGTGTCGCCCGCCTCGATCTGGCCGGTGGACTCGGCGCCCATCCACAGCACGTCGCCGGGGTGCATGGTGATGTGCCGGGTGATCTCGACCATGAAGTCGTAGGGGTCGAAGACCATGTCGCCGGTCGGGAACAGCGCGCGGGTCTCGCCGTTGACGCGCAGCGTGGTGGTCTGTGCCAGGGCGTCGACGTCGGTCTCGATCCAGGGGCCCATCGGCTTGAAGGTGTCGCTGTTCTTGGCTCGCCAGAAGGTGCGGTCCTCGTGCTGCCAGGTGCGGGCGCTCACGTCGTTGCCGATGGTCCAGCCGAAGACGGCGTCCCGCGCCTGTTCGTACGTGGCGTGCCGCAGGGTCCTGCCGACGACCGCGACCAGTTCCGGTTCGGCCTCGAACCGGCCGCGTACCCCGGCGGGTTTCACGATCGCCGTGCCGTGGCCGGTCAGCGCGTTGTTGGCGCGGTAGCCGGCCTCCGGCCGCTCGGGCACGACTCCGGCCTTGTCGCCGAGCAGCCGGGCGTGCTCGATGTGACGCGGGTAGTTCATGCCGGCGGCGTAGAAGACGGGTGGGACGACGGGCGGCAGCCACTCCGCCTCGGCGAGCGGGATGGTGCCGATGACGGTGGGGTCGCCGTCCAGCGGGGAGTCGGAGAGCAGGCGTACGGAGTCGTCCTCCACGCGGCCCCAGACGGCCCGGCCGCCCACCCGGACCCGGGTGTATCGCATGGCGGATCAGTCCGTCAGCAGGTGGGAGACGCGCTTGGTGACCAGGTAGGCGTCCAGGCCCTCGGGGCCGCCCTCGCGTCCGTAGCCGCTGGCCTTGACCCCGCCGGACGGTGCCTCGTGGACGGATCCGCCGCAGTGGTTGAGGGAGAGGATGCCGGCCTCGAACTCGCGGGCGAGACGCTCGGCGGTGGCGGCGGAGCGGGTGAAGCCGTACGCGGCGAGGCCGTAGGGCAGCGAGTTGGCGATCCGCAGGGCCTCGTCGAGGTCGCGGAACGCGACGATGGGGGCGAGCGGGCCGAAGGGCTCGTCGGACATGAGCGCGGCGTCCTCGGGGACGTCGGTGAGGACGGTGGGGGCGAAGAACCAGCCCGCGCGGTCGAGGCGTTCGCCGCCGGTGCGGATCTTCGCGCCCTTGGCGACGGCGTCGGCGGTGAGTGCCTCCATCGCGCGCAGCCGGCGCTCGTTGGCGAGCGGGCCCATGGTGACGCCCTCGTCGAGCCCGTCGCCGACGACGACCGCCTCGGCGGCGCGGACGAACTCCTCGGTGAACTCCTCGACCAGGCTCTCGTGGACGAGGAAGCGGCTGGGCGAGGTGCAGACCTGGCCGGCATTGGCGAACTTGGCGGCGGCGGCGCGGCGGGCGGCGGTCACCGGGTCGGCGTCGGCGCACACGATGACCGGGGCGTGGCCGCCCAGCTCCATGAGCGACGGCTTCATCTCGGCCCCCGCGGCGGCGGCGAGCAGTCTGCCGACCGGCACGGAGCCGGTGAAGGCGACGAGCCGGGTGGCGGGGTGGGCGATGAGGTGGGCGGAGACCTCGGCGGGTTCGCCGAAGACGAGGTTGAGCACGCCTGCGGGCAGCCCGGCGTCCTCGAAGCAGCGGACCAGTTCGACGGCGGTGCCGGGGGTCTCCTCGGAGGCCTTGATGACGAGGGAGCAGCCGGCCGAGAGCGCCGCGGCGATCTTCCGCATCGGTGAACCGGCGGGGAAGTTCCAGGGGGTGAAGGCGGCGACCGGGCCGATGGGCCGGCGGCGGACGGAGAGCAGGGTGCCGTCCTCGGAGGGGATGATCCGGCCGTAGGCGCGGCGGGCGTCGTCGGCGTCCCAGCGCAGGGCCCCGGCGACCCGTTTCGCCTCCCCGGTGGCTTCGCTCAGCGGTTTGCCCTGTTCGCGGGTCATGATCCGGCCGACCTGGCCGGCGCGGGAGACGAGCAGGGCGGCGGCTTTGTGGAGGATCGCGGTGCGCTCGGCTATCGGGGTGTCGCGCCAGAGCGCGAAGCCGGCGGCCGCCGCTTCGGCGGCGCGGTCGAGGTCGGCGGTGGTGGCGAGCGGGACGTGTCCGATCACCTCTTCGGTGGCCGGGTTCACGACCGGTACGGTCGCTCCGGCCCCGCCCTCGCACCATTCGCCCGCTATGTACATGCGGATGGCGGGGTAGTCGTCGTGGGTCGTCATGGGTGCGTGTGCCCTCTCACGCTCGGCGGGTGGGTAGTCGGGAGGCGCCGGGTGTCGTCCGGCGGGTGCGCGGGCCCGTCAGGAGGCGGGGGTCCCGGACGCGTCACGGGAGGTGCGCAGGGTCCAGATGTGGTGCGGCGGGGTGGTTTCGTGGACGCGGGTCTCGTACGAGGCGTCGACGCGGTCCATGTCGGCGGCGTACTCGACGCGGCCGCCGCAGGGGGCGTGGACGAAGCGGAAGACGTTGGAGCCGACGGTGTGCCGGCCGAGCCTGCGGGCCTCCTGCCAGCCCTGGGCGATCATGTGGTTGCCGCCCTCGATCACGTCGTCGAACCCGGGGACCTCGTAGCTGACGTGGTTGACGCCGGCCCGGTCCGGGCGGTGGCAGAGCAGGAAGTTGTGCTGGTCGTCGTCGCCCTCGCACTGCATGAAGGTGCCCATCGGCTTGACGATGTCGGTCGCCCGGAAGCCGAGCCGGTCGAGGTAGAAGGCGACGGCCTTCTCCTGTCCGGCCTTGGGGATGTTGAGGGCGACGTGGCACATGCGCAGCGGGCGGACCCGGCCGACGGGTTCCAGCGGGGTGTTCCAGCGGCGCACGCTGCCGGAGGTGTTGGCCTCGCGGGGTCCGCCGGCCGTGTCGGGCGCCTCGGGGCGGGCGAGGGCGAGGCCGAGGCCGAAGCCGGTCTCGTCCCGGGTGTGGTGCACCCCGTCACCGGTGAGGGTGACCTCGCGGTCGACGGCGACCCGGGCGACGAGCTTCGCCAGTTCCGCCTCGGTGTCGACGCCCCAGACCACCTCGCGGAGGGTGGGGCCTTCTTCCAGGGCGGGCGGCAGGGAGGGGCCGGGGAGGGTGTCGAGGTGGAGTGCCTGGCCCGCCTGGGTCTCGAACGTGGCGCGGGTGGCGGTGCGTTCCCCCGGGATCAGCCCGAAGTCCGTGAAGAAGCGGACACAGGCGTCGAGGTCGTCGATGCTGTAGGTGACCGACTCTATTCTCTGAATTCCCATGAACTCCTCGTTCCGCGGGCCGCGGGCGCTGGACGCGTTGCACCGGCCCGGTCAGCATAGAAATCCGTACGCACAGCCCTCAATGAACCGGCATTTCGGATGATGCAATCATTTCTTGCACGGATGGTCGCGTCGTCCGGTTGCCCCGGGGCCCCCGTTGCCTCACATGGCGGGAATGGGGTTCTCCGAGAACCACTTGGCGAGGAATTCGAGGAATACGGTCACCTTGCGCGGCGTCTCCTGGCCGGGTCCGTAGATCGCGTACAACGGCCGTTCGGGGACCGCGAGTTCGGGGAGCAGTACCCGGAGCGCGCCGGAGACCAGGTCGTCGTAGGCCGGCCGCTGCGGGAGCAGAGCGATCCCCCGGCCGTGCACGGCCGCCTTCTGCAGTGCGATGTAGGAGTTGGACGAGAACGCCACGTTGCGGATCTTGTGCAGGGTGCTCGCGTGGCCGTGCCCGACGCGCCAGACGGGATCGTTGACGTGGACCAGGCAGTCGTGGAAGGCGATGTCGTTCGGGTGGCTCAGCGTCCCGTGCTCTTCCAGGTACCTCTCCGACGCGCACAGTACGAAGGGAAGTGAGGCGATTTTCTTCAGGCGGACACTGGAGTCCCGCAGGTCGCGCGTATGGAAGGCGATGTCGAATCCGCCGTCCAGGAAATCGTAGGTGCGGTCGGAAATTCCGCCCAGTTCGAAGCGGACGACGATTTTCGGGTGGGCGACGGAGAAGGCCGATATGGCGTCACCGAGATCGAGGCTGCCTATCCACTTCGGGCAGATGATGTTGAGCGAACCCTCCGGCCGGTCGTGGAGCTGCGCGATGTGCGAGTCCTCGGCGGAGATCTCCTCCAGGATGCGCGCCGCGAACTCCGCGTAGCGGAGTCCGGGCTGGGTGAGGCTGACGGAACGGGCCGTGCGGTTGACGAGACGGACCCCGATCTGGCGTTCCAGTTCCGCGACGTGGCGCGAGATGAGTGATCCCGAGGAGCTCAGCGCTTTGGCCGCCCCGCTGAAGCTGCCGATGTTGGCGACGGTGACGAAGCTGCGCATGAGGAGCAGACGGTCCATGGTGGTACCTCCGGCCGCTCACGGCCCCGGTGGTGGCCGGGCCGTGCGTGGCGGGTTGTGCGGGCGGAGCCTCCGCGCGGCGCTCCGGAACGGGATCACTCAGTGGGTGCGCGGAATGGGTGTTCCGGAACGGGGTGCGCCGGAACGGGGGGTCTTGGAACGGGTGTGCCGGAACGGGGCGTCTCGGAACGGGGTGTGCCGGAACGGGCCGTCTCGGAACGGGGTGTGCCGGAACGGGCCGTCTCGGAACGGGTGTGCCGGTACGGTGTCGCGGGCCCCCGGTGCCCGGAGTCTGTCGGGTGACCGCCGATCGCCCGATCGGAGGCCGCCCGCGCCGGCTCAGGGGCAGTACTGCGGAGCCTTGTCCAGGTTGTCCTTGGTGACCAGCAGGATCGGCGTCTTGTCGATCTTGCTGATCTTCTTTTTGTCGAGCAGTCCTATCGCATTGTTCACCGCAAGGGAACCCGTGCTCATGGCCGAGTTCGCCACGGTTGCGGAGAGTTCGCCCTTCTCGACCCCTTCGAGGCCCCGGTCGGTGCCGTTGACCGTGACGATCTTGACGTCCGCGCCTGCCGAGGAGAAGGCCGTACGGGCGGCGAGCGCCATCTCCTCGTTGGCGACGAAGGCGTACTGGAGATGCGGGTGCGCCTGGATCATGTTCTCCGCGACGTCCTTGGCCTTGGCCGCGTTGAACATGCCCGGCTGGTTCGCGACGACCTTCGCGGTGGCCGGCAGTGCCTTGGTGAATCCGGCGACCAGCATGTCGGAGGCGGCACCGGGGGCACCGGCGATCACGCCGACCTCCACGGACCTGCCCGCGGCGTCCTTCTCCACCCAGCCCGCGTCCAGCGCGCCGACCGCGCCCAGGTCCACGACGACCGCGCCGAGGATCTGGGAGGGGTCGTCGGTGACGACGGAGGTGAGGAAGATCGGTATGCCGGCGCTCTTCGCCTTGGCGATGTCGCCCTTGAGCGCGTCGACGTTCACCGTCTGCACGATGAGCGCGTCGACGTTGCGCGAGATCATGTCCTCGATGTTGGACAGCTCGGTGCCGGGATTCTGGTGCGAGTTGGCCGTGTAGATCTTCGCGTCGCCGTTCTTGGCCGTGGCCTCCACCGCCTTCTGGAGGCAGGTGTGGAACTCGGTGTCACCGCCGTTGACGAAGCCGAGGGTGACGGAGTCACCGCCGGGACCGGACTGGCCGCTGCAGCCGCTGAGAGCCAGCGCGGCTCCCACGACGGTCGTGGCCAGCACTCTTCGCGGGTGGGTGGACAGGCTCATGGGGTATCGCCTTTCGTGGCGTGCGTGGGACATCGGTGGCCGTGCACGGAGAGTGGGGCGCGGTACGGGAGTGCCGGACCGCGTGACGGAGTGCGTCAGTGACGGGACTTCTTGTGGAGCTGGTTGGCGATCGCCGCGATGAGCAGGACCGAACCGACCGAGATCTGCTGGAAGTAGCTGGACACCTGGAGCAGGTTCAGGGCGTTGGCGACGACGCCGAGCAGGACGACGCCGAGGGCGGTGCCGACGACGGTGCCGCTGCCTCCGGCGAGCGAGGTTCCGCCGATGACGACGGCGGCCACGGCGGTGAGCTGCAGGGTCAGACCGCCGGTTCCGGGGCTGCTCGCGCCGAGCCGGGACAGCAGCATCAGCCCGGCGAGTCCGGCGAGGGTCCCGGCCAGCCCGTAGAGCAGGAGCTTGTTCCGGTTGACGCCGATGCCGCTCAGACGGGCGACGTGCTCGTTGCCCCCGATGGCGAACGCGTCGCGGCCGAAGACGGTGAACTTCATGACCAGACCGGCCACCACCAGCACCAGGACCGCCACGATCAGCAGGTAGGGGATGCCGAGGATCTTGCCGTTGCCCAGGGAGGAGAGGTGGGTGCCGATCGACACGCTCAGACCGTCCAGGACGAGCAGCGCGACCCCGTCCAGCAGGGTGGCCGTCGCCAGCGTGGCGACGAAGGGTGCCACGTTCGTGTAGGTGACCACGAGCCCGTTGACCAGGCCGATGAGGGTGGCCAGCACGAGGGAGACGACGACCGTCACCGCGGTGGACTCGCCGTGGGCCAGCAGCTGGGCGGCCACCGCCGTGACCACGGCCGCGTTGCTGCCCATCGAGAAGTCCATGCCTCCGGCCGTCATGAGCAGCGTGAGACCGGCGGCGAGCACCGCCGACACGCTGACCTGGCGGAGGACGTTGATGAGGTTGGTCGAGGTGGCGAAGGAGTCCGTCTCCAGGCTCGCGAAGACCACGACGATGATCAGCACGGCGAAGAGGCCCGCGTGCGGGACACCGAAGAGGGACCGCAGCGAGGTGCGCGCCCCGGAAGCGGTGTCCGGGCTGCTTTCCTTCGCGCGGGGCTGTGCCGGGGGCGCTTCGAGGCTCACTTGCTCTGTCCTCCGAGGGCGAGGGCGACGAGTTGGTCGCGGGTGATGGTGTTGACGTCGTGTTCGGCGACCGCCCGTCCCCCGCTGACGACGATCACCCGGTCGGCCAGCCGCATGACCTCCTCGGCGGAGGAGGAGGCGAGCAGCACGGCGACACCGCGGGCGGCGAGGTCGTCGACGAGGGTGTGGATGTCCGCGATGGCAGCGACGTCGACGCCGTTGGTGGGGTCCTCCAGGAAGCAGGCGACGGGCGCGGTCTCCAGCCACTTCGCCAGCAGGACCTTCTGCTGGTTGCCTCCCGAGAGGCGGCCGACGGGCGGGTTGCGGGTGAGGGAGACGACTCCGTAGCTCTCCCGCCGCGGGGCGGCCCGGCGGGAGAGGGCGGACCAGCGCTGGAGGCGGCGGCGCTCCAGGCGGTCGCCGGCCAGCATCAGGTTCTCGTCCAGCGAGAGTTCCGGGATCAGGCCGAGGGCCCTGCGGTCGCCGGTGACGCAGCGCAGACCGCTGGCGAGGGACCGGGGTATCCGGCCGAAGGGTACGGCGTCGCCGTCCACGCTCATCTCGCCCGCGTCGGGGCGCCGGCGGCCGGAGAGCAGGTCGAAGAGGCGTGACTGCGCGTCGCCGGCAGGGCCGAGGACGGCCACGATCTCGCCCTTGCGCACCTCGACCGCGAAGTCCTCGATGGCGCGGCCGTGCGTGAGCCCCCGGACCGCGAGGCCGGTCTCCCGTGACGGGGTGGGGCGTTCGGGGCGGGTGGAGACGACGTCCCGGCCCACCATGGCGCGCACCAGTCCCGCGGCGTCGGTGCCGGCCGCCGGCCCGCTGTGCACCACCGCGCCGTCCCGCAGGACGGTGACGTGGTCGGCGACGGAGAGCACCTCGTCGATGTAGTGCGAGATGTAGACGACGGCCATGCCCTCGTCACGCAGGGTCCGCACCAGCGCCCTGATGCGGTCGGCGGCCTCGGCGCCGAGGCAGGCGGTCGGCTCGTCGAGGATGAGGACCCTCCCGCCGCGCCGGACCTCGCGGGCGACCTCGACCATGGTCTGCTCCGCGACGGTCAGCCCGCCCGCGGTCCGCTCCACGTCGATGGCGATGCCGAGGTCCGCGAGAGCCTTGCGGGCCTGCTCCCGGACCGACTTCCAGGCGACGAACGCGCGGGGTGCGGGCAGGTCGCCGAGGAGGATGTTCTCGGCGACGGTCAGCTCCATGACCAGTTCGCGGCGCTGGGGCACCGTCGAGATGCCGAGCCGCCGGGCCTGCCGCGTCGACAGGCCCGGCTGCGGCTGCCCGTCGATCTCGACGGTGCCGCCGTCCGCCTGGTGGACTCCGGCCAGTACCTGGACGAGCGTGGACTTGCCGGCCCCGTTCATCCCCATCAGGGCGTGGATCTTCCCCGGCCTGATGTCGAGGGAGACCCCTTTGAGGGCGGCGGCCCCGCCGAAGCTCTTCCTGAGGTCGCGGATGCGGACCACCGGCTCCCGGGGCGCCTCGACGGCGGTGGTGCTCCTGTGCGGTGCGGTACTGGTCGTCACGTCACAACTCCCCTCGGTACGTCGGTCGGCGGGCTGGGTCACGGCTGTGACCGCTCCCCGTCACCGGCGACGCGGGCGAAACCGCGGATGTCGGGGAACGGCGGCTCGCGGTCGGCCTGGAGGTCCACCTGGAAGGTGTTCAGGCACATGCCGAGCATCGTGAAGTTGCCCAGCGAGCCGATGGCGTCGACCAGGCCCTGGGAGCCGAAGTGCTGGTGGGCGGCGGCGAAGGTCTCGTCGGAGACGAAGTGCTTCTCCAGCACCTCCTGGCAGAAGGTGTAGAAGGCGGTGTCCGCCTCGTCGTCGAACTCAGGGGTCCGCCGCTCGGCGATCGCGTCCACGGCGGCGGCCGGTACACCGGCCTCGATCGCCGCCTCGACGTGGGCGTTCCAGGAGTACTGGGCGTCCCAGTTGCGGGCGGCCATCAGGAGGGTCAGCTCCCGCAGGTGCTTGGGCAGGTCCGAGTCGAACCGGACGAACGCCCCGAGGGACTCCACGCGTTCGCAGAGCCCGGGGCTCCGCAGCCAGACCCGGAACGGTCCGCGCACCCCGCCACGACGAGCGGTGATGCGGGCATGGAGCTCCTGCTGGTGCTCGTTCATCTCTTCGGTACGGAGAACGGGGAGGCGCATGGCCGGTCCCTGCCTTTCGATCTGCGACACAAACTCGAAATGTGCGATGGCAGCAGACCGTACATCCGGCTGGTAGAGGCTCACCCTTCTCGGAACGCAAGGTAAAGGTGCGCATCCGGGGCCTCTCAGCGGGGCCCGTTTCCCCTAACGTCGGACGACGCCTCTCACCGTCGAAAGGGTTTGCACATGAGCGTCATCGTCAAGGCCGCCTCCGTCCCGTTGCTGGACCGGGGAGGTTCGATCGTGACGACCCCGCTGGTCACGACCGTCTCGGCGGCCGGCGAGAATCGGATCACCAGCGGAATGAGCGTTTATCCGGTCGGTTCCGGGGCGCCGATGCACTCGCACAACTGCGACGAGCACGTGACGATTCTCGAAGGAGAGGCGGAAGTACTGGTGGAGGGCTCCGTGACGCGTTTGGAGCGCTACGACACCACGTACATCCCCTCTCCCGTCCCCCACCTCTTCCGGAATGTCGGTGACACTCCGCTGCGCATCCTGTGGGTGTATACCTCGGGGACGGTGACGCGCACGTTCACCGACACCGGGGTGACGGTCGAACACCTCTCGGCGGAGGACCTGATGGGGCGCTGAGCGGCAGGCGCCCGGCCGCGCATCGGGCGGGGCGGCCCGGCCGGGGGCCGCCCGTACTCCCGGGGCGCACACGCCGGCGGCGGCTCCTACTCCGCGTCCGCCCGCGACAGCGCCTCGGAGATCAGCCGGGTGGCGAAGTCGGGGTCGTCGGTGATGCGGTTGATGTGCTCCGCGAGCAGGAACGCGGTGGCCTCCAGCGGGTTCATCTCCACCTTGGCCCACTCCCCGAACTGGCCGCGCCACAGGCTGGGGCTCAGCCCGGTGGCGGCCGCGATCACCAGGCCGGCCATGGTGGGGATGGTCTCGGGCCGGATGCTGACGGGCATCATGCGCATCGTGGCCACGAGGTTGGGCACCACATACTCGACGACGTCCTTCCCGTGCTCCTCGTGGGCCTTCCGCAGCCACGTCATGAACATGTAGATCAGCGTGCACGCGCCGTCCAGCACGTCCCTGGCCCCGTCCGGCCCGAGGGACGCGACGAACTGATCGCTCAGCTCACGCTGTTCGGGATCGGTTTCGCCGTCGCGGTCGTGGATGGTCCTGAGCCGTGAGTCGATCATCATGAGCGCCGCGCCCACGTCGCCGGCAGGGGCGTGTTTCGGGTCGTAGAGCGATGACACAGGAGTCCTCCTCGGGGGTCGGCCCGCGGCCGGCGTGACCGTACGGTAGACGGCCGAAGGGGCCCGGCCCGCGGGTTCCGGAGGCCTTCACCCGATGGTGGCTCCTTCCGTCACCGCCGTGCGCGCCCGGGCGACCACGACGGGCGATTCGTCCACCGGTGCCTGAAGGACGTCGGCCTCCACCCCGTACAACTCCCGGACCAGGGAAGCGGTCACGGTGGTGCGCGGGTTTCCCTGGGCCACGACGCCGCCGTCCTTCATCGCGACGAGGAGGTCGGAGTAGCGGGCGGCGGCGGCCAGGTCGTGCTGGACCATGACGACCGTACGGCCGGCACGCGCGACGTCGCGGACGAGTTCCAGGACCTCCACGACGTGCCCCAGGTCGAGGGCGCTGGTGGGTTCGTCGAGCAGGACCACGGGGGTCTGCTGGGCGAGCACCATGGCGAGCCAGCAGCGCTGGCGCTGGCCGCCGGAGAGCCGGTCGAGCCGCTCACCGGCCAGGCCGGTGGTGCCGGTGGCCTCCAGCGCCTCGCGCACCGCGGTCTCGTCCTCGCGCGACCACTGCCGCAGCAGGCCCTGGTGGGGGTGGCGGCCGTACCGTACGAGCCCCGCGACGGTCACCGCCTCGGGGGCGCGGGGCGACTGGGGCAGCAGGGCGACGCGGCGGGCGGCCGGGCGGCGGCCGAGCGTCCAGATGTCCGCGCCGTCGGCGTGGACCGTACCGGACTCCGGCCGGTGGAGCCGGGCGACCGCGCGCAACAGGGTCGATTTCCCACAGCCGTTGGGGCCGACGATCGAGGCGACCCGGCCGGCGGGCACGGTGAACCCCGCGTCCTTGACGACGGTGCGGCCGGGGTACGAGACGTGGAGCCCGCGGACTTCGAGGCCGCCCGGGGCGTTCTTCGTGGAGGTGTTCATGACGGGGGTGCTCATGCCTTTGCTTCCGTGCGGTCCGAGCGGAAGAGGACCCAGAGGAGGAAGGGCCCGCCGAGGACGCTGGTGACGACGCCGACAGGGAGTTCGACGGGGGCGGCGACGCGGGCGAGCGCGTCGGCAGCGGTGACGAGGGCGGCTCCGGCCAGGCCCGCGCCGAGGACCGGTACCCGGGTGGGTCCGGCCAGTCGCTGCGCGAGGATGGGGGCGCCCAGCGCGATGAAGGCGACCGGTCCGCCGACGCCTACGGCGACCCCGGCGAGCAGGACGGCCAGGGCGAGCGCGGCGGCGCGCACCCGGCGCAGGTCGACGCCGAGCGTGGCGGCCATGTCGTCTTCGAAGCGCAGGAGTTGGAGTCGGTGTCCGGACGCGAGGGCCCATGGGACGAGGAAGCAGAGGGCGATCAGCAGAGGCGTACCGGCCGCCCAGTCACGGCCGTTGAGGCTGCCGACGGCCCAGAGGAACACCCCGCCCGCCGAGTTGTCGTTCTCGCGGGACATCACGAGGTCACTGACGGCCCCGACGAAGGTGGAGACGCCGATGCCGGTGACCAGGACGCGGTAGCCGGCGCTGCCGGCCCCGCCCGCGCACAGCACGACGAGCGCGGCGGCGGCGACGGCACCGACCGGGCCGAGCCACCACATGCCGACCATGCCGGTGGAGGTTCCGGCGGCCGCGGCGACGACCGCCGCCGTGGCCCCTTCGTTGACGCCCACCAGGTCCGGGGTGGCGAGCCGGTTTCCGGCGAGGGTCTGGGTGAGGCAGCCGGAGATGCCGAGCGCGGCGCCGACCATGATGCCGACGAGGACGCGGGGCAGCCGGAATTCCTGGATGACCATCACGGTGCCCGCGTCGCCGGTGCCCAGCAGCCCGGAGAGGGTCCGCGTCGGGCTCATGCCGGAGGAGCTGGCCAGCACGGCGACCGCCACGAGCAGCGCGAGGGCGGGAACGAGAAGCGCCGCGACGAGGGCGCTGCGGCGCGGGAAGAGCCAGGAGAGACCTCCGGCGCGCAGCACGGTGGAGTCGGGCGGGGTGAGATCCGGCCGGGCAGGCTTCCGCCGGGGGAGGCCGTCCGCGGCGGGGCGGGGCCCGACGGGCGCGGGCCGGGTGTTCCCGGTCATGCGGCGGCCCCCGCGGTGGAGAGGCGGGAGGAGCGGGCGATCCAGACGAGCAGGGGGCCGCCGACGAAGGCGAGGAGCACGCTGACCGGGGTCTCCCAGGGGCGGATGACGATCCGGGCGAGGATGTCGGCGAGGATCATGACGTCGGCGGCGATCAGTGCGGAGAGCGCGAGTTGGGCGCCCACGGACGCGCCGGCCAGGGCGCGCGCGGCGTAGGGCGCGAGCAGTCCGAGGAAGGCGATGGGCCCCGCGACCGCGACGGCGCAGCCGGCGAGCAGCGACACGGCGACGGCCACCACGAGGCGGATCCGCCCGGGGTGGTGGCCGAGCGAGCGCGCTCCGTCGTCGCCGAGGCCGAGGGCGGCGAGCGGCCTGGCGCAGCAGCCCGCGGTGAGCAGGCCGAGCGCCACCAGTGGTACGAGGGGCACCAGTTGACCGGTTTCGACTCCGGCGAGCGAGCCGATGGTCCAGTAGCGGTAGGTGTCGAAGGTGGACTGGGTGCCCAGCAGGACGTACGAGGTGAGGCCGTGGAAGGTCGCGCTGAGCGCGGCACCGGCGAGCACCAGGCGCAGCGGTGAGCCCGCGGACCGCCCGGAGGCGGCGAGCAGAAGGACGACCGCGCTCGCCGCCATGCCGCCGAGCAGCGCCCAGACCAGCAGGGCGCCGGAGGATTCGGCGTGGAAGAAGGTGAGTCCGAGGACGACGGCGAACGCGGCGCCGGAGTTGACGCCGAGCAGCCCGGTCTCCGCGAGGGGGTTCCGGGTGGCGGCCTGGAGGAGGCAGCCGGCGGAGCCGAGGCAGAGGCCCACCAGGATCGCGGCGAGGGTGCGCGGGAGGCGTACGTCCATGACGGCGAGGCGCAGTCGGGCGTCGGCACGGGCGGACGGGTCGCCCCAGAGGTAGTCCCAGGCCCGGGCGGGTGGGGTGGAGCCGGTGCCGGTCAGCAGGGAGACGAGGACCAGGCCGAGCAGGGCGACGAGGGCAACGACGGCCCACCTGGCCGGACGACGCCCCCCGGCCTCCGCCCCGGAGGTCCACCTGGACGGACGCGTGCCCCGGGCCCCCGCTCCTGAGGTCCGGCACTCGGCCGGAGCTCCGACGGCACTCCGGGCCGGGTGCGGGTCTTCGGTCTTCGCTCCAGCGGTCCCGGCCGGATACGGGTCTCCGCTGCCCACTCCGGTCCGATTCCCATGAAAGGCCCTGGATGTCCCGGTTTTCACCCTCCCTGGAGGGCCCCCTTGCGCATTGAACATATGGTTAGCCTAACCTAAGTAACGATGACCGGTCCGGGGCCCCCCACGCCGATCCGGCCGGGATTCGTCGTGCCCGCACGTGGCCCGTCCCCCCATGACGGGACATCAAGCACCCGCCCGTTCCACCCTTCCCACGGAGGTTTCCGGCCATGACGCCGAACCAGTCCCCCACTCCCCGCCGCACCGTCCGCCCGCTGGCCGCGGTCGCCGTCCTCGGCATCTGCGCGTTCACGGCGACCGCCTGCGGCTCCTCGGACTCGGGTGCCGCGTCCGGTGGTTCCGGCAGGAAGAGCGGCACGACCGTCACCGACGCGGCCGGCACCGAGGTGACCGTCCCCGCCGATCCCTCGCGGGTCGTGGTCCTGAGCGAGATGGACCTCGACTCCTCGCTCACCCTCGGCGTGAAGCCGGTGGGCCTCACGGCGGGGCGCGGCCAGAAGGGCGCCCCGGCGTACCTGGCGGAGAAGGCCAAGGGCATCCCGGTGGTGGGCGCGGTCACCGGCCCGGACATCGAGAAGGTGGTCCGGGCAGACCCGGACGTGATCCTCGCCGGGCAGATGACGGACACCCAGGTGCTCGCGCAGCTGCGGAAGATCGCGCCCACACTGGTCACCATCGGGAACGACAAGGACTGGAAGAAGTCCCTGTCGCTCACCGGTGAGGTGCTCGGCAAGGCCAACGAGGCCGACGCCTTCCTCGCCGGCTACGACACGAAGGTCGCCGCCCTCAAGAGCGACCTCGGTCCCGAGGCCGGCGCCGAGGTCTCCGTCGCCCGCTACTCCCCGCAGGGCTCCGCCGTCATGCAGCAGGGCGTGTTCGTCAGCGACGTGCTGAACGACCTCGGCTTCACCCGTCCGGGCATCCAGGCCGAGAAGGGCGAGGGCCACTCCACGCCGATCAGCGACGAGAACCTCGCCGAGATCGACGGTGACTGGCTCTTCATCGGCACCCTGACCTCGACCGGCACCTCCGGCGTGGTCGACCAGCTCTCCAGGAAGCCCGCGTACCAGCAGCTCGGCGCGGTCAAGGCGGGCCATGTGACCGAGATCGACGGCTCGATGTGGACGAGCCTCGGTGGCGCGGAGGCCGCGGTGAACGTCCTGGCCGACCTCCGGAAGGCCATGGTCAAGTGAGCACCGAGTTCGACGGGAGGCTCGCGTTCGTCACGGGCGCCGGGCGGGGCATCGGCGAGGCCGTCGTCACCGCGCTCGTGGAGCGCGGCGCCCGGGTGGTGGCCACCGACGTCGCCGCCGACGGCATCGAGGCCCTCGCACGGAAGTACGGCTCCCGGGTGGTCGCCCGCCCGCTCGACGTCACCGACGCCGAAGCCGTCGATGCGGCGGTCGAGGAGGCCGAACAAGCCCTCGGTCCCCTGGAGTTCGCGGTCAACGTGGCCGGTGTGCTGCGCAACGCCGACGTGCTCGACACCACCGACGCGCACTGGGCCGCCACCTTCGCCGTCAATGTCGACGGAGTGTTCCACGTCTCCCGTTCCGCCGCCCGGCGGATGGCCGCGCGCGGCCGGGGCGGCATCGTCACGGTCGCCTCCAACGCGGCGGGCATCCCGCGCGCCGGCATGGCCGCGTACGCCGCGTCCAAGGCGGCCTCGGCGATGTTCACCAAGTGCCTCGGTCTGGAGATGGCCGCGCACGGCGTCCGCTGCAACAACGTCTGCCCCGGCTCGACCATGACGGACATGCAGCGCGCCATGTGGGCCGATCTTGACCCGGCGGACGTGGCCGCCGCCGCGGACCGCGTCGTCGCGGGCGACCTCGCCGCGTACCGGACGGGCATTCCGCTCGGCCGCATCGCGGACCCCTCCGACATCGCCGACGCCGTGACGTTCCTGCTGTCCGACCGCGCCCGCCACATCACCATGCAGGACCTGTACGTGGACGGCGGCGCCACCCTCCGGGCCTGACCCCCGGCCCCTGGTAAGCGCGCTCCGTCCCCCTGTCTCACCGCCCCGCCGCCGACCCGGCGGGAGCCCTCCACCGCAGGAGACACCCATGTCCACCTCCGTGCACGAATCCCCCTCCGCCGCCGGCCTCACCCACCCCGGCTCCGTCGTCCCCGGTGCGGCGACCGCACTGCTCGACGCCTACCGCCCCGGCACCGACCGCTTCGTGGCCTCGCCGACGCGCACCCTGCTCGGCCGCGGGGTGCGCGCCGAAGTGCCTCACGGCACGGACCCGGTGGAGGAGCGCGTACGCGGCGTCCTGCATGCCCAGCGGCAGGGCGGGAACCCCGCACCCGTCGTCGTCGGCTCCCTCCCCTTCGACGCGGACGCCCCCGCCGCGCTGGTGGTCCCCGAGTCCGTCGAGTGGGCGCCCGCGCTGCGCCAGGACCCGCTGGTGGCGCTGCCCGCTCCCGCCGCCGAGGACGGCGGCGCGTGGCAGGTCCGCGAGGTCCCGGCCGCCGCCGAGTACGCCGGGGCAGTCGCCTCCGCCGTACGCCGCATGCGCGCCGGGGAGTTCGCCAAGGTGGTGCTGGCCCGCACCCTGGAGCTGACCGCCCCCGCCGAGCCGGACCTGCCCGCGATGCTGAGCCGGCTCGCCCGCCGCGACCCCGGCGGCTATACCTTCGCGGTGCCCACCGGCCCCGGCCGCACCCTGATCGGGGCGAGTCCCGAGCTCCTGGTCGCCCGGCAGGAGGGGCGGCTCGTCGCCAACCCGCTGGCCGGTTCCGCGCCGCGCAGCCCGGACCTGGCCGAGGACGTCCGCCGGGCCGCCGCGCTGCTGGAATCCCCCAAGGACCTGCACGAACACGCGGTGGTGGTGGCCGCCGTGCGCGAGGCCCTCGCCCCGTTCTGCACCCGCCTCGACGTGCCCGAGCGCCCCACCCTCGTACGGACCGCCACCATGTGGCACCTGTCGACGACGCTCACCGGCGACCTCGCCGACCCGGACACCACCGCGCTGCGGCTCGCCGCCGCCCTGCACCCGACCCCGGCCGTGTGCGGGACGCCCACCCCGGCCGCCCGCGCCGTCATCGCCGAGTCCGAACCGTTCGACCGGGGCGCGTACACCGGCATGGTCGGGTGGCAGGACGCGGACGGCGACGGCGAGTGGGTCGTCACCATCCGCTGTGCCGAGGCCGAGGGCCGCTCGCTGCGCCTGTTCGCCGGGGCCGGTGTGGTGGCCGGCTCCTCGCCCGAGGCGGAGACCGCCGAGACCGGGGCGAAGTTCCGTACCTTCCTGAACGCCGTGGGAGCCCAGCTGTGACCGCCACCGAGCCCGATCCGCTCACCCCGGGGACCCCTGACGCGCTCGCGCCCGAGCACGACCCGCTCGCCCCCGGGAGCCCGGACGCGCCGACCTGGCCCGCGGAGTTCGCCGCGCGCTACCGCGCCGCCGGGTACTGGCGCGGCGAGACCTTCGGCGACTTCCTGCGCGAACGCGCCGCCGCGCACCCCGACCGGACGGCGCTGGTCGACCCGGCGCCGGTCCGCCGCACCTGGACGTACCGCGAACTCGACGAGAGCGCAGACCGGCTGGCCGCGGGGTTCGCCGCCCGGGGGATCGCCAAGGGCGACCGGGTCGTGCTCCAGCTCCCGAACATCGGCGAGTTCATCGAGGTCGTCTTCGCGCTCTTCCGGATCGGCGCGCTCCCCGTGTACGCCCTGCCGGCGCACCGGGAGACCGAGATCGAGCACTTCTGCGCGTTCTCCGAGGCCGTGGCGTACGTCGTACCCGACCGCCACGCCGGCTACGACCACCGTGACCTCGCCTCCCGCGTCAAGAAGCTGACGCCCACCCTGCGCGAGGTCTTCGTGGTGGGCGATCCGGGCGAGCACACCGCGCTAGCCGACGTGCCGGTCGAGCCGACCGGTCCGATCGAGGGCCCCCGCCCGCACGAACTGGCCTTTCTCCAGCTCTCCGGCGGGACCACCGGCGTCTCCAAGCTGATCCCCCGCACTCACGACGACTACATCTACTCGCTGTGGGGGTCCAACGAAATCTGCGGAGTCGACGAGGACACCAGGTTCCTCGTGGTCCTGCCGGCCGCGCACAACTTCCCCATGAGCTCGCCCGGTTGGCAGGGCGTGCTGTACGCGGGCGGCACCGTCGTACTGAGCCCCCGGCCCGACCCGGCGACGGCCTTCCCGCTGGTGGAGCGGGAGCGGATCACCATGACCGGCATGGTGCCCCCGCTCGCGCTGGTCTGGACGGACGCGGCCCCGGCGGCGAAGGAGGACCTGTCGAGCCTGGAACTGGTCCTGGTCGGCGGCGCCAAGTACAGCGAGGAGGCCGCCCGGCGCCTCGGCCCGGCACTGGGCTGCCGGCTGATGCAGGTCTTCGGCATGGCCGAGGGGCTGGTCAACTACACGCGGCTGGACGACGACGAGGAGACGATCGTCACCACGCAGGGCCGCCCGATCTCGGCCGACGACGAGGTCCGCGTCGTGGACGACGCCGACCAGGACGTCCCCGAGGGCGAGTTCGGCCACCTGCTCACCCGGGGGCCGTACACGATCCGGGGCTACTGGCGCGCCCCCGGCCACAACGCGCGGGCCTTCACCGAGGACGGCTTCTACCGGACCGGCGACATCGTGCGCCGCACCCCCACCGGCCACCTCGTGGTCGAGGGCCGGGCGAAGGACCAGATCAACCGGGGCGGCGAGAAGATCGCCCCCGAGGAGGTCGAGAACATCGTCCTCGCCCATCCCGCCGTCCATGACGTCTCGGTCGTCGCGGTCCCCGACCCGTACCTCGGCGAACGCTCCCTGGCCTACGTCATCCTCCGCGAGGCCGCCGGTCCGCTGAAGTCCGTCGAGATCAAGCGGTTCGTCCGCGAGCGCGGCATCGCCGCGTACAAGGTCCCCGATCTGGTCGAGTTCGTCGACGCGTTCCCGCAGACGGGGATCGGCAAGATCAGCAAGAAGAGCCTGCGGTCCGCCGCACCGGCTCGGCACCACGAGGAGAGGCCCGATTCCATGGCACTGCCCGCCATCGCCCCGTATCCGCTGCCCATGGCGGAGGAGTTGCCCGCCAACCGGGTGGCGTGGAAGGCCGATCCGTCCCGTGCGGTGCTGCTCGTCCACGACCTCCAGAACCACTTCCTGAAGGCGTTCCCGGCCGGCGAACAGCCGGTGACCGGCATGCTGGACAACACGGCCCGGGTGCTCGGGAAGTGCCGCGGCCTGGGTGTCCCGGTGGTGCACTCGGCGCAGCGCGGCGGCCAGACCCCCGAGGAGCGCGGCCTCCAACTCGACTTCTGGGGACCCGGGGTGGCGGACGACCCGGCAGCCCTCTCCGGGCCGGAGCGGGTGGCACCCGTGGGGGGCGAGCGTGTCATCACCAAGTGGAAGTACAGCGCGTTCGTCCGCACCGAACTGGACGCGTTCATGCGGGAGCAGGGCCGCGACCAGCTGATCGTCGTCGGCGTGTACGCGCACATCGGCGTGCTGATGAGCGCTGCGGACGCGTGGCAGCGCGACATCCAGGCGTTCGTCGTCGCCGACGCGGTCGCCGACTTCTCCCGCAAGGACCACGACATGGCGCTGCGGTACGCGGCCGGCCGTTGCGCCGTGGTGACCACCGCCGACGCTCTCTTCCAGGAGGTCTGACCCGATGTCCCTCACCCTTGAGCTGATCCGCGCCGACATCGCCGACTCCCTCGGCGAAGACCCCGAGGACATACCGGTCGACGAGAACCTCGTCGACTACGGGCTGGACTCGGTGCGCATCATGGCGCTGCTGGAGCGCTGGCGCCGCGAGCACGATGTGGAAGCCGCCTTCGCGGATCTGGCCGAACAGCCCGCCGTGGAAGCGTGGTTGCCGCTGCTGGTGGCCTCGTGAGCGCCCCGGCGACGAGCCTCGGCGCCCCGGACACCGAGGCGTCGGCCGCGGAAGTCCCGGACACCGTACTACCGCTGACCGCCGCCCAGTCGGGCATGTGGTACGCCCAGGCTCTCGACCCGCTGAGCCCGGCGCTCAACACCGCGGAGTGCGTCGAGATAGACGGCCCCGTCGACCCGGAGCACTTCGCCGCCGCACTGGCGCAGGTGGTCTCCGAGGCCGACGCACTGCGCATCCGGGTGGAGGACTCCCCCGAGGGACCGCGGCAGCGCGTGCGCGGTGTCGTGGAACTCCCGCTTCACATAGCGGACTTGCGGGCGGATCGGGACCCGGACGAGGCCGCCGGGGTGTGGATGAGGGATGATCTCGCCCGCCCCTGCGACCTGGCCCGGGGCCCGGTGTTCGGGCACGCGCTCTTCCGCGTGGGCGAGGAGAGGTGGCTGTGGTACCAGCGCATCCACCACCTCGCCATGGACGGTTTCGGCTACTCCCTGCTCGTACGCCGTACCGCCGAGGTCTACAGCGCGCTGGCCGCCGGCGAGGCGCCCGCCGCGACGCCGTTCCGGCCGCTGGCCGAACTCGTCGCACAGGACGCCGAGTACCACGCCTCCGAAGCCCTTCCGGCCGACCGGGCGCACTGGAGCGAGGCGTTCGCCGACCGCCCCGAGGCGCCCCAGCTCGCGGGGCGGGGCGCGCTGCCCTCCCGGACCTCGCTGCGCCGCACGGCCTCGCTCCCGGCGGAGACGACGGAACACGTGAGGGAGTTGGCATCCCGGTTGCGGGCGACCTGGCCGGAGGTGCTGATCGCCGCCCAGGCCGTCTACGCCTCCCGGGCGACCGGCCGCTCGGACGTCGTGCTCGGGCTGCCCATGATGGGCCGGATGGGTTCGGTCGCCCTGCGGGTGCCGGGCATGGTGATGAACGTCCTGCCGCTGCGCCTGGAGGTCTCCCCCGAGGCGGACTTCGCGCAGCTGGTGCGCCAGGTCGTCCTGGGCATCCGTACGGTGCGCCGCCATCAGCGCTACCGCTACGAGGACATCCGCCGCGACCTCGGTCTGCTCGGCGAGAGCCGCGCTCTGGTCGGCCCGCTGGTGAACGTCATGCCCTTCGACTACGACGTGCGCTTCGCGGGATCGCCCGTGCGGGCCCGCAACCTTTCGGCCGGCCAGGTCGAGGACCTCACGGTCAACATCTACGACCGGGCCGACGGCCGGGGGCTGCTCGTCGACTACGACGCCAACCCGGCCCTCTACACGGAGGACGGGCTCGCGGCCCACCAGGACCGGTTCACCGGTCTCGTCGCCCGGCTCGCCGAGGCGGACCCGCGTCTGCCGCTCGCCGCGCACACCATCGCCACTCCGGGCGAAGCCTCGCTGATCCTCGGGGAGTTCAACCGTACGGAGCGTGAGCTCCCGGCGACGAACCTGATCGGCCCCATCGAGGCGCAGGCCCGCAGGACGCCCGCCGCGACGGCCCTGGTGTACGGCGAGGAGGCACTCACGTACGCGGAGCTGAACGCCCGCGCCAACCGGCTGGCCCGGCATCTGAGGGCCCTCGGCGCGCGCCCGTACACGGTGGTGGCCCTCTCGGTCCCCCGGTCGGTCGAGCTGATCGTGACGTTGCTGGCGATCCTGAAGACGGGCGCGGCCTATCTCCCGCTCGACCCGGACTATCCGGAACAGCGCCTGCTGGACATGCTGCGGGACGCGGCACCCGTCTGCGCGGTGACCGACCGGGCGGGCAGGCTGCCGGACGGCGGCGCCACCCCCCTCGTCGTGCTGGCGGGTCTCGACGTCTCGGACCGGCTGCCGACCGACCTGTGCCGCCCCCTCACCCCCGCCCACCCGGCGTACGTCATCTACACCTCGGGCTCCACCGGACGCCCCAAGGGGGTCGTCGTCCCGCACGGGGCGATCGACAACCGGCTGCGGTGGATGCAGGACACCTACCGGCTGGCCGCCGGGGACCGGGTGCTGCAGAAGACCCCGTCCTCGTTCGACGTGTCGGTCTGGGAGTTCTTCTGGCCGCTGCGCGAGGGCGCGACCCTCGTCGTCGCGGAGCCCGGCGGGCACCGCGATCCGACGTACCTGGCCCGTCTCGTCCGCGAACAGGCCGTCACCACCCTGCACTTCGTGCCGTCGATGCTCCAGGTCTTCCTCGCCGAGCCGGAGGCCGCGCGGTGCACCGGCGTCACCCGGGTGTTCTGCAGCGGCGAGGCGCTGGCCCGCGAGACCGCGAACCTCTTCGCGCGTACCCTGCCGGGCGCCGGGCTGCACAATCTGTACGGCCCGACCGAGGCGGCCGTCGACGTCACCCACCACACCTGTGCGGCCCAGGGCGGTGGACCGGTGCCCATCGGGCGTCCGGTGTGGAACACCCGGCTGTACGTGCTGGACGCGGCGCTCCAGCTCTGCCCGCCCGGGGTTCCCGGAGAACTCTTCCTCGCCGGGCGGCAGTTGGCCGAAGGTTATCTGGACCGCCCCGAGCTGACGGCGGCCCGTTTCGTGGCCGACCCCTTCGGCCCGGCCGGCAGCCGCATGTACCGGACCGGTGACCTGGCGCGGTGGACCGCGAACGGCGAGGTCGAGTACCTCGGGCGCACCGACCACCAGGTGAAGTTGCGGGGCCAGCGCATCGAACTCGGTGAGATCGAGGCGGCCCTGTCGGCGCAGCCCGGGGTGGAGGGTGCCTGCGCTCTCGTCCGCGAGGACGACGGCGAACAGCGCCTCGTCGGTTACGTCCAGGGGCGGGCGGACCCTGCCGAGGTGCGGGCCGCGCTGACGCGCGTGCTGCCGGACCACATGGTCCCGGCGGCGGTGGTCGTCCTCGCGGCGTTCCCGCTGAGCCCGGCCGGCAAGCTGGACCGACGCGCGCTGCCGGCACCGGTGTTCACCGGCGGCAAGGGGGACCGGCGCCCGTCCGGGGCGCTGGAGGAGAAGCTGACCCGGCTCTTCGCCGACGTCCTCGGCGTCGAGGGGGCCGGCCCCGACGACGCGTTCTTCGATCTCGGCGGCACCTCGCTGCTCGCGATGAAACTGGTGGCGCGGGTACGGGAGGAGTGCGCGACGGAGCTGACGATCGGCTCGCTCTTCGAGACGCCGACCCCGGCCGCCCTGGCGGCACGCCTCGTGGGCCCCGGCGCGGGAGCCGACGACGCGCTGGACGTCCTGTTGCCGCTGCGCGGTGGCAGCGGCCGTCCCCCGGTCTTCGCGTTCCACCCGGCGGGCGGTATCGCCTGGTGCTACGCGGGCCTCTCGGCCCGCCTCGGCGCCGGACAGCCGCTGTACGCCGTCCAGGTGCGCGGGCTGACCGACGACGAGCCGCCGGCGGCGACGCTGCGGGACCAGGCCCTGGACTACGCCGGGCGGCTGCGTGCCGTCCAGCCCCACGGGCCGTACCGGCTGGTGGGCTGGTCGGTGGGCGGTGTCCTCGCGCAGGCCGTGGCGGTACTGCTCCAGGAGGCGGGCGAGGAGGTCGAACTCCTCGCGCTGCTCGACGCGTTCCCGTCCGAGATGTGGCGCGCGCGCCCGGCCCCCGAGGAGGGCGACGCGCTCACGGCGGTGCTGCGGATGGCCGGCTTCGAGCGCACGGACGAACGGACCCGGGACGACGTCCTGGCCACCCTGCGCAGGGCGGGCAGCCCGCTCGCCGGGCTCAGCGGCCGTACCCTGTCCAGGATCGTCGACATCGTGCCGCACCACGCGCGGCTGATGCGCGAGCACCGGCACGGCACCTTCCGGGGCGACGTGCTGTTCTTCACGGCCGCCGCGCCGAGGGCCGAGGACTGGCTCACCCGGGAGGCCTGGCGTGCCCATGTGACGGGCGAGATCGTCAACCACGATCTCGACTGCACCCACGCGCGGCTCCTCCAGGGCGATAACCTCGACACCGTCGCGACCGTCCTCGCGGCCCGGCTGAAGGAGCTCGACGGATGACCGCCCCGACCTGCCCGTCCGCCCCCGCACGCGCGTCCGCCCGGTGGTGAGTACGCCGGCAACGGCGCGGCCCTGGACGCCGGGAGACCGGCCTCCGGGGCCGTCCGCGCTGGACGGCGGGGGCCCGCTGCTGTGGTCGGTGCGCCCCTGGGGCCCGGCCCCTTCGGCCCCGAACCTTCCTGTCGTTCTCGACGAGGAGGAGCGGCGCCGGGCCGCGGCGTTCCGGCGCCCGGAGGACCGGGCGATGTACACGGCCTCGCACACGGCGTTGCGCGTGCTGCTGGGCGGAGTTCTGGAGCTCCCGCCCGCGCGGGTGGCGCTGGTCCGGCTGGCGTGTCCGGGGTGCGGCGCTCTCCACGGCAGGCCCGCTGTCGCGGGGCCCGCCGGTGAGCGGGTGCACTTCTCGCTGTCGCACACGGACGGCCTGGCGGTGGTGGCGCTGGCCGCCCGGCCGGTCGGGGTGGACGTCGAGCGGCCACCCTCGGCGCAGACGGCCGCGGACGTGGCGAGGTCCCTGCACCCGTCCGAGCAGGCGGAGTTGGCGGGCATCACGGCGGCGGAGCGGCCTGTCGCCTTCGCCCGGTGCTGGACCCGCAAGGAGGCTTACCTCAAGGGCACCGGCGAGGGGCTCACCGGCGAGGCGCTGGGCGGCGCCTATCTGGGTACGGGGCCGTCCCCGGCCGCGCCTCCGGCCGGCTGGGCTCTGACCGACGTCGAGGTACCGGCCGGATTCGTCGCGGCGTGCGCGGTGAGAGTGGCGGGGTAGGCGGTACGCCCTTCCGGGCCCTGGCGGGGCGGGGTAGGCGGTACGGACTCCGGGCCCCGGCGCGGCCGGGCCTGCCGTACGGGTCAGGCTCCGGGGCCCAGCAGTGCGGTCAGCCCGTCCGCCATTTCCGTACGCCACCACAGGTAGTCGTGGCCGCCGTTGAACTCGCGGTAGTGGTGGTCGTATCCGGCTTCTTCGAGGACGTCACGCAGCCGCCGGGCGGCGGGCAGCGCGACCCACTCCTGCTCACCGAAGGAGAGCCGGAACCGCACCGGGCGGCGCGGGGCGGCGGCGATCCGGCCGGTGAGCCACTCCGGGTCCGGCCCGTTCGGCCACCAGTAGGAGGCCGACTGGACCAGGGCGTTGCCGAAGCGGTGCGGGGCCGTCAGCGCCGTGTACGTCGCCGACAGACCGCCCAGGCTCTGCCCGGCGATCACGGTGCGCGCCGGATCGTCCGTGAGCGGCAGCCTCCGCGCGGCCCACGGGATCAGCTCCTCCGCCAGGAAGGACGCGTGGGCGGGCCGGCAGGCGAGGTCCCGCCAACGTGAGCCGGAGTCGACGGAGTCCACCAGGATCGCGGCCGTCGGCGGGATCCGGCCGTCCGCGACGAGGTTGTCGAGGAGGGTCGCCAGTCCCAGCTCCGGCTGCCAGTGCTCGCCGTCCAGCATCACCAGCACGGGGAGTCCGGCCGGTCCGGTGGTACCGCCGGCCGGAGCGGGCGGTTCGTACAGCCAGACCCGGCGTTCCTCCCGCAGGTGCTCGCTGGGGACGCTGTGCCCGGTCACCGTGCCCCGGGGCGTACCGGGGCGGGGTTCCCAGTCCGAGGCGGACCGGGACTTCCGGATCTCCGCCCAGGACACCGCTTCACCTCCCCAGCGGCGAGGCAGGCGGCGGGAGTTGAACGGGTCCGGGCGGCTCCGGGTCCGCAGCCACTGCCAGTAGCCGGGCTCTCCGGCCTCGGGGCCGTCGCCCTCGTCCACGTGGAAGTCGTACGTACCGCGCCAGTCGCGGCGCAGCCGGAGCGTCCAGTGCCAGATGTCCGTGCCGGGGTGGCGCTCCATCATGTTGTCCCCGGGATTGCGCGGGTCGCCGAGTTTGTTGGGCATGACCTGGACCGCCCGGGTCGCTTCCGTGCCACGCCAGAGGAAGGTGACCGCCGCCTGATCGGGGCTGCCCTGCGGATCGGGGGCGACCAGCGGCGTCCCCCGCTCGCGCACCCGCTGCCAGAACTCCTCGACCCCTTCCGGCCCGGGCAGTTGGACGCCGGGCGCCGCGAGGAACGGAACCGCGTCGGGGCGGGCCGTCCTGGGCGGATGGAGGGGAGCCCCCTCGGGCGGTGCGGACGCGAACATGCGGGCGAACTCCGAAGAACGGCAACAAGTAAGGCTTACCTTACCTCGCGCGGACCCTCCCCCACCCGCGCGGGCCTCCGTGAATTTTCCAAGATTGGTTAGGCTAACCTAACTAAATGTTGGCGACATCCTGCCGTACAGGCCAGTGGACGCCGCATCCCTCCCATGCACTTTTCCTTGCCTTCTTCTTGCCTGCCAGGAGCACGCCATGAGCGCAGACAGACCTGTCCGTACCTCCGTACCGCCGCTGCGCGGTCCCCGTGGCCGGGTCGCGCGGGTGGCCGCGCTCACCGCAGGGGCGACCCTGGGCCTCGGCGTGCTGTCGATGCCGCTCGCCTCGGCGAGCGACTCGGCGGCGACCGGAACGGCGGCATCGGCGGCTGACGAGGCGTCGACTCCCGCCGTCACCCTCGGATCGACCTCGGTGAAGCCGGGCGGAGAGGTGTCGTTCACCGCGACGGGTTTCCCGGCGGACAGCAAGGTCAGCGTCAAGCTCGACGACGCCGCGCTCCTCGCCCAGTTCACCAGCGGCCCCGACGGCAGCGTCTCCGGCACCGTCACCATCCCCACCGACACGGCTCCCGGCACCAGCCACTGGCTCCGCCTCCTCGCCCCCCGGACCAGCGTCAGGAGCGCCGGACTCACCGTCACCACGACACCGTCGGTCGCTCTCGGCACCACGTCCGTGAAGGCGGGCGGCAGCGTCTCGTTCACCGCGACCGGTTTCCCGGCGGACAGCAAGGTCAGCGTCAAGCTCGACGACGCCGCGCTCCTCGCCCAGTTCACCAGCGGCCCCGACGGCAGCGTCTCCGGCACCGTCACCATCCCCACCGACACGGCTCCCGGCACCAGCCACTGGCTCCGCCTCCTCGCCCCCCGGACCAGCGTCAAGAGCGCCGGACTCACCGTCACCGCGGCCACCACCACGCCCGAGCCGGCCACACCGAAGATCCGGCTCGGCACCACGAAGGTCGCCGCGGGCGGCACCGTGTCCTTCTCGCTGTCCGGCTTCGTCCAGGGCCAGGACGTCACGGTCAAGCTCGACGACCAGGCGATCCTGAAGCAGTGGACCGCCGCCGTGAAGGCGGACGGCACGTTCTCGGGTACGGTCACCGTCCCCGCGACCGCGGCCAAGGGCGCGCACTGGCTGCGCATCCTCGCCCCGGAGCCCTCCACCAGCCTGAAGGCCGACTTCACCGTCACCTCCTCGTCCTCCACGGGCGGTGCGAGCAGCGGCGGTTCCAGCAGCGGCGGCAGCGGCGCGGGCGGCAGCTCCTCGGGCGGATCAACCGGCGGTACGAGCACGGGCGGTAGCGGCACGGACGGTACCGGCACCGGCAGCAGTTCCGGCGGCTCGTCCACCGGCGGCACCGCCGCCTCCGGTACCTCCGCCACCATCACCGCCGGTTCGAGCGTCGCCGCCGGCGGCAAGGTGTCCTTCCGGCTGACGGGTTACCCCGCGGGCCAGCAGATCACCGTGAAGTTCGACGACGCCGAGATCATCGGGCAGTGGCCCGGCGGCATCGCGGCGGACGGCACGTTCTCGGGTACGGTCACCGTCCCCGCGACCGCGACCAAGGGTGCGCACTGGCTGCGCTTCCTCGCCCCCAACCCGTCCACCAGCACGAAGGCCGGCTTCACCGTCACCTCCGGCGCGGACCCCTCGGCCGCCGGCAGCGGTACGGGTGGTGCGAGCGCGACGGCGGCCACCGGCACCACCGCCGCGGGCGGGTCGGCCGCGGCGATTCCCGCCGCCACGGGAGCGCCCGCGAGCGCCGCCAACGCGAGCGGGGCAAAGGCGGAGATCACCGCCAGCGAGGTCCGGCCGGGCGGGAAACTGCACTTCAAGGTCGTGAAGTTCCCCGCCTCACAGGTCGTCACCATCAAGCTCGACGACGACGCCATCCTCGGCCAGTGGGACGTCGATGCCGAGGGATCGTTCGAGGGAGACGTGGAGATCCCGGCCGAGGTGACGCCCGGCGCGCACTGGCTGCGCTTCCTCGCTCCGAACCCCGCCACGACACTCAAGGTCGACTTCACCGTACTGGCCGCCGATGCCGCCTCGGCCTCCCCCTCCTCCTCGGAAACGGCGGCGACCACCACCGACGCGACGGTCAACGCCGCCTCGGTGCGGAACGTCGGTACCGGGGTCTCGTACGCGACGATCGCCTGGGCAGCCGGAGCCGCGGCCGTCGGCGGTGCCGCAGGAGCGGCGGGCGCAACGACCTTCATCCTGCGCCGGCGCAAGCCGCAGCAGGAGCAGCCCGCAGCCATCTGACGTTCGGTCACCTCTCCAAAGAAGCAAGGGCACGGGACAGCCGTCCTGGCCAACTTCGGCACCATCGCGAGGCGTTGCGCACCTGACCGTGCGCGACGCCTCGCGGCGCATTTGACGGACCGCAGGTTCACCACCACCAGGAACTGTGATGCACACCACCCGGAAAGGCGCAGAACTTAGGTAAGGCTAAGCTAACCTCATAAGTAACACCGCGCCACAAGAGGCGCACCAGTCAAGGAGATTGACGCAGCATGACGTCTGTTACCCGCCGCTCCCTCAGCACCGCCGTCGTCCTCGCCGTCGGCGGTTCGCTGGCTCTGGCCGGCACGGCGACTGCCGGCGCCACGACCCACAAGGGCGGATCCGCCTCCACCGTCACCTCCGCCTCGCTGGCCACGGGCCTGTACCAGTCCTCGTACTCCGAGCGGAACCACGTGCTGTGGACGACCACCGCCGTGGGCCGCCCGCCGGTCACCAACTCCAGCCTGCTGAAGGTGGACCCGCGCACCCTGAAGGTCGAGAAGACCATCGTGCCGCCGGTCACGGACGCGGCGACCGGCGCGGTCGAGGCCGTCTACGGTGTCGCGGTGGACGACGAGCACAACACCGTGTGGACGACCAACACCCGCAACAACACGGTCTCGGTCTACAGCCAGAAGACCGGCGCACACCTCGCCACCCTGCCGGACGTGGCGCACGGCCGTGACATCGTGGTGGACGAGAAGCACGACACGGTGTGGGCGAGCAGCTTCGCCGGTGCGAGCCTGGTCGCGTTCGACTCCAAGACCCTCAAGGAGAAGGGCCGGGTCACCATCGAGGGTTCGAGCCCGACCGGCCTCACGCTGAACGAGAGGACCGGCGCGGTCTACACCGCCGACATGAACAACGACCGCGTCATCGAGGTCGCCCCGCACAAGGCGCCGCGCTTCATCCCGGCGGGCGACGGCGCGATCTCGGTCGCCCTCTCCGCCAACGGCAAGACCGCGTACACCGCGAACCAGACCGCCGGCACCCTCTCGGTCATCGACCTGAAGAAGGGCGCCGTCACGTCGACCGTCACCACCGGCAACGGCCCGCTGGCCGTCGCCACCGACAAGAAGTCGGGCCGCGTGCTCGTCGTCAACCGCACCGACGCCGACGTGACGGTCGTCGACCCGAAGAAGGGCGCCGTCGTCGAGACCCTCGCCACGGGCGCCAACCCGAACCACGTCACGGTCGCGGACGGTGTCGCGTACGTCGTGGACAAGTCCGGCTCGGGCACGGACGGCAAGGACCTGATCCACCGCATCGTCCTGGGTCACTGACCCCCGGGCCCGCCACCGGCCTCGTACGACGGACGGCCGTGACCTGCGACGGCCGACGGCCCGCGCCCTACCGCTCCGGCGGAGGTTGTGGGCCGTCGGCCGTCGCGGTCCGTGTCGCCGGCCACGGAGCGGGCAGGCGGGGCTCCGTCGCGGATGCCGACGACGGCCGCGCAACGGAACTCCGGGCGGGGAGCGGTGGCCTGCCCGTGCCGGCCCCACGACGGCGTTCGGACGAAGCGGCGAGCCCGCCGGACACGAGCGAGCATTAAAGTGCGATACGGAGCATGTGCGCGCTTTCTGAAGACTTCGGAGCAACAGGCTCACGGGCCACATCGCGCGCTGAGGGGAGCACGGCCGTGCATGGTGAGTACAAGGTGCCCGGCGGCAAGCTGGTCGTCGTGGACCTGGAGGTGGAAGGGGGTGCCCTGCGCGGCGTACGGGTCGCCGGGGACTTCTTCCTGGAACCCGACGAGGCCATCACGGCCGTCGACGCGGCGCTGGAGGGAGCACCCGCCGACACCGATGCCGCCGGGCTGGCCGCGCGCGTGGAGGCGGCTCTGCCCGAGGGCACGGTGATGTACGGGATCACCACCGAGGGCATCGCGGTGGCGGTGCGGCGCGCGCTCGCCCACGCCACGGACTGGACCGACTACGACTGGCAGTTCATCCACGAGGGTCCCCAGTCCCCCGAACTCCACATGGCGCTCGACGAGGTACTCACCGAGGAGGTGGCCGCCGGGCGCCGTGCCCCGACGCTCCGCGTCTGGGAGTGGGGCGCCCCGGCGGTGATCATCGGCAGCTTCCAGTCGCTGCGGAACGAGGTCGACCCGGAGGGCGCAGCCCGCCACGGTGTACGGGTGGTGCGCCGGATCTCCGGGGGCGGGGCCATGTTCGTGGAGGCGGGGAACACCATCACGTACTCCCTGTCGGTGCCGGCCTCGCTCGTCTCGGGGCTCTCGTTCGCGGACTCGTACGCCTATCTCGACGACTGGGTCCTGGCGGCTCTCGGCGACATGGGCATCAAGGCCTGGTATCAGCCGCTCAACGACATCGCGACCGAGGTCGGGAAGATCGCGGGTGCCGCCCAGAAGCGGGTGACCGGGCCGAAGGGCGGTCCCGGGGCGGTGCTGCACCACGTGACCATGAGCTACGACATCGACGCGGACAAGATGCTCGAAGTGCTCCGCATCGGCAAGGAGAAGATGTCCGACAAGGGTACGAAGTCGGCCAAGAAGCGAGTCGATCCGCTCCGGCGCCAGACCGGGCTGCCGCGAGAGACGGTCATCGAGCGGATGGTCGACTCCTTCCGCAACCGTTACGGGCTCACCGACGGCCGCGTCACGGCCGACGAGCTCGCGCGCGCGGAGGAGCTGGCCGCCACCAAGTACAGCGGTGACGAGTGGACCGCCCGCGTGCCGTAGTTCCGGACGCAGGACCGGCCGCCCGGTACCGGCACAGTGCGCCCGACCTGCGACGGCGGACGGTATCCGCGCGCGCCGTCCGCGCTTGCGTCCGCGAGGACCGGGAACCTACGGTGACGCCCATGCAGTCCTACACGATCGGCCAGGCGGCCCGTCTCCTGGGCGTGAGCCCGGACACCGCACGACGGTGGGCCGACGCGGGCCGGGTGGCCACGCACCGCGACAAGAGTGGGCGCCGGCTCATCGACGGCGGGGATCTGGCGGCCTTCTCCGTCGAGGTCGCCGGGAGCGCGGGCGGGAGCGAGGACGAGGTTCCGTACACGTCCGTCCGCAACGCCTTCGCGGGCATCGTCACGGCGGTGAAGCTCGGTGATGTCGCCGCACAGGTCGAGATCCAGGCCGGGCCGCACCGGCTGGTCTCCCTGCTGACGCGCGAGGCGGTGGAGGAACTGGGCCTGGAGGTCGGCATGGAGGCCACCGCCCGCGTCAAGTCGACCAACGTGCACATCGACCGCGTCTGATCCGGGTCACCCCCGCACCCCAGCCCCGGGACCACGTGGTTCCGGGGCTGACGCATGTCCGAAAACGGGCCGCCGCGGTAACGCTACCGAACCGCATATGCCCCATGCGAAGCATCAGTATCACGGCTATTGCCAGGTAATTGTTATCTTCCCCCTTGCATCTGCGCCGGTATGATCGGTCCGTGCATCTGTGCCGACCAGAGGGAGCAGACCCCGTGATCACCCGTTCCGCACGCCGGACCCGTAGGACCCTGCAGTGGACGGGCGTGGGAGTCGCCGCGCTGCTGGCGCTGAGCGCCTGCTCCTCCTCCGACGACTCCTCGTCCGGCACCGCCACCGCCTCGGCTTCCGCGTCGGCCGACGTCACTCCGAAGCTCTCCGGCACGGTGACCGTGTTCGCCGCCGCGTCGCTCAAGGAGAGCTTCACGACCCTGGGTGCCACGTTCGAGAAGGCCCATCCGGGGACGAAGGTCACCTTCAACTTCGGGGGCAGCGACAGCCTGGCCGCCGGGATCACCCAAGGCGCCCCGGCCGACGTCTTCGCCGCCGCCAGCACCAAGACGATGGCGATCGTCACCGACGCGAAGGACGCGGTGGGCACGCCCGCCACCTTCGTGCGCAACCAGCTGGAGATCGCCACCCTGCCCGGCAATCCGGACAAGGTCGCCACCCTCAAGGACCTCACGGACTCGAGTCTGAAGGTCGTGCTCTGCGACAAGACGGTGCCCTGTGGTGCCGCCGTGCAGAAGGCCCTGGACGCCGCCGGGCTCAGGCTCACCCCTGTCAGTTACGAGCAGGACGTGAAGAGCGCGCTCACCAAGGTGGAGCTCAAGGAGGCCGACGCGGCCGTGGTCTACAAGACCGATGTGAAGGCCGCGGGTGACAAGGTGGAGGGTGTGGAGTTCCCCGAGTCCGCCGACGCCGTCAACGACTACCCGATCACGCTGCTGAAGAACGCCCCCAACGCCGAGGCGGCGAAGGCGTTCATCGAGCTGGTGCGGTCCGCCGAGGGCCAGCAGGTGCTGACCGGGGCGGGGTTCATCAAGCCGTGAATCGGCACTCCGCGTCCGACGCCGTGACGGGCCCTTCGGTGGGCCGGTCACGGCTTCGCCGCGTGCGGAGCGACAGCACGGGCCGGAGCGGTGGGAAGGGGCGTGTCGGCGGTACGGGCCGGCGCGGCCGGGTTCCGCTGCCGCTGCTGCTGCCCGCCCTGCTGGGCCTGGTGTTCCTGCTGCTGCCGATGGTCGCCCTGCTCGTACGGGCCCCCTGGCGGAGCATGCCGGAGCAGTTGTCCAGTACGGAGGTCTGGCAGGCGCTCCAGTTGTCGCTGATCTCGGCCACCGCCGCCACCGCGGTGAGTCTGGTGCTGGGCGTGCCGCTCGCCTGGGTGCTGGCGCGCACCGACTTCCCCGGGCGCGGCTTCGTACGGGCCCTGGTGACACTGCCGTTGGTGCTGCCGCCGGTGGTGGGCGGTGTGGCGCTGCTGCTGGCGCTCGGCCGCAACGGTGTGGTGGGGCAGTGGCTGGACTCCTGGTTCGGCATCACCCTGCCGTTCACCACGGCGGGGGTGATCGTGGCCGAGGCGTTCGTGGCCATGCCGTTCCTCGTCATCAGCGTGGAGGGCACGCTGCGGGCCGCCGACCCGCGGTACGAGGAGGCGGCCGCCACCCTGGGCGCCTCCCGCTTCACGGCGTTCCGGCGGGTCACCCTGCCACTGATCGCCCCGGGCATCGCGGCGGGTGCCGTACTGGCCTGGGCCCGCGCGCTGGGCGAGTTCGGGGCGACGATCACCTTCGCGGGCAACTTCCCGGGCCGGACGCAGACCATGCCGCTGGCCGTCTACCTCGCCCTGCAGGACGACCCGGAGGCCGCCATCGCGTTGAGCCTGGTACTGCTGACGGTGTCGATCGCGGTGCTGGCGGGGCTGCGCGACCGCTGGATGACGGCGTCATGACGGCTACGTCCGCCTCCGCCTCCGAAGTTCCGGACTCCCCGGCATCGGCCGAGGGGCTCGACGCCCGGCTCGTCGTGGACCGGGGCGCCTTCCGCCTGGACGTGGAGCTGAGCGCCCGGCCCGGCGAGGTCGTCGCCCTGCTGGGGCCGAACGGCGCCGGGAAGACCACGGCGCTGCGCGCGCTCGCGGGCCTGACCCCGCTCTCCGAGGGCCGTCTACGGCTGGACGGGGCCGCGTTGACCGGCACACCGCCGGAGTCCCGTCCGGTCGGAGTCGTCTTCCAGGACTATCTGCTCTTCCCCCATCTGTCGGCCCTGGACAACGTGGCCTTCGGACCCCGCTGCCGGGGCGTGCGCAAGTCCGAGGCGCGGGCCCAGGCTGCCGCGTTGCTGGACCGCATGGGACTGACCGACCGGGCCGGGGCGAAGCCGCGCCGGCTCTCCGGCGGCCAGGCGCAGCGCGTCGCACTCGCCCGCGCCCTGGCCACCCACCCCCGGCTGCTGCTGCTCGACGAGCCGCTGGCCGCGCTCGACGCGCGCACCCGCCTCGACGTACGGTCCCAGCTCCGGCGCCATTTGGCCGAGTTCGAGGCGGTCGCGGTACTGGTCACGCATGACCCGCTGGACGCGATGGTCCTCGCCGACCGGCTGGTCGTGATCGAGCACGGCCGGGTCGTCCAGGAGGGTGCGCCGTCGGACATCGCCCGCCGCCCGCGTACCGACTACATCGCGCAACTCGTCGGGCTCAACCTCTACCGGGGGCAGGCCGAGGGCCACACCGTCCGGCTCGACGCCGGTCCGGCGATCACCACCACCGAGGAGCTCACCGGACCGGCGTTCGTGGCGTTCCCCCCGAACGCGGTCACCCTGCACCGGGAGCGTCCCACCGGCTCCAGCGCCCGCAACCTCTGGCGGTGCGAGGTCGACGGGCTGGAGACGCACGGCGACCAGATCCGCGTGGACCTCGCGGGCGAGCTCCCGCTGGCCGCCGACCTCACCACGGTCGCCGCCGCCGAACTCGACCTGCACCCGGGCGCCACGGTCTGGGCCGCGGTCAAGGCCGCGCAGACCCACGCGTACCCGGCCTGAGGCCCCGCCCGACACCACGTGGCGCGACCTGGCACCACCTGGCACCATCTGGCGGCACGCCACCCTGCACGGCACCACGCGCGCGCCACGCGGCACTCTTTCATTCCCGCAGGTCAGAGCGGTGCCGTCAGAGGGGCAGCCGCGCACTGGCTCACACCCACTTGCAGATGGCGCCAAAGTGGTGCCATTATGGCGTCATGGATCTCACCCCGTATGTCGACACCCTCCGCCGCGAACTCGCGGTGGCCGCCGATGCCGGCGGCGACGAAGCCCGCGAGCTGGCGGAGCGACTCACCGCCCCCCTGGAGTCGGCGACCCGGCTGACCCTGCTCAACGTGCTCTCCGCCGCGATGGACGAGGTCACCCGCGAGCTCGCCCCGGGCTCGGTCGACGTACGGCTGCGGGGACTCGACCCCGACTTCGTGGTGACACGACCGCCCACCGACTCCCCTGCGGCGCCCGCCGCCCCCGTCGAACCGCCCCCCTCCCTGACGCCTGCCGACGGCGACGAGGGCGGCACCGCCCGCGTCAACCTGCGCCTGCCGGCCCACCTCAAGACGCGCGCCGAGGAGGCCGCGAGCCGCGAGGGCCTGTCGGTCAACGCTTGGCTCGTACGGGCCGTGTCGGCTGCCGTCGACGGCAGCCGGCCGCGCACGACGGAGAAGGCACAGGCACTCGGGCAGAGCTTCACCGGCTGGGTCCGCTGAAGACCGTCCCGGCCTGAAGCCTCCCGCGGCCGGCACCAGCCCAGCACATCCCTCATCCATGACCTCGTCCCACCAGCAGGGACGACCTCAAGACCCCGGAGGACGGGACAGCCATGCCTTCTTTCGACACCCCCGAAGCGATCTCGGTCACCGCACGCGTGGAGGCCGGCTCCATCCAGTTCACCGCGGACGACCGCCCCGACACCGTCGTCTCGGTGCGCCCCCGCGACCCGAAGCGGGACATGGACGTGCGGGCGGCCGGCCAGACCGAGGCGACGTACGCGAACGGCACACTGAGCATCAGGACGCCCAAGTCCGGCCTGTTCGGCCGTACCGGCGTCGTCGACGTCACCGTCGAACTGCCGTCGGGCTCGCGCATCGACCTGACCGGCGCGTGGACCCAGGTACTCGGCGAGGGGCGCCTCGGCGAGGTCCGCGTGAAGACCTCGTCCGGCGACGTCCGCCTCGACACGACCGGCCCCCTCCATCTGACCGCCTCCCACGGCTCGATCACCGTGGACCGGATCGAGGGCAAGGCCGAGATCACCACCAGCTCCGGGAGCCTGCGCGTCGGGGTCGTCGACGGGCCGGGCGTACTGAAGAACTCGCACGGCACCACCACCGTCCGGGCCGCGACCGGCGAACTGCGGGTGAGCGGCGCCCACGGCGACATCGAGATCCACCGCGCGGAGGACTCCGTCACCGCCACCACCGCCTACGGCACCTTGCGCGTGGGCGATGTGGTCCGCGGCACGCTCCAGCTGGAGACGAACTACGGGGCCATCGAGATCGGCATCCGGGAGGGCTCGGCCGCCTGGCTCGACGCGAGTTCGGGCTCGGGCCAGGTACGCAACACGCTCGCCGCTTCCGAGGCGCCGGCCGATTCCGACAGCACCGTCAAGGTCCGCGCACGCACCCGGCACGGCAACATCGACATCCGCCGCGCCGCGGCCTGACCGCGCGGGAGGGCCGGCTCCGGCCGCCCTCCCCACCCCCCACCCCCCTCACCTCCTTCCTTCGTTCGACCGCGAGGACCCTCATGCCAACTCATGTCATGCCCACGTCCAAAACGGCGGCCCACCCGTCCCCGGCCGCCGTCTCCGCCATCGGTCTGCGCAAGTCCTACGGTGACAAGGCCGTCCTCGACGGCATCGACCTGCGCATTCCGGCCGGGTCCGTGTTCGCGCTCCTCGGCCCGAACGGTGCCGGCAAGACCACCGTCGTCAAGATCCTCTCGACCCTCATCACCGCCGAGGGCGGACAGGTCCAGGTGGCGGGTCACGACCTGGCCGCCGCCCCCCAGGCGGTACGGGCCTCGATCGGGGTCACCGGCCAGTTCTCCGCGGTCGACGGACTGATCACCGGCGAGGAGAA
>NZ_JBSFFN010000046.1:28643-48293 GCF_053596135.1 Streptomyces sp. NPDC001770 | reverse complement strand
CCGGTCGAGGCCGATGTAGCGCAGCCCGATCACGCTGTTGCGCCAGGCGTCGGGAAGTTTCGCCGGCCTGACGGCCGGGTGCGCGGCCGGGCGCAGGGGCCCCTTCGCCGGGCCCCTTCAGTGCGCGGTGCCGCTGACCCACAGATCGACGCCGTCCTGCTGGATCACCACGTCACCGTCGCTCTGCAGGACCAGTTCGGCACCGTCGTGCCCCGCGGTGCCGGAGGACCAGGCCGTCTGGTCGTCGCTCGTGTAGACGACGAGGTGGCCGTCCGCCTGGAACACCGTCTTCGCGCCCCGGCCCTCGGTGTGGGAGGACCAGCGGACGGTGCCGTTCTCGTCGGTGACGACCAGATTGCCGTCCTCGCCCATGGCCAGGGTGGCGCGGTCCGACGCGAACGACTGGCCCTTCTCCAGTACCCGGGTCGCCTGCACGACGATGTTGCCGCCGGTGTCCGGGGCGGTGGGCTCCGCGGCCGGTCCGCCGGGCCCTGTCCGCGTGGTCTCCCCGATCGGGGTGCCCGGGTCGGCCGGGGTGCCGTGGGCGGCGGGTGCGCCGGGGTCGGCGGGCGTTCCGGGGCCGGTGGGGGCGCCCGGGTCGGTCGGGGTTCCGGGGTCCGTGGGCGTTCCGGGGCCGGTGGGCGCGCCCGGGTCGGTCGGGGTGCCGGGGTCGGGAGTCCGGTGCGTGGACGGGTCCATCGGGGTGCCGGGGTCGGTCGGCACGTGGGGGTCCGTCGGAGCGCTGGGATGGAGGACCGCGTGCGTACCGGGCGAGCCGGTGGGTTCGGCGGCCGGCCCGGCCGGGGCGCTCACGGGGGCCGTGTGCTCCGGCACGGGGTCCGCGGTCCCGGGTGGCTTCGTCGCCTCCGCGACCGGTGAACTCCGCTGGTGCGGTTCCGGGTTGGCGGGAGCTTCGGGTCCGGCCGTCCGCGCGACGGCCAACGGCACGGGGGCGGCCGCCGGCGTGCTGGAACGCGTCGTCGGCCCGGAGCTCGGCTCGGCGCTCGGCCGGGCGGTCGGCCCGGTGTGCGCCGCGGGTGCCGACGGAGCCGCGACGGCGGCGACCGGAACCGGGGAGGCCGTCGCGGGCGCGGTCTTCGAGGGGGTCTCCCGGTGCGGGCTCGCGCTCGTCCCTCCGGTGGCGTGCGGGGCTCGGATGCCGGCGCCCTGAAACGTCTTGCGGGGAGAGACCGCGATGGTCGGAGAGGGCGACGGCGAGCCGGACGCCGACGCGGAGGGTGAAGGAGCGGACGAGTGCGACGAGGGCGCGCTCGCCGAGCCGCCCGTTCCGCCTTCGTGGACGCGGGACCCCTCCGTGGCCGGAGGCGTCATGACGTCGAGGGTGAAGTTCGGGCCCGTCTGCTGCGGAGAGGGGGCCTCGCTGCCCGAAGCCTCGTAGTCGAGCTCGTGCTCGTTCTTGTCGCCGCCGCTCAGGGCCAGCGGCAGCGCGACCAGGACGGCGCCCGCCACCGCGGCGGCGGCCAGCATCGGCCGGTGGTTCGGCCTGGTGGAGGGGGGCGTACCTCCGTCCGGACCGCCCGGGGAGCCGCCGCGGCCTCCCCGCCCGCGCCTGTCCGGCCGTTCGGGCTGCGCCTGCTCCTCCTGGTCGGGGGTGACGGTCTCCCAGTTCCCGACGGGCAGAGCGCCCTCGGGCTCGGTGGAGGGCGTGGACAGGACGACGGCCCGCCGCATCCTCAGCTGGTCAGGGGCTTCCGGTGGGGTGCCGCGCCGCGGCGTCCTGCGCTCAGCGGACATGCTCTTCTCCTCTGCGGTGTGTGGGGCGGGCTCGGCCTGGCCGACCCGCGGAATCAGGCGGTGCCGTCCCCGCGCGGGACCCGGTCGGCCAACGGCCCGGTGAACCGGGCGGGCCAGGGCGCGGCGCCCTCCGCCGGGGGAAAGCGGACCGCTGCCTGCAGCAGTCGGTCCAGCACTCCTTCGTCCGAGGCATCCCCGCCCCCGGGGTGGACCACCGGGTCGCCCACGGGCACCTCGCGCAGCAGCACGGTCGAGACTCCGTGCCCGTCGTGCGTGCCGAGGACCTGGAAGCGGGTGCCGGGCGCGAAGACCACGGGCTCGTGCGGTTCCGCCCGCGAGGCGGTGCCGGTCAGGATGCGTGTCCTGCGGCCGGTCAGGGACCAGACGAGATACCGGTCGCCCGCCGTCGCGGGGGCCTTGTCCAGCGCGTACGCGCCGAACGGCCCGGCCTGGCACAGTTCGCTGCCGGCCGTCAACGCCCGCGCCTCAGGGGAGAGCGTCCCCGCGTCGCGGACGACGATCCCCCGGTACGGCGGAAGGCGTCGCAGGCCGGACGCCAGGCCCACCAGGGACGGGTACGCGTCGGCCGATCCGGCGGCCAGTTGCCGCTCCAGCCAACGCCAGCCCATCGGGGCGTCGTCGAGGGCGAGAAAGGAGCGCACGGCGGTCAGATCGGCGAGTACGGCGTCGTTCTGGTCGTGTCCGCGCAGACCCGGCATCACCGTCAGCGTGCGCGCGACCGCGGCTTTCTGCTGCCACCACTGCTCACCGGCCAGGGCTCGCAGCGCCTGCTGGTCGGCGGGGGTGCTGCGGTGCAGGGGGCCGACCCGCACCGGCAGGGCGGCCGGCCGCACGAGGGCGGGCGGCGGCTCGGGGGAGGCGGGCAGCGGCTCGGGGGGCGCGGGTGCGACCGGCGGGACAGCCGGGGCCTCCGCGCGGGAGGGAGGCCGCTCTCCGGCCGGTGGCGTGCGGAGCACGGGACCCCCCGACGGCGTGGGACCCCCCGACGGCACGGGTCCCCCCGATGGTGCGGGACCCCTCGACGGCACGGGTCCCCCCGTCGGCGCGGGACCCCTCGACGGCACGGAACCCTCCGGCGGGCCGCCCGGCACACGGCTGGCGGCGTACGCCTCGGCGAACCCCGGCGGCGCTCCGGCCCCGCCGGGCATGGTGGAGGCGCCGGGGCCGGGCATGGTGGAGGCGCCGGGGCCGGCGGCCGTCCTGGGGGAGGGGATACCAGGGCCCCCCGGTTCCCGTACGAGGGTTCCACCGGAGCCGGCCACGGGCTCCCGTGCGACGGGTCCGCCGGACCCGACCACGGCGGTCACGAACCCCCTGCCGGGCGCCCCCGGCACGAACGCGGCCGGGCCGACGGCCGCGGCCGAGGCGGACGGGGCCGGACCGCCCGACGGCGCGGAGGACCGGGCGCTGCGGGCAGCAGGCGCCGACACGGAGGGCACGGCCCGACCGACGGGCGCCGCTCCGGCCGACGCCCGCGTGCCGGACGCCGCAGCCACCGGGGCCGCCCGCGTGCCGGACGCGGCGGGGGAGACCGCCGCCACGTGCCGTATCCGTACGCTCATGGGCGAGGTGTGCCAGGGGACTTCGGGAGCGGACTGGGCCCGAGCCGCGGCGGGCGCTGCCTCCTTCTCCCGCTGTGCTCCGGGCACCGCCGCTTCCGCGTGCTCGTCCCCGCGGGCGTTGGAGGGCTCGTGCTCGAACACCAGGGGCAGCCCCCGCCGGTCGGCGAGACGTCGCAACTGCCGCCCGCCGTGCGTGGTCGACATGCCTCTCACATGGAGGGTCGTCCGCTCGACCACGGACGATTCCAACTGGCCCAGGAGGGTGTCGAGGACCAGCCACACCCCGTCGTCCAGCCGCTGTCCGGGCTCGCCGACGTCCAGCACCATGGTCCTGGGGTCGAGCCCCCACCCGAAGGCGCCCGGCCGTACGCCGTCGTGCGGCCCCACCCACAACCCCGCCCGGGTCACGGCGACTTGCCATAGATCGTCCAGGGGTGACACGCCCTCCGGGGCGGCCTCCGCGCCGGCGAAGGGTGACCGCCACTGCACGATCCGGGGCGCCGGGGAGCGGCCGTCACGGGCGGGCCGGCAGGCGACCGTCTCCGCGTAGGGCCGCCACGACGGCTCGCCGTCCGGTCCGATGAGCACCACGGTCTCTTCGTCGGTACCGTCCGCGGACTCCAGCAGGGCGGGCAGGCCGCTGACGACCTCCACCTCCGTGCCGAGCAGGTTCGCGGTCTGCTGGCCGGCGCCGAGCAGGTCGCGCCCGTCACCGGGTATCAGCCGGGCGGTGGACCGGGCCCGTGGGGTCAGCCGGGTCAGGAGCTGGGTCAACGCCTGGGCGGCGACCGGGGGCGTGCCGGGGACGCCGACCACGACGGCGAGCCGTTGCCCGTCCAGCGGTACGGAGGAGCCGACGGACAGTGCGGCGTCGGGCGGCGGCACCGCCCTGCGGATCAGCACACCTGCGGGCACCGGCTCGATCACATGCCCCTCGACCGCCTCGAAGGCGCCGGAGACGAGGTGCGCCGCCGCGTCCTCCCAGCTCGGCACGGGATGGCGCAGCCCCAGGGGCCGGGGTTCGATGCCGGGAGCGAACCGCCACCAGCCGCCGGGGCCGCCGGGGCCGGGTGGTGCGAACAGCGAGCCGCCCGGCGCGACCACCACCGGTCCGGCGGGGGCGACGACCTCCAGCTGCCAGGTGTCGCGGATCCTCCTGGCAGGAGCGGGCCGGCCCGGCTGATCGGCTCCGGCGCCGGCCCACACCAGCCGCACGGCGGTGACGCCGGACTTCCGGAACCCGTCCAGCACCGGTGTCAGCTGCCGCCACAGCATCCGGGAGCCTTCGAGACGGCCCGCGGCGACCAGCACCGTCGCGTGGGTGCGGTCTTCGTGCCGCAGGGCTTCGGCGGTCGCCAGGAGGTCCGTCGTCTCGCCCCCTTCCGAGGCGAGCACGACGACAGGGCCCGAGTCGTCGTCCGGCGCGGACGCGCCCCCGATCCTGGCGGCGAGCGTCCGCAGAGGGCCGAGCCCCCCGGCCCATCGGCTCACCGGGTGCCGCCCCGCAAGGCCGTGAGAGCCCCGCGCACGCCGTACGCGGTGTGCGACCGGCGGACGGCCGTCGTGCCGGCGCGGCGCGGAAGCAGTCCGCCGACCCGCCCGGAGCCGGTGACCCGGTGAGGTGTCCCGCTCATGCCTTTTCACCGCCGCCGTCGTCTCCGTGCTGTGTGCGCGTTCCCGTCGACAGGGAAGAGGCACCCGACCGGGCCATCGCAACAGAGGCCCACGAGGAGCGGCAAGGCCGGTGCCGGGGCACTGCCCTTTCGCGTGCCGGTCGTGCACGAGTGGTCACGGTACGGGCCGGGCCGGGTGGCGTCCCGGCCATGCGCGCCGCCCGCCCGACGGGAATGGCCGGACACGGCCCGGGCGGCCCCGCCCTCCCGCCGGCCGTGCGGCGCGGTGTCCGAAGAGGCGCACCGGGTGGCTCGCCGGGCAGACGCTCGCCGGTTCGCCACCACACCCTCCCCGCATCTCCCATGATCAGCCCGGAACCGGGTGAACCACCTTGGCCCGCGCGCCTGTTGCACCCTCCTCGCGCTGCTTCCGCGTCGGTCCCCGAGCAGGATCCCGCAGCCGAACCGTCGACACACCAGACCGTCAGGAGAAAACGTGTCCCTCCGGATTCGGGTCATTGCGGGCGGCGTGGTCGCCCTGCTGGCCGTCACGCTGGGCGGTGTGTCCCTGGCACTCGCCGACGACCCGGTCAGCAATCAGGAGATGACCGGTCGGATGACGTACTACAACGACAAGGGCTACGGGGCCTGCGGCGACGTGGTCGACGCCGCGACCGAGGACCTGGTCGCGGTGTCCTACGCGTGGTGGACGACCGACGACCCCAACGAGGACCCGATCTGCGACGGGGTGTCCGTCGAGGTCTCCTACGAGGGCAAGTCCATCACCGTGCCCGTCAAGGACCAGTGCCCCTCCTGCGAAGCGGACCATCTCGACCTGAGCCAGACCGCGTTCGAGCGGCTCGCCCCGTTGGAGAAGGGTCTCGTCACCGGCATCACCTGGAAGTTCGTCACCGACGACGGCAGGGAGATCACCCGCCCGTCCACACCCTCCGCCGGCCCCGACGACGCGAAGACCCCCGCCGCAGCCTCGCTGGGCGGCAAGGGGACCCTGGGCTTCCCGTCGCGGTACGCGGCGCCGTACGTGGAGACCTGGGGATCGCCCTCGGTGCTGGAGGACGCCCGCGCGGCGGGACTGCGGTACGCGACCCTGGCCTTCGTGCTGGACGGCGGGGGCTGCAAGGCGACGTTCAACGGGGACACGCCGGTGACCGACGAGGGCTGGCTCGCCGCGGTGCAGGGGCTGCGCGGCTCGGGCGGCGAGGTGATCGCCTCGTTCGGCGGGGCCTCGGGCACCGAGCTGGCGCAGGGCTGCGACTCGGCCGACGCGCTGGAAAGGCAGTACCGCTCGGTGGTCGACGCGCTGGGGGTGACCCGGCTGGACTTCGACATCGAGGGCAGCGCACTGGCGGACACCGCGGGGAACCGGCGGCGGGACGAAGCGCTGGCGGCGTTGCAGAAGGACATCGAGGGGAACGGCGGGCGGCTGGACGTCCAGTTCACCCTGCCGTCGGGAACCGGCGGCCTGGAGGCGGACGGCGTCGCGATGCTCCAGGACACGGTGGACAGCGGGCTGCGGGTGTCGTTGGTGAACATCATGACGATGGACTACGGCTCCGAGGTCGAGGACATGGGGCAGGCCGCGATCGACGCGGCCACCGCCCTGCACGGGCAGCTGGGGCAGATCTGGCCGGCGAAGTCGGAGCGGGAACTGTGGGGGATGCAGGGGAACACGCCGATGATCGGGGTGAACGACACCGCGGGCGAGGAGTTCACCACGGACGACGCGTCCCGGCTGACGGACTTCGCGGTGGAGAAGGGGATCCAGCAGCTGGCGTTCTGGTCACTGGGCCGGGACAAGGCGTGCCCTGACGTGGGCACCCTCGCCGACGACTGCAGCGGCACGGAGCAGAGCGACCACCAGTTCCTGAAGACGTTCAGCGCCGTGAACACCGCGGCACCGGGATCGATCCCCGTGACCCTGCCGGAGGGCGTGACCAATCCGCTGCGCACCGCGCCGTCGGAGTCGCCGTCGCCCGGGGAAGGGTCGACCGCGACCACCCCGCCCAGCGGCCGTGCGGGTGCGGCGGCGCCGTCGGGTTCGGGCAGGACCATCGACAACGCCTTCACGACCGGCTACACGTGGTTCGACAACACGCCGCGAGGCAGTGCGCAGATCTCCGCCCCGGTGATTCACGACCAGGCCGGAGGCACCGGGACATGGGCGGACCCGATCACGCTCGCGGTCGGTCACTCGACCGAGGGCGGTGGGGACACCCTCGACTATCCGGCCGGTACGCGCTTCTACATGCCCAAGGTGCGGCGGTACTTCATCGTGGAGGACGCCTGCGGGGACGGCGGCAGCCCGCAGAACGGCCCCTGCCACAGCCTGGAGACCGCTCCCGACGGAGCCACGACCTGGCTGGACATGTACCTCGGTGGCGGGAGCGGCGACAGCGAATCCGCCGCGCACGACTGCGCCGACCAGCTGACCGGGCTGACGACCGTCGTCGAGGACCCCGCCGACGACCTTCCCGTCGTCGAGGGTGCGCTCTTCGAGAACGACAAGTGCACCACCACGTACGACGACTGACGGCGTGACGGGTCGGCGCACGGTGCACGTGCCGCCGGCCCGGCCCCGGCGGTCCGCGGACGTACCGCCCCCGAGCCGGCGCCCTGGACGCACGGGCCCGGGGGCGGTGCCGCGAATGCCGGGCCCGCAGCCGTACGCGACGGGCACCGGCACCGCCCGTACCGGCGGGGCGGCCGGGGCGGCGAAGGCCGCACGCCGGGCCACCGCGGATTCCGGGGACCCCGTCCTCGCACCGGCGCGACAGGCGTCAGCGCACGGTGTCCGTCCGGTGACGGCGGACTTCGCGGACGGAGGAGAGCGTGGCGAGGGCGGTGGCGCCGGCCACCGCGGTCAGGCCGAACGTGGCCAGCATCCCGGCGGAGGGGAGGTGGGCGAGCCCGCTGCCGACCCCCGTCGAACGCCCCTGCGCGTCGATCAGCCACCTGGCGAGAGGCAGACCGCCCGCGAGCGCGACGAGAAGGGCGGCCAGCGAGGTGCAGAGGGTGGCCACGGTCGTCGCGACGGCGACCTGGAGGGGCGACAGCCCGATCGCCTTCAGGACGAGGATGTCCCGCGCCCCCTCCCGTACGCCGGCTCCGACGGAGGTCAGCAGTTCCACCAGGCCGATGAGCGCGAGGACCGCGATCAGTCCGGCGATCACCTCGCGCAGGGGGGAGAGTCCGTCGACGGGGTTCGCGGCGGTGTACACGTCGAGGCGCCCGCCCGCCGCTTCGGCCAGGTGCGCGGCGACCGCGTCGGCCCGCGCGTTTCCGGCGAGCCGCAACCCGTAGACCGAGGGGCGCAGCCCGGAGTCGTCGGCGCGCAGGTTGTCCAGTGACGTCGAGACGACCCGGCCGGAGTTCTCCGGTTCGATGGCGCGGCCCACGAGGTGGAGGACCTGCGGTCGCGCGCCCACCGTCATGCGCACCCAGTCGCCCACCCGCGCGTGGAGGAGGTCGAACAGACCCTGGCCGGCCACCGCCTCGTGCGAGCCGCTCGGCAGGCGTCCCTCGGCGACGACGAAGGGGTAGGGGTTCTCGCGGGTGCCGACTCCGCGCAGGGCGATGGTGGCCGTCTGGCCCGGCACCAGGGCGCTCATCTCCACGCCCGGGTAGACGGCGGTGACGCGCGGGTCGGAGCCGAGCACCGCGCGGGCCTCGGCGTCGCTGAGGCCGTCCGCGTGCGCCATGAGGGCCGCGGGCCGGCCGGCCTCCTCGGGATGGTCGTGGAGGCGGTCGATCGTGGTCCACGCGCTCATCGCCACGACGATCAGCAGCAGCGGAAGGGCCAGCCGCGCCAGGGTGGCCAGCGACCGTGCCCGCCGGGCCACCGCCCGGTGCACGCCCAGGACCAGGGCCGGGGAGAGCCCCCGGCCGAGCGCCAGGCCGACGAGGCTGGACAGCCCGCCTCCCGGCTGCGCCGTATACCGGGGCGACGGTACCGCCGGTACCCGGCCGGCCCGCCAGGCCGCCAGCGCCGTGGTCGCGCCGATGAACAGCACCGTGCCCGCGACCACGGCGAGCACGCCGCTCCCGGTGTGCGGCAGCCCCTGCCACATGCCGATCGCCTCGCCGAGGCGGCCGGGGACGTGGCCGCCGAGCGCCGTGACCAGCAGGGCGCCACCGGTGGCCCCCAGCACGGCGTACACGAGGTGCTGGAGCACGAAGGCGCCCACGACCTGGCCGGGGGTGAAGCCGATGGCCTTCAGGACCGCGATGTTGTGCAGGTGCCCGCGGACGCGCGTGCCGATCGCACCGTGCAGGGCGAAACAGGCGGCGACGAGGGCGGCCAGACCGAACAGCCCCAGCACCTGCCCGAACAGGCGGTTGTCCCCCTGGGCCCTGGTGCGTGCCTGCTGCCAGGTCGTCACCTCGTCCACGGTGCCCGCGCCGAGCACGGTGACCGCGCGTTGGACGGCGTAGTCGGTGGCGTCCGGATCGGACAGGCGCAGGCCGGTGAGCAGGCCGTCCGGCGCACGGACGGCGCCCGGAAGCGCCCAGACCGCACCGGCCCGCTCCCCGGGGCTGTAGCCGGGCTCGGCGCTCTCGGCCACCCCGAGGACGGTCAGGGTACGGACGGTGCCGGGCAGGCTGAGGGTGTCACCGGGCCCCGCCAGCAGCGCACGGGCGAGCCCGCTCTCGAGCACGACGCCGTCGGGCTGCGTGGCGCGCAGCCAGCTGCCGGAGGTGAGCAGCGGCCGGCCCACCGACGGTATCCCGGAGGTGCCGCGCAGTTCGGCCGAGGCACGGGCACCGTGGGTGGTGAGCGTCACCGACTCTGTCGGGTAGGGCCCGGACAACGAGGCGACGCCGTCGAGGCCGGCGAGGGGCCGGGGGTCCGCCGAGGCGCTCGTACGGATCCAGACGTGGGCGCCTTCGGACTGGTTGAACACCCGCTGCCACGGGTTGGTGGCGTACGCGAACAACGCCGTGGCCGACAGCAGGGAGACGACGATCCCCACCGTGGCGAGGACCAGGAACAGCGCCTCGCCCCGGTGCCTGCGAAAGTCCGCCCGCGCCCATCGCACCATGGCCCGCACCGTGTCACCGCCTCCGCTCGGGCACGCCGGAAACCGGCGCGGTCGTCCGCCCGTGGTCCACCGTTGTTCAGTCCCTCAGTTCGAGTACGCCCGAGGTGCCGCGGGCACGCGGCGGGCGTGCGCTCAGCTCGGCGTCGTCCGTGATGCGTCCGTCGAAGAAGCTGACGACCCGGTCCGCGGCGCTCGCCAGCCGCGCGTCGTGGGTGACGAGGACGATCGTCTGACCGCGGGCGTGGAAGCGGGTCAGCAGCCGCGTGACCTCGCGGGTCCCCCTGCTGTCGAGGCTGCCGGCCGGCTCGTCGGCGAGCAGCAGGTCCGGCTGGTTGATCAAGGCGCGTGCCAGAGCGACCCGTTGCTGCTCACCACCGGAGAGCTCGCCGGGCATGTTGCGCTCCTTGCCCTCCAGCCCCAGCTCGGCCAGCAGCTCGGCGCGACGCGCGCGTGCCGTCCGCGGCGAGGCACCGGCCAGCAGGGCGGGCAGTTCGACGTTGTCGGCGACGCGGAGGTCGGAGACCAGGTTGAAGAACTGGAAGACCAGGCCGATGTGCGTCCTGCGTTCGACCGCCCAGCGGGCCTCGCCGTACGACCCGGTGCACTCGCCGTCCAGCAGGATGCGTCCGGCGTCCGGCTGCTGCAGTCCGGCGAGCAGGTGCAGCAGCGTCGACTTCCCCGCACCGGAGGGGCCCGTCACGGCCACGAACTCGCCCCGGCGCACGGTGAGATCGACCCCGCGTACGGCGTGTGCGGGCGCCCCTTCGCCGTGATGGGTCTTGACCAGGCCCTCGGCGCGCAGCAGGGGAGGGGGTGCCTCGCTCATCCCGGCTCCTCCCATTCCTCTTGGCACCGCTCGAGCCAGTCCAGGTCTGCCTGCAGGTGCAGCATGGCACCTTCGATCAGGATCTGGGAGACGCGGTTGCCACGGTCTTCCTCGGCGGCCAGCTTCGACAGGGAGCGCATGGTGTTCAGGTAGTGCCGACGCTGTTTGTTGATGAGGCCGATCTCGTCGACGAGACCCGTGTGCGAGGCCAGCGCGAACTTCATGAAGAACCCGTCCTTGACCCGGGGTTCCTCCGAGGACTCCTCGAACCAGGCCAGGACCGCCTCACGTCCCGCGTCGGTGAGGTGGTAGATCTTCTTGTTGGGCCGGCTGGACTGCTGTACTTCCTCGCCGTCGATCAGCCCCGACTTCTCCAGGCGACCGAGGGTGACGTAGATCTGGCCGATGTTGGTCTGAGGGTATGCGGCGCCCAGGAGTTGTTCAAGATCCCGCTTGAGTTCGTATCCGTGGGCAGGCCCTTGTGCCAGCAGGGCAAGGAGAGGCAGCCGCACTTGCGCTCTCCACCTCGTCTCCGTGTCCGGTCGGCCGTTTCGGGGCCCCGCGAACGTGCGTCGGGGCACGCGGGGCCGCAGGCCCTAGTATTGCGTATGCCTAACAGGTATACATGCGGGTGCTGCCGCGGCGTTGGGGCCCGGTGCCGTTGAGCGGGAGGGCCCATGCGAGGGGCACGCGCCGCCGGCAGGGGTCTGCTCGTTCTCGTCGTGCTCCTCGCCGGTCATGCGTCAGCCGGTACGGTCGCCGGAGGGAGCGGTGCCGGTCGCGGTCCGCTGACCTTGGCGACCGCCGGCGATCTGACCGGGTACCTGGGGCCGCTGCTGGCCGGCTGGAACCGGAAGCACCCCGGCGAGAAGGTGACCCTCGTCGAGCTGCCGGACTCCGCGGACGAGACCAGGGCGCAGATGGAGACCGATCTCCGCGACGGCGACGGTGGCCGGTTCGACGTCCTCAACATCGACGTGAACTGGACCTCGCAGTTCGCCGCGGCGGGGTGGATACGCCCCCTGCCCCCCGAGCGCTTCCCGCTGGACAGCTTCCTCCCGCCCGTCGTGAACACGGCCACGTACGAAAGCCGGTTGTACGCCGTCCCCTACGTCACCAACGCGGGACTCCTGCTGTACCGGAAGGACGTCCTCGACCGGGAGGGCCTGCCCGCGCCGACCACCTGGGAGGAGTTGGAGCGGGACGCGGAGACGGTGGCGCCGGAGTACGGACTCGACGGCTACGCGGGGCAGTTGCTGCCCTACGAGGGGCTCACCGTGAACGCGGTCGAGGCGGTCTACTCGGCGGGCGGCACCATACTCGCCGACGACGGCGCGCGCGTCACCGTCGACTCCCCGGCCGCCCGCGAGGGCATCGGCTTCCTGGCCCGGGGGGTGCGCGAGGGCTGGATACCGGAGAAGGCCCTGACGTACACGGAGGAGGAGTCGAGGCGCGCCTTCGAGGAGGGCCGCCTGCTCTTCCTGCGCAACTGGCCGTACGCCTACGTGGCCGCCGAATCCGGAGGTTCCGCGGTCGCCGGCAAGGTCGGGGCCGTACGGCTGCCGGGACCCGACGGACCCGGCACGAGCGTGCTCGGGGGTTCCGATCTGGCCGTCGCCGCACGCGCCCGGCACCCCGAGTCGGCGCAGCGGCTCATCGCCTACCTGACGAGCGAGCCGGTGCAGCGCCAGGTGCTGACCTCTGGAGCGCTGCCACCCGTACGCGCCGCGCTCTACGAAGACCCCGCGCTGATACGGCGTTTCCCGTATCTTCCCGTCCTGCGCACCGCCGTCCTGACGGCCGCCCCCCGCCCCAAGAGCCCGCGCTACGACCAGGTCAGCCTGGTGATGCAGGCGGTCGTACACGACTGCCTGACGGGGCGCCAGACGCCGGACGCGGCGGTCCGCCGCCTGGCGGCCGAACTCGCCGCCGTCGCCGGCCGGTAGCGGCGGGGGAGTCCCGGCCGGCCGGCTCCCGTACGCGCGGAGCCGTACCGCCCTCAGGACGAGCGGCGCACCCCGAACACCCCTTCTGCATACGTGTTAGGTAGGCAGTTTTCTCTGCTGCGCCAGAAATATGCGGAGATGTCATCCCAATTTCCCTGCACGTTCGGGCAGCCTTTGTTTCAGCTCATTGACACGCATCTGTCACCGCTACCTAACATGCATGCATAACAACTCCGCCTCACAGACAGGCACATGAGGTGATATCGCAGCATGAAGTCGCGCACCGCTGGTGGCGCGACGCGGTGATCTACCAGGTCTACGTCCGCAGTTTCCTCGACAGCACCGGCGACGGCATCGGGGACCTCGCGGGCGTCCGGGCCGGCCTTCCCTACCTCAAGAAGCTCGGCATCGACGGCATCTGGCTGAGCCCCTTCTATCCGTCGCCGCAGCACGACCACGGCTACGACGTCGCCAACTACAGCGACGTGGACCCGGTCTTCGGCGACCTCGCCGAGTTCGACCTGCTGGTGGCGACCGCCCACCGCATGGGCATCAGGGTCCTGCTCGACATCGTGCCGAACCACTGCTCCATCGAGCACCACTACTTCCGCGAAGCGCTCGCCTCACCCCCCGGGAGCACGGCCCGTGCGCGCTTCCACTTCGCCGACGGCCGCGGGCCCGACGGAACCGAGCCGCCCAACAACTGGCACGCCATGTTCGGCGGGCCGGCGTGGAGCCGCGTCACGGAGGCGGACGGCGAGCCCGGTCAGTGGTATCTGCACATGTTCACCCCCGAGCAGCCCGACTGGAACTGGCGTCACCCGGAGGTTCCGGCCTCCTTCGACGAGGTGCTCCGCTTCTGGCTCGACCGCGGGGTCGACGGCTTCCGCATCGACGTCGCCGCCGGACTCTTCAAACACCCCGACCTGCCGGACTCGCCGGACCCCGAGGCCGACGCCCGTACCCGCGACTCCGTCAACCCGCTCGCGTGGAACCAGCCGGAGGTCCACGACGTGTGGCGCCACTGGCGTGCGGTCTGCGAGGAGTACACCGCGCGCGACGGCAGTGAACGGCTCCTGGTCGGCGAGGTCTCGGTGCCGACGGCCCGCGAACACGCCCGCTACGTACGCCCCGACGAGCTGCACCAGGCGTTCTTCTTCGACCTGCTCGGCGCCCCCTGGGACGAGGACGCCTTCCGCAAGGTCATCTCGGAGGCGATGCAGGACATCGCGGGCACCGGCTCCACCGTCACCTGGGTCCTCAACAACCACGACCAGATCCGCACCGTCACCCGCTACGGCGAGCCCGCCGCAGGGGGCAGCGGAGTCGGGGCGGCCCGGGCCCGTGCGGCCGCGCTGCTGATGCTGGCGCTGCCCGGGGCCGCGTACATCTACCAGGGCGAGGAACTGGGACTCCCCGAAGTCGTCGATCTGCCCGACGACGTCCTCACCGACCCGATCTTCCGCCGCACCGGCAGCCGCGCCCGCGTCCGCGACGGCTGCCGGGTGCCACTGCCCTGGTCGGGGCAGGCGTCGCCGTTCGGCTTCACCGCCGAGGTCGAGGGCGTCAAGCCCTGGCTGCCCCAGCCCGAGTGGTTCGCCGAACACGCCACCGACCGGGCTCTGGCGGACACCCGCTCGTTCTGGCACCTCTACCGCGACGGCCTGCAACTGCGTTCCACACTGCCCCAGTTGGGCGACGGAACGCTGCGCTGGCTGGACTCGCCGCCCGGCGTGCTCGCCTTCTCCCGGGGCGACGGGCTCGTCTGCGCCGTCAACTTCTCCACCGCCGCCACGCCCGCCCCCGTCGACGGCATCCCGCTGCTCACCAGCGGCCCCTGCCCGCCCGGAGTGCTCGCCGGTTCGACCGCCGCCTGGTGGATCACCGACGGCCCCGGCCACGGCTGAGCCGCCCCACCCGCACTTCCGCACGTGACACGCACACCCACCTTCCTGTTGAAAGGCCATCAAAGATGATGCGACGACGCTCCGCCCTGCTCACCGGCTGTACCTCCCTCGTGCTGGCTCTCGGCGCGACCGCCTGCGGCGGCGACCCGGTCGCCGCGGGAGGCGGCAAGAGCCTCGACGGCCAGACGGTCACCGTCGCCGGAGTCTGGTCCGGCAGCGAGCAGAAGAACTTCCAGGAAGTGCTCGACGCCTTCACCGAGAAGACGGGCGCCAAGACCGAGTTCGTCTCCACCGGCGACAACGTGTCCACCGTCGTCGGCAGCAAGATCGAGGGCGGCGACGCCCCCGACGTGGTGATGGTCCCGCAGGTCGGAGTGTTGCAGCAGTTCGCGAAGAGCGGCTGGCTCAAGCCGCTCTCCCCGGACGTGGAGAAGCAGGTCGACACCAACTTCGCGCACGTGTGGAAGAACTACGGCAGCGTCGGCGACACCCTGTACGGCCTCTACTTCAAGGCCGCCCACAAGTCGACGGTCTGGTACAGCCCCGAGTCCCTCGCCCAGGCGGGCGTCGAGCCGCCCACCACCTACGAGGAGATGCTGAAGGCCGGCCACACCATCTCCGACTCCGGGCTCGCCGCCTTCGCCGTCGCCGGCCAGGACGGCTGGACCCTCACCGACTGGTTCGAGAACATCTACCTCTCCCAGGCCGGCCCCGAGAAGTACGACGCCCTCGCCGCCCACGAACTGAAGTGGACCGACGCCAGCGTGGTGACGGCCCTCACCACCCTCAGCCAGTTGTTCAAGGACCAGCAGCTGATCGCCGGCGGGCAGAAGGGGGCACTGAACACCGACTTCCCCGGCTCCGTCGAGAAGGTGTTCGGCCCCAAGCCCCAGGCCGGCCTGGTCTACGAGGGCGACTTCGTCGCCGGCGTGGCCAAGGACCAGTTCGGCAGGACCATCGGAAAGGACGCCGACTTCTTCCCCTTCCCGGGCGTGGACGGCGGCAAGGCCCCCGTCGTCAGCGGCGGTGACGCCGCCGTCGTCCTCAAGGACGGCAAGCACCAGGAGGCGGGGATGGCACTCCTGGAGTACCTGGCCACCCCCGAGGCCGCCGCGGTGTGGGCCGCGAAGGGCGGCTTCCTCTCGCCCAACGAGAAGCTGGACCCCAACTCCTACGGCGACCCCGTCACCCGCGCGACCGCCCAGTCGCTGATCGAGGCCGGGGACACCGTCCGCTTCGACATGTCCGACCAGGCCCCGGCCGCCTTCGGCGGCACCAAGGGCACCGGTGAGTGGAAGGCCCTCCAGGACTTCCTCCGCGACCCGTCCGACCCGAAGGCCACGGCCGCCGCACTGGAGACCGCTGCTGCCAAGGCGTACAAGGGCTGATCCGCCATGACCGCCACCCTCCTCAAGGAGACCCCCCGCCCGTCGCCGCCCACGGCCCGCGCCGACCACCGGAAGCAGGCCCGGCGGCGGGGCCGGACGATCGCCGCGCTCTTCGTGCTCCCCGCTCTGCTCCTGCTGGGCGCGCTCGTCGTCTACCCCGTCCTCTTCTCCGTCGGCCGCAGCTTCTTCGACGCCTCCGGAACCCGCTTCGTCGGCGGGGACAACTACACCGAGATGTTCCGTGACCCGGCCACGGTCAAGGCGGTGCGCAACACCGTCGTCTGGATCGTGGTGGCACCGGCGCTGCTGACCGGACTGGGACTGATCCTCGCCGTCCTGGTGGAGAAGGTCCGCTGGGCCACCGCCTTCAAACTGCTCCTCTTCATGCCCATGGCGGTCTCCTTCCTGGCCGCCGGCATCATCTTCCGGCTCGCCTACGACGAGGACCCCGACAAGGGCGCCCTGAACGCCGCCGCCGTCGCCCTGCACGACTCCTTCGCGGGCACCTCTCCCTATCCGACCGCCAGGGCGCGCGAAGGCCAGGGCCTGGTGCACGCGAAGGACGGCTCCTACCGCACGGGCACGGCCGTTCCCGCCGGCAGTACGGTGGCCCTCCCCCTGATCGGTGTGCTCCCCGGAGACCTGCCCTCCGGCACCGCACCCGCCCGCCAGGGCTCCGAGCGGCAGGCCGCGCCCGGCGAACTGCGGGGCGTCGCCTACCTCGACTTCGTGCCCGGCGGCGGAGGCGCCCCGGGCCGGGTGGACCGCGGTGAGAGCGGGCTGCCGGGCATGACCGTCCAGGCCGTCAGCGGCGGCCGGACGGTGGCGACCACCACCACCGGCCCGGACGGGTCCTTCACCTTCAAGGACCTCGGCCCCGGTTCGTACACCCTGGCCCTCCCCTCCTCCAACTTCGCCCCGCCCTACGACGGCATCTCCTGGCTCGGTCCGGCCCTCGTCACCCCGGCCATCATCGGCGCCTACCTGTGGATCTGGACCGGATTCGCCATGGTCCTGATCGGGGCCGGCCTGGCCGCCCTGCCCCGGGACGCGCTCGAAGCGGCCCGCATGGACGGGGCGACCGAGTGGCAGATCTTCCGCCGCATCACCGTCCCGCTGCTCGGCCCCGTGCTGACCGTCGTGTTCGTGACCCTGGTCATCAACGTGATGAAGGTCTTCGACCTCGTCTACATCATCGCGCCGGGCCCGGTGCAGGAGGACGCCACGGTGCTCGCCACCCAGATGTGGCTGGTGTCCTTCGGCGGCGGCAACGACCAGGGCCTCGGCAGCGCGCTGGGCGTACTCCTGCTGCTGCTGGTCGTCCCGGCCATGATCTTCAACGTCCGCCGCTTCCGAAGGAGTCAGCGATGACCGCCGTCCGGCGCCTGCTGAGCAACGGTCTCGTCCAGGCGTTCCTCGTCCTCGTCGGCCTCGTCTGGATCACCCCCCTGGCCGGTCTGTTCCTGTCGTCGCTGCGCTCCGCCGAAGACACCGCGAAGGGCGGATGGTGGACGTCGCTGTCCAGCCCGGGGCAGCTCTCCTTCGACAACTACACGGCGCTGCTGCAGAACACCGGGATGACCCGGGCTCTGTGGAACACCGTGCTGATCTCCGTCCCCACGACGGTGCTCGTGGTGGTCGTCGCGTCCCTCGCCGGCTACGCCTTCGCGTGGCTCGACTTCCCGGGCCGCGACACCGTGTTCCTGATCGTCGTGGCACTGCTGGTGGTGCCGGTACAGATCGGCCTGCTCCCGGTCGCCAAACTCTTCGGGCAGCTCGGCCTGTTCGGCACCATCCCCGGAGTGGTCCTGTTCCACGTGGCCTACGGGCTGCCGTTCGCGGTGTTCCTGCTGCGCAACTACTTCGCGGAGCTGCCGAAGGAGATGCTGGAAGCCGCCCGCATGGACGGCGGCGGCGAGTGGCGGATCTTCGTGCAGCTGGTGCTGCCGGTGGGACGGCCCGCCATCGCGTCGCTGGCGATCTTCCAGTTCCTGTGGGTGTGGAACGACATGCTGGTGGCGATGCTCTTCGCCAACTCCTCGTCCCAGCCGCTCACCGTGGCACTCCAGTCGCAGATCAGGCAGTTCGGCAGCAACATCGACGTACTCGCGCCCGGCGCCTTCCTCTCCCTGGTCGTACCGCTGGTGGTCTTCTTCGCCTTCCAGCGCTACTTCGTGCAGGGCGTCATGGCCGGATCGGTGAAGTGAACCGCGCCCGCCGGCGGCCCCTTCCCGGGCGCTGCCCCTGCGGGAGAGTCACCTCGTGGGCCGCGGGGGAGCGGCCCACGAGGGCACCCCGCCGCGCCGGCACCCGACGCGCGCCGCGGTCGCCGTGCCCGGGGCACGCCCGCCGCCGGGCCGCACCGCCCGGAGCCATGTCCTGGAAGCGCCTCCGGGTGCGCCGGATCCGGCCGTGCACGCCGGACGACCACTGAGGGGAACCCCCTCGGACCTCCACGAGGAATACGCCGGACTTCGTCCGACTTCGCCTGACTACATCTGAATACGGCGTACACGGCACATCGGCCCGCCACCCTCGGGAAGCGGGAGACCTCCCCCGACGTGCCGTGTACGTCCCTCCGCGCGACGCCGCCACGACGCCGCACCGTGAAGAGGGGAACACCCGCCATGCTTGACCAGAGAAGCCCGAGCTCACGCGCCGTCGTCGCGGCGCCGTCCGTCGCCGTGCCTCCGTCCGTCGTCGTGCTGACCGACGACCCGCTCACCCGCGACGGCACCCGCGCCTTCATGGCCTCGCGCGGACGCACCACGGTGCTGCCGCAGGAGCGTCTGGCCGAAGCCGACGTGGTCGTCGTGATCACCCCGGAGGTGACTCGGGAAACGCTCACCGTGATGAGCCTGGTCGGCAGCAGTACGGGCGGGCGGGCCCGGATCGTCCTGGTGGCCGACCGGGTGGCCGAGCCCCACCTCTCCCTCGCCGTCCGGCACGGTACGGTCGCCGTCCTCTCCCGGCCGTCCACGAGCTTCACCCAGATCGAGTCCGCCGCGGTGGCCGCCCACCGCGGCGAGCCGAGCGCGTGTGCGGCGACCCCAGGCGGCCGGCCGGACCGGGCGCGGACCGCGGGTGCCCCCGAGCGGCCCGTCGCCGGCCGCCGCCGGGTCGACCTGGAAGCCCGCGAGGTGCACGTACTGCGGCTGCTGGCCGAGGGCAAGGACGTGGCGGAGATCGCGGCCGAACTCCGCTACTCCGAGCGGCTGATCAAGAGCGTCATCCATACGGCGGTCAAGAGACTGGGACAGCGCAACCGCACGCAGGCGGTCGCCCACGCGATCCGGATGGACATCCTGTGACCGGGGCGGTGCGCGGCTGACCGGGGCGGTGCCGCGGCCCGACCGGCCGGGCACCGCCGCCACTGTCCGGTGCCGCGGCGACCGCGGCACCGACGCGAACACCCCCTCCTCCGCGAGCGGCGAAGGAACGGCGGCCCCGGGATCAGCGGCTGGCGTCACCGGACACCGGCTGCCGAGGAGGGGCCGATGGACGCAGCACCCTGTAGACATGGCCGCCCATGGTTTCGGGTTCGAGGTCGAGGAAGCTTTCGCCTGGTTGGA
>NZ_JBSFFN010000046.1:0-28546 GCF_053596135.1 Streptomyces sp. NPDC001770 | reverse complement strand
GGTGTGGGGTGGTGGTTTCGGGTTCGAGGTCGAGGAAGCTTTCGCCTGGTTGGTGTGGGGTGGTGGTTTCGGGTTCGAGGTCGAGGAAGCTTTCGCCTGGTTGGTGTGGGGTGGTGGTTTCGGGTTCGAGGTCGAGGAAGCTTTCGCCCGGTTGGTGTGGGGCGTCGGTCTCGGGTCCCAGGTCGAGGAAGCTCTCCCCCGGCCCGTGGTCTACCGGGAGCGCAGGGAGGGATGGGCCGTCGGTGCCGGTGCCGGTGCCGGTGCCGGTGCCGGTGCCGGTGTCGGCACGGTTGCGGTTCGTGGGGAGTCCGGCGAGGTGATGGTCGATGAGCTCCTCCAGGTGCTCCGCCGGAGAGAGGGCGAAGCGGCCTGCGGGATTCTGCGCATTGTGTCTGGCTCCCCATACCGCGTTGTAGGAGCCGTTGGCCGCCCCCGCGACCCAGTCGCCGGACAGCCCGTAGACACTGTCCTGAGCCGCGGCCTCCGCCATGCCGGTCACCGCGCCGAAGCCGGCGTTGAAGCCCACCACCGTGCCCCACTGGCCCAGCGTCCGAGCGTCGTTCGGCAACTTGGTGAAGAACGGCTTCTTGGCGAGGTTCTTCAGCCCGGTCGTGGCCGCACCACCCACCAGCCCCATGCCGAAGCCCACGGGTGCTCCGACCGCACCGTTGACCGCGGCCACTCCCAGTTCACGGCCGTCGAGGGAGCGCCGGTGGCCCTCGCCGAGTTCGATGATCTGGGCAAGCAGCGCCATACCGACCATGGCGACGACGGATTCGGCCAGGCGCGTCAGCAGATGAGCGACGGCCTGGCGCACGAAGGCCAGACAGAGCACCCTCGTGGCGACGATGTCCGTGGCAGCCTTGGCCGCTCCGCCGAACAACCAGAGCGCCGAGTCGATGATGAGCTGCAGGAACAGCACCACCAGGGCGCCGATGATCTCGATGCGCAGCGTCTCGATCTGCAGCGCCTCCTCATCCAGCGCCTCCGCGGCGGCCTCGGCGGCCTCCACGAGGACGTGCAGCACCGCGTCGGTCTCCTCCACTCCTGGACCGCCGACGAGCTGGGCCAGGAAGGCATCGACGGCGGCCTCGCCGGCGCCGGACAGGGCAGTGGCCGCCAGCGATCTCACGGTTCCGACCCGCTCGACGAGGGGTTCGAGCGAGCGCGCCGTCTCCCGCCACGCCGCCGCCTCGGCGCGGAGCGCCGTCTCGTCACCGGTGGGCCAGCGGTTGCCGGTGGTGATGAGCAGCAGGTTCTGCAGTTCGGGCGGCACGTTGTGCGCGTCCACCATGCGGGGCCGTCCGTTCTCAGACGTAGGTGGTCCGGGTCCGTGCGAGGGCGATCGCTACCTCGGCGTTCTCCTGGGTCGTGTGGTAACCGGTGTCCATGGCCGCGAGGTTGTCGGCGATGTTCCGGAGCACCTGCGGCAGCGCCTGTACGGCGTGGAAGAGCGCGTCGCGCGGCTCGGCGAACACGCTGCCGAATGCCTGCCCGAGGGCCGGATCGTCGCCCCAGGGAGCCGGCCCGGAGCGCCGGACCGCGCTCGCCAGGTTCTCCGCGAGGCCGGTGGCGTCCTCAGCCGCCTCCTCGGCTTCGGCGACGGCGCGCTCCAGCGCCTGGAAGTCGACGGCGAATACGCCACCACGGGGCATCCCTTCCCCGGGCATGCCGGAAGCGCGCGGATCCGGACGGGGCGCGGCCACGGGCACGTTGCGGTAGCCGTCGGGTGGAGAGGGAACCGATACGCCCCCGTTCACCGGCGGCGGTGTATCCGGCACAACTCGTCTCCTGTCCGGTCGCATGCGGGCACCGCCGTCCAGGACGTGGCCTGACGAGCGGTCGACCGAGCTGCTCACGCACAACTCCGGTCACGGTCCGACCACATCACCACCACCGGGCTCCGGACCCCTTCCTGACGGACCTCTGATGCGCGCACCCCGCCCCCTGACGGGAACCTGACGGCGGCGGACCGGTTGGCCGGGGCCGGTCCGGAACCCGGAGCTGTGGGGTCCTGCGGACTGGTCGTCGGCATCGGACGGCGGCGCAGGGAGCGGCCCTGACGACCTCCGGGGTGCGGGGGCAGAACTCCCCGCCGGACGGGCAGAGTCCGGGGGGAATCCGAGGGTGACGCGTGTGACGGATGTGGAATGTCCACGCATGCGGATGGCGAGCCGCGCGGCGGGATTCAGTGGCCGTCGAGTTCATTCGCCCGGCCTGTCGTCGGCGCGGCCCCTGATCCACGGATGCCGCGAACCCGCCATCCCCCCTCCGAAGTTCAGGAGCACAAGGTGCCCTCGCAATTCCTCAGACGCTCCCGCGGCGCAGCCGCCGTCCTCGGCCTGAGCGTCGCCCTGCCGCTGTGCGGCGCGGCCTCCGCCCAGGCGCACGAAGCGAATCGGTGCGGTTCGATCGGTGTCGAGTACACCGCGGACCGCGGCCAGCACTGGTTCAGCGGCGGTGTCATCGCGCAGGAAGCCCCTGCGACCAGGATCGACGTACGCCTCAAGGGCGAACCGGCGGAAGGCTGCCAGTACGTCGTCTCGCTCGCCTCGTACGGCACCGAAGGCCCCAACTGGGCCGTCTCCGGCACTCAGACGTTCCTCGGCTGGGACAGTGTGGTCCTCACCAGGGATCTGCGGCAGACGGTGCTGGACGTGTCCGCGTTCACGCCCGAGTGCTTCGGGCAGATCGATCTCTACAGCGGCGACCGCAAGTACGACGGCAAGGACGCGCCGGTGCCGCACTACCCGGACTCGCAGATAGGGTCCCACCTCATCGCGCACTGGAACGGTGGCTCCGCCTGCACCGTCACGCCCCCCATGGACACCCCGCCGACGGGCACTCCGACGACTCCGCCCGCGACCACCCCGACACCCGACACGACCACCCCGCCGCCCGTCGACACCCCGCCCCCGAGCACGACACCCACGACCGTTCCTCCCGCACCCGCCCCGAGCACGACCCCGGCCACCGACACGCCGTCCCCCTCCGCGTCCACCACGCCTCCCGCGGCGGCCACCCCGGACGAGCCCCCCACCAGCTCGACCGTGCCCGGCACGCTGGCGAGCACCGGCGGCGACAGCACCACCACCCTGGTGACGACCCTCGGGGCGATCACCCTCGTGGCCATCGGTGTCGGCCTGTACGTGTTCACCCGCCGCCGTCGCTATGTGCCCGGCAACTGACCTGCCCCGTAAGAGAATCGTCCCGCCCTGCCGACCGCTCGGCACGGATACGGACGAGAGGGCCCGACGCCTCGTGGCGTCGGGCCCTCTCGTCGTGGCGGACGGTTCCGCTCAGCCGTGCGAGACGTCCAGCGCGTAGAAGGCGACCTTGGCGCCCTTCGTGCTGCTGTCGGACGCGGACTGGTTGTAGGCGCCGGCCTTGAAGTACTGCTGGTAGGAGTTGAAGGAGCCCGCGATGGGGTAGTGCGTGGTGCTGCCGTTCACCGTGAGGTCGATGGTGTCGCCGCCCGAGACACCGATGGTGTAGCTCCACTTCTCGCCGACCGCGACGTGCCCCACCGTGTGGGTGGTCTGGCCGCCCGCGGGGGAGTTCTCGGTGCCCAGCACGATGTCGCCGTTGGCGTGGTAGTACAGCTCCAGAAGCGGCTTGGTGGACGATCCCCCCGACCCCAGGTGGATCTGGCCCACGCACACGTTGGACGACACGGACACGACGCGCAGGGTGGCGCTCATCCGGTGGGTGCCACCGAGCGACCACTCGTTCATCTCCCGCAACTCCGACCGCGGCGACTTGGAGTTGGGCGTGGTGACGCCCTTCTCGGGCGACCAGAAGGTCATGGCCCCGTCGCTGTCGGTGTAGAAGTAGGAGTCCTCGTACCCGCCCGCGAGCTGGGAGGAGGAGACGGTGGTCGGGGAGCCGGGGGAGCCGACCGGTTCCTGCAACTGCCAGATGGAGAGGTCGATGCCGCCGCCGGTGAGGGTGGACTCCGGTGCCTCCGCGTCCGGGTCGCCGCTCGCTCCGAGGCCGCCGGTCCGCTCCGGCAGTCGCGGTGAGGCGGAGCCCGAAGGCGTCGGCGTACCACTGCCTCCCGTCACCCCCGCCGTGTCCGGATCCGCGGCCCGCTGGACCCCGGGGGTGGTCGTGGTGACGGCGTCGAAGGTCTTCAGGAACTGGTAGTCGCTCTGCTCGGTCCCGCTGCAGGAGTCGGAGAGCGTTCCGGCCTCGGGGCACGCCTTGTCACGGCCTGCCGCCCAGAACGCCAGCTGCCGGATCCCCTTCTCCACGGCGAACGCGGTCAGGCGTTCGGCGTCCTGGACGGTGAACACCTCGCCCGGGGTGTCGTTCACGCCGATCATCGGCGTGTTCCCCTCCATCGCCCACAGCTCCTCCGACGACTTCGACGTCCAGATCTGTCCCAGCTGCTCGTGCAGAGCCGTGGCGGCGTCGATCGCGGTCTGCCCCATGTCGGCCACCGCGGAGCCGTAGTCCATCGTCATGATGTTCACGAGCGACACCCGCAGCCCCGTACTCTCGGCGTCGCGCAGCAGGGCCACTCCGTCCGCCTCCAGGCCGCGCGTCCCGGACGGCAGGGTGAACTGCACGTCGAGGGGGTGACCCGCCGCCTCGGACTGCTGCTGCAGTGCGGCCAGAGCCTGGTTGCGCCGGTGGTTGGCCGCGCTGTCGGCCAGCGCGGCGCCCTCGATGTCGAAGTCCAGCCGGGACAGGTCCAACGCGTCGACGACCGACCGGTACTGCTCCTGCAACGCCGTGACGGAATCACACGCCTGCCCGAGCTCGGTCCCCGAGGCGCCGCCGAACGACGCCATCACGTCTCCGCCGTCACCCCGCAGCGCCTCGATGGCCGACAGCCAACTCCCGTCCGTGACCGGAGCGTTCCCGTTGAACGTGGCCTTGCAGCCCCCGCCGTCCAGGACGAACGCCAGCGTGGCGTACCGCAGGCCCGCCCGGCGCGCGTTCTCCAGGTCGGAGGGCGACCCCCAGGTCTCCAGGTAGGGAGCCGCGTACCGGGAGGGCCAGCCGGACCCGCCCGAAGCCAGTTCCGTACCGGTCTCGGGATCACCGGAGGAGGACGGGAGCGCGACGGCCGCACCGTCGTCGGTGACGAACTTCCAGGTGATCCCCTTGACCAGGCCCTTCTCCAGCGGAGCGAGCTGCTGGAAGGCGGTCTGGCTGAGATCGAGGTGGCCGGAGTCGCACGAGGGACACATGTCCTTGACCGGCACGGTGATCGACTTGCCGCCGTACGTCACCTGGACCTCGACGCCGTCGCAGAGCCGGTCCTCATTGGGGTTCGCGGACGTCCACCACTCGTGGGAGACGGCGACGAGGTCCTCGGTGGCCGCGTCGACCTGGGTGCCGCACGCGCCGTACCCCTTGTCGTTGTAGTACGTCATCTGGCCGGAGATGGTCTGGGTACTGAGCGGGTCGTCGGCCAGCGCCAGGGTCACACCTCCCAGGGTGACGGTCACCAGGGCGACCGCACCGCCCGCAATGATCCGATTCCGGATGGACACACAATCTCCTGGTCGGTCTCGTGCCGGTGCGCACCGGCTGACAGCCGGGAAGCCGCCGGGCGACGTTCCGCCTCGTCCGGCGAGCCCCGCGTGGTCCAGTGGTCCCGGACGGACACGGACGCCGCGCTGGGCCGATCATCGGAGAAGCGAACGAGGCGGGAAGCGACGGGCGGTGCCGTCTGCACGGAGAGCCACTCACTCCGCCCCTTCGGCCACGGCCCGGGCGCCGGACCGACCGGCCGCCACTTCAGCGCCGGGAGCGCGAACTCGGAGTACGCCGGCGACCTCACCTGCCTGCCCGTCGGCGGCGGGGGGTCCCGCTCCGTGGCACCGTCATCCGGAGTGCCCAGTGATGTCCTCTCCGTGCACGGTATCGCCGTGCACGGAGAGGGAGGCCGCGGTTCGGGTGCAGCATGGGCGACGCACGCCGGCTCGCCCTTCCAGTAATTCGCACCTGTCATGTACCCCACCCGGCTTCGGGGAGCCCGGAAGTACGGGATCGATCAGATCATCGGCGCCGTCCCCGACCCCACGGACGGACCGGCATGAACGCGTGCCCGGTTCACCGCATCGAGGGCCGGTTCCTGGCCCGCTCACGTCAGCGGAGCCTCCGCGAAACGTACGGCCACTCGCGGCCGAACGGAGCGGCCATCGCCCGAGCGCCGACGTTCCCGCCGTCCACCGGCCCGACAGGGCTCGGTGAACCGCATCCGGCCCGGAGGCGCCGGGCAGACGGGCCGGCCGCTCCCCGCTGTTACCCCACCCCCTCGGAGGAGAAGCGAATGAAGTCTGAACTCCCCGGCCGCCGAAGGCCGTCGAGGCCTTTCCTGGCCGCCGTGGCAGCCCTCGTCGCGGTCATCGCGATGGCGACCACGATGACCGCGGGCACCGCGTCGGCGGCCAACGGTTCCGCGATCACCGCCACCGCGTCCGGCCGCTGCCTGGACGTCATCGGCGAGCGGACCACGGCCGGTACCGGCATCAACATCTATGACTGCCACGGCCGTGCCAACCAGACCTGGACCTACACCACGACGGGTGAACTGCGCGTCTACGACGGCACGATGTGTCTCGACGTGGTCGGCCAGTCCACCGCCGTCCCGGCGAGGCTGCAGATCTACACCTGCAACGGCGGCGCCAACCAGCGGTTCACCGTCAACAACGACGGCACCATCACCGGTGTGCAGTCGGGGCTCTGCCTCGACGTCTCGGGCGCGGGCACCGCGAACAGCACCCCGGTGGCCCTCTACACCTGCAACGGCCAGAGCAACCAGCAGTGGCGGACCACGGTGGCCGGCTCCGACACCCAGGCGCCGACCGTGCCCGGCAATTCCCGCGTCAGCGGCCTGGTCTGCGACGCGGTGACGTTCGCGTGGGACGCCGCGACGGACAACGTGGGCGTGGCGTTCTACGACGTCTACCACGACGGTCAGCTGATGAAGTCGGTGAGCGGAAGCACGCTGTCGACCGGCCTGACCGTCGTCGGCGGGGTCCCGTGGGGGCTGTACGTCAACGCGCGGGACGCGGCCGGCAACGTCTCCCAGGCCAGTGCCACCGTTCGGATCACCCCGCCGCAGTGCCAGGCCGACACCCAGGCGCCCACCGTGCCCGGGCAGTTGACCGGCTCCTCCTCCGGTACGACGGTCACCCTGAACTGGTCGGCCGCCACCGACAACATCGGGGTACGCGCCTACGACGTCTACCGAGGCGGTACCAAGGCCGGCTCGGTCGCCAGCACCGGTACGTCCGCCCCGGACACCACGTTCACCGACAGCGGGCTCGCGGCGAACACCACGTACGCCTACTACGTGGTGGCGCGGGACGCGCAGGCCAACGTCTCGGCGCACTCCGCCACGGTGTCCGTCACCACCGGGGCGACCTGCGGCAACGCGGTCTGCGCGGTGACCCGGATCGCGACCGACACCGACATCCCGTGGGGCCTGGCCACGCTGCCCGACGGCACGGTCCTCTACACCCGCCGCGACGCGCACGACATCGTCCACCTCGACCCGGCGACGGGCGCGAAGACGACGGTCGGCACCGTGCCCGACGTGGACGGGACGGACGGCGAGGGCGGCCTGACCGGCCTGGCCGTGGGCCCCGGTTACGCCGACGACCACTGGCTGTACATCATGCACACCTCGCCCACCGACAACCGGATCGTCCGGATCAAGCTGACCGGCGACCGGCTCGACACCGCCACGGAGCAGATCCTGGTCAGCGGCATCCTGCGCAACAAGTTCCACGACGGCGGCCGGCTGCGGTTCGGCCCGGACGGCAAGCTCTACGCCACCACCGGCGACGCGCAGAACGGCGACAACGCGCAGAACCTGAGCAGCCTCAACGGCAAGATCCTGCGGCTCAACCCCGACGGCACGGTCCCCTCGGACAACCCCTTCGGCACCTACGTGTGGAGCTACGGCCACCGCAACCCGCAGGGCCTGGCCTTCGACTCCCAGGGACGCCTGTGGGAGCAGGAGTTCGGCAACTCCGTCATGGACGAGACGAACCTCATCACCAAGGGCGGCAACTACGGCTGGCCGGCCTGCGAGGGCACGACCGGCACGTGCGGCACCGCCGGGTTCATCGCGCCCAAGCAGACCTACAGCACCGCGGAGGGCTCCTGCTCCGGCATCGCCGTGGTGCGGGACGTGCTCTACGTGGCCTGTGAACGCGGTACGCGGATGTACCGCGAGGTCATCTCCGGCACCGAACTCACCAACGTGCAGACGTACTTCAACGGCACGTACGGCCGCCTGCGCACCGTCGAGCCCGCCCCCGACGGCGGGCTGTGGCTGACCACCACCAACGCCGGTGACAAGGACAGCATCGCCGACAACAGCGACGAGCGGATTCTCCACGTCACCCTCGGCTGACCCGGGCCGACGCCCCGCACGAGCCGCCCCGGCCGCACCACGGCCGGGGCGGCTCAGTGTGCCGCGGAGGACCCCGCCGTGGGCCGGGGGAGGTCCGGCGAGCCGATGGCGTGTCGTAGAGGCGCGTACGGAGCTCACGAAAAGAGCGGGAGATGCCCGGTGGCGGTCCGGGCACGTCCGATGCCCCATGGTGTGGTGCGCCCGCGCCCAGGGAGGAACGCGTGGCCCGTGCCACACCACGGGGCATCGTGGCCGACGCCGCAGCTGCCAGCCGTCGTCCACGCCCCCCACGGACAGGACGCCGTCGGCGTAACGGTGGTCCGGCCCCGGGGGCCGCCGTCCGGGCCGGCCTTGAGCGGGTCGGTTGGGGACGGTCCGGACGGTGGCCCCCGGTCGAGGAAAACGTACAAGGCCGGGTCCGGACGCTCCAGGGCATCACCGAGCGCCGTGTCCGGCCGGGCACGGGGGCTGCCCGAACCTCCGGCCTCCGGCGTGGCCCTTCAACGTCCGGAGAGGAGTTCAGAGGGCGAGCGTTTCGGCGGCGAGCCGCTCGCGGCGCTCGTGAGCCCGGACGAGGTCGGCGAGAAGCCATTCGGCGGTGTCGGCAGGCGCACGGTCGATATCGGCCATCGCGGATTCCAGGGCGGGGTGGCCGGCTGCCTTGATCCGCCCGTACACGGCCTCGTGCAAGGGGGTTCCGGGATGGAACGGACGCAGCAGGGCGGTTTCGGCGCTTTCGCGCCAGACGTCGATGCCGGTGCGGGCGTCTCCGACCGCGACGACGTAGGCGTGGTGCGCGGCGTGCCAGGCCGGAGCGGTACTGAGCGCCTTCCACCGCCGGTCGACCAGCCGCAGCAGGCGGTCGCGCTCTGTGCGGGCGGCCTGCTCGCGTGCCAGACGGTCCCGGACGTCGACGTACCGGGCGGTGGTGTCCATCAGGGCGACGAGCCGTGTCCCCTCGTCGTAGAACTCGGCGGCGGTAGCACGGGGACGGCTCGCGTTCCAGCGGGCCAACGCCCTGTCGAACTCCGCTTCGGCGGTTTCGTCCCGACCGGTGAAGCCTTCGATGTCCAGCGGCCCGACGCCGAGCACCGCAGGGCCTTTGGACCGGCGGTCGGGCCCGATGCCCTGCGAGCGCAGGGCCGCGTAGACGGTCGGGCGGCTGACGCGGGCGGCCTCGGCGAGTACGGGGATGCTGGTCTCGCCCGCCTGCCACGCAGCGGCGATCAGCATGTCGCGGCGGGCGGTCCGGAAGTTCGCGGCCCAGTCGCGCAGCGCTTCCGTCGCCGCTGCTCGTGTCCTGCTCACGCCGCGACCTCCAGTTAAGCAGATTGACTTGTAAGGTCATTTTACAGAGGTCTTCTCCCACCGTTCCGGATGCGCCTCGGCCGCCGAGGCGCCCGGCCCCGCGGGCGGACCCGCGCCATCACGGCGGAACGATGAGGGACCCCTCCGCGGGGCGCGGTTCGAGCGGGCCGACCCCGTGCCCGCGGGTGCCGACGCGATCCCATGCGTCCGGCGTACAGCCCAGGCCAGTATGCGGACGCTCCTCCGCCCTGCGATGCACCGCATCCGACGCCGCGCACTGATCCACCACGGACCACGGGACAGCCCTTCGGCGGCCGCCGTGGTGATCGCCGGCAACACTTGAACACCCTTGCCCGGGAGTGACGAAGCGTGTTCTCTTGATTCCGATCGTGTGCGGGCGGGGCTGAGGCGTGTCGTCGAAGTGCCGTCGTCCGGCCGGAGGCCGGGCCAGGCGCCGCTCGGCAGAAGGCAGTTGGACGACCGCACCCTGGGGGACATCGATGGCCGAAGGTACCGGGCAGCTGCTCGCCATCAGCGACCTGCACATCAGCTACGCCGAGAACCGTGCCCTGGTCGACCGCATGGTGCCCGCGTCCGACGACGACTGGCTGATCGTGGCCGGGGACGTCGCCGAGACCGTGGCCGACATCAGCTGGTCCCTCAAGACGCTGGCGAGCCGCTTCCGAAAGGTCGTCTGGGCCCCCGGCAACCACGAACTGTGGACCCATCCGGAGGACACCGTCACCCTGCGCGGCGTCGCACGCTACGAGCATCTGGTCGAGGTCTGCCGCGACTTGGGCGTGGTCACCCCCGAGGACCCCTACCCCGTGTGGGACGGACCCGGCGGCCCGGCCGTCGTGGCACCGCTGTTCCTGCTGTACGACTACAGCTTCCTGCCGTCGGGCAGCACCACCAAGGACGAGGGACTGGCCTACGCACACAGGACCGGCGTCATCTGCAACGACGAGTTCCTGCTGCACCCCGACCCCTACCCGAGCCGCGAGGCCTGGTGCCGGGACCGGGTGGCCGCGACCGAACGCCGGCTGTCCGAGCTCCCCGAGGACCTGCCCACGGTCCTCGTCAACCACTACCCGCTGCACCGGCACCCCATGGACGTCCTGTGGTATCCGGAGTTCGCCATGTGGTGCGGCACCGGACTGACCGCCGACTGGCACCGCCGGTTCCGGGTGGCCGCCATGGTCTACGGCCATCTCCACATCCCGCGCACGACCTGGCACGAAGGCGTCCGCTTCGAAGAGGTGTCGGTGGGCTATCCCCGCGAGTGGCGCAAGCGCGCGGGTTCGCCCGGCATTCCACGGCGCATCCTCCCGGCGAAAGGAAACGGCCGATGATCGAGGAACTGCTCCCCGACCCGGTGGTGGTCGTCGAGAGTTACGGTGACGACGAAGCCGACCAGGGCCCCCTGTATCCCGGGGAACAGGCGGTGGTCGCGCAGGCGGTGGTCAAGCGGCGCCGGGAGTTCGCCGCCGTACGCACCTGCGCCCGCCGCGCCATGGAGAAGCTCGGGGTGCCACCGCAACCCATCCTGCCCGGTGAACGCGGCGCCCCCGGCTGGCCGGACGGCCTGCTCGGCAGCATGACCCACTGCGACGGCTACCGCGCCGCAGCCTTGGCCCGCGCCACCGACCTGGCCTCTCTCGGCATCGACGCCGAACCCCACGGTCCGCTTCCGGAAGGCGTCCTGCTCAGCATCGCGCTCCCCGCCGAACAGGGGCGCCTGGCCGGCCTCGCCGCCCGGCGGCCCGAAGTGCACTGGGACCGCCTGCTGTTCAGCGCGAAGGAGTCCGTCTACAAGGCGTGGTTCCCGCTGACGGGGAAGTGGCTCGGCTTCGAGGAGGCGGACATCGAGATCTACGCGGACCGTACGGACCCCGGGGTGGCGCCGCACGGCCGCTTCCGTGCCGAACTGCTCGTCGAGGGGCCCCTGGTGGGCAGCCGGCGGCTCAAGCACTTCGAGGGGCGCTGGATCGCCCGCCAGGGTCTGGTCGCCACCGCGGTGACGATCCACCACACCTGATCCGGCCGGCCGGTTCATGGGCGCGCCGGGCCGCGTCGCCGACGTGGGGAAGCGAACGGCGTTTGACGGCGGCCTCGTTCTGAAGTCCGCCCGCTCTAATCGGGCTTCACCACGCGCGGCCGTCCGTTCAGTTCCTGGGCGAAGTCCTCCCAGATCCTGGCGTTATGACGGGAGAGCTGAATGATCAGCTCGGCGCAGTGCGAGGGCACCGAGGCCACTATGTCGGCCATGTCCTTCGCACCCAGAACGTTCTCCTTGAACATCCGCAGCAGCCGTCGCCCCAGCTCACTCTGGCGCAACGACGGGTCACGCATGAGCTTTTCGAGCATGGCGGCGCTCTGCGGCCCGATGACGGCGGGGTCCTGCTCCGGAAGAGCCCTCCCGGCTCCCGTGCCGACGCTGCCGGGGCTCACCTGACCCGAGACGGGATCGTCGCCCCGTTCGAGCCGCCGGCGCACGTCGAGCGCCGTCGCCGGCGAGACCCCGGCCCTCCGGGCCAGTTGGCGCAGGGAGGCCTCCGGGTTCTCCCGGATCAGCTCCGCCACCCGCAGCCGCCCCTGGGCGCCGTTCAGTGGACGGACCTTGCCGTCGCGCCCTATGCGGACGTCCGACTCCGGTACGGAGTCCGAAGAGCGCCGCAGTTCCGCGACCGCCCGGGCCCCGAGGCCGGTGAACTTCGCGATGGCCCGGTCCGACATGCTGGGATGCGACGTGAGAATCCGGAATGCCGCCGCGGTGCGATCCGCCTGAGTCAGCGGCAGACCGTGCTCGGGGTTCGCCCCGACCGCCTTCAGGAAGGTCTCGTCGCTGCTGCCGTCGAGGAACTCGACGACTATGACCTCCAGCCCTCTGACCGAGGCAGCCATCAAGCGATGGATCCCATCGACCACCCGCATTGATTTCCGGTCGACCAGTATGGGCGGGAGTGGACTCTCCAGCGCCGCGAGCCGAATGACACGAGTCTTGTCCTCACCCTCGAGTGCGGGTGGATCGCCGGGCAAGAGCTGCACGATCGGGATCGAGACAAGTCTCGGCCCGTCATCGGGAAAATCGGTCACTCCGGTCGAGAGCATCTCGCCGACGACGCGACCCATACTGCACCCCCATGAATAACACGACGAGTTATCTTCAGTAGAGATGAAGCAAGTTTTGCTCTATCGATTCCGGCCGCACTCCTGGACAATCACCCGGGCGAGTCCGAAAACCGCCCACCAAAACCCCGCGGCCATTCAATTCCGAGATGCCGGATCCTTGGAGTCCAGCCCGACCCAGGCTAACAGCCCGCACTGCGTCGCGGCGGAAGACCATTCAGCTTTGCGAGGTCTTTAACCGCCGGTGAATCGCTCGACGTCACGCTCGGTAGGCACCCTGGAGTCAGGCATATTCCCTATGTATCCCCGAGCCGACCCCGGTGAAACAATGGACTTCGCTCTGGAGGCGCTGGGCCGAGCGATTTGAAACAGGCCATCCAGGCCATAGCGGACAGAATGCGGCACACCGGCGGACCGGCCGGCTCCATCCATGCCGCGACGAAATACCCCGGACCACCCGTACGTATAATTTCGACCAGTTCTCCATATGGCCCGGAATTCGAGGAAATCCGAAACCGGCCCGGATCCTCCTGATCGGCCGGCCCGGACCCTCCTGATCGGCCGGCCCGAGACCGGGACGACCGGCAGGACGGGCGTCGGGAACCGCCCATCGACGACTCGGCGACAACCGCCGATCACCTGCATGACCGGCACCACCCGGCGCCGAAGAACGAATGCCGCGAGCACGGATGTGCTCGCGGCATTCGTCGTCATCGGCCGGTGGTCACACGGTCCTGCTGAGGCGGTCGGCGAGCAGCGTGGCGAAGCGCGCCGGGTCGGCCAGATCGCCCCCCTCCGCGAGCAGGGCGGTGCCGTAGAGCAGCTCGGCCGTCTCCGCCAGATCCGGGTCGGCGGCTCGCTGCTCGTACGCCGCCTTCATCCCGCTGACCAGCGGGTGTTCGGGGTTCAGCTCAAGGATGCGCTTGACCGGCGGGACCTCCTGGCCCATCGCCCTGTACATCTTCTCCAGGGTCGGCGTGAGACCGTCCGCGTCACTGACCAGGCAGGCCGGCGAGCTGGTCAGCCGGGTCGTCAGACGTACGTCCTGGACCTCGTCGAGCGTCTCGTTGAGCCAGGTGAGAACGGCCGCGTACGCGCCGGCCTTCTCCTCGCCCGGCTCCTCCTCGGAGGGCAGGTCGACCGCACCGCGTGCGACGGACTGGAACTCCTTGCCCTCGTACTCCCGCACGGTCTCGACCCAGATCTCGTCGACCGGGTCGGTGAGCAGCAGGACTTCGTACTCCTTGGCCTTGAACGCCTCCAGGTGCGGGGAGTTCACGACCTGTGCGCGGCTCTCGCCGGTCATGAAGTAGATCTTCTCCTGGCCGTCCTTCATCCGGGCGACGTAGTCGGCGAGACCGGTGGGCTCGTCGCCGACAGTGGAGGCGAACGACGCGATGTCGAGGATCGCCTTCTGGTCGTCCGTCCCGTCGAGCAGGCCCTCCTTGACGGCGGGGCCGAACTCGCGCCAGAACGTGCGGTACTTGTCGGTGTCCTTCCTCATCAGGTCCTTGATCGTCGAAAGGACCTTCTTGGTGAGGCGGCGGCGGATCAGCTGGATGTGCCGGTCCCGCTGGAGGATCTCGCGGGAGATGTTCAAGGACAGGTCGGCGGCGTCGACGACTCCCTTGACGAAGCGGAGGTAGCCGGGCAGGAGGTCGCGGCTGTCGTCCAGGATGAATACGCGCCTGACGTACAGCTGGATGCCGTGGCGGGCGTCGCGCTGGAAGAGGTCGTGCGGGGCGCGTGCCGGGATGAACAGCAAGGCCTCGTACTCGAAGGTGCCCTCGGCCCGCATCTGGATGATGTCGAGCGGGTCCGTCCAGTCATGGCTGATGTGGCGGTAGAACTCCCGGTACTCCTCGTCCTTGACCTCCGACCGCGGCCGTGCCCAGAGGGCCTTCATCGAGTTGAGGGTGTCGTCTCCCATCCGGATGGGGAACGAGATGAAGTCCGAGTACCGCTTGACGATCTCCCGGATCTTCCATTCGTCGGCGAAGTCGTGCAGCGCGTCCTCTTCGTCGGCGGGCCGCAGGTGCACGGTCACGGACGTACCCACCGGCAGGTCGTCCGCGGCCTCGATGGTGTACGTGCCGTCGCCGTCCGACTCCCAGCGCACACCCGCCGCCTCACCGGCCTTGCGCGTGTGCAGGGTGACCTTGTCGGCGACCATGAAGACGGAGTAGAAGCCGACCCCGAACTGGCCGATGAGCTCGGCCGACTCCTTGTTCTCGCGCAGCTTGCGCAGGGCTTCGGCAGTACCTGACCTCGCGATGGTGCCGATGAGGCCCACCACGTCGTCGCGCGACATGCCGATGCCGTTGTCCCGCACGGTCAGGGTGCGGGCCTCCTTGTCGGCCTCGATGGCGACATGCGGGTCCTCGGCGCCGAGGCTCTCGTCCGTGAGCGCGGCGAGGCGCCTCTTGTCGAGGGCGTCGGAGGCGTTGGAGATGAGTTCGCGGAGGAAGATCTCCTTGTTCGAGTAGATCGAGTGGACCATCAGCTGCAGGAGCTGTCGCGTCTCGGCCTGAAACTCCAGCGTCTCGGTGGTCATGGTTTCCCTTCGGGTCAAGAAATTGATCTGCGCGACACCCACACTTCCAGGGGCCGAGAAGGCGCGCACATGCCGGTACCCGACCCCGGCCGGGCGAGGTCGGGCCGGCTCGAACCCGGTCCCCGGCCGCACTCGGCTTCATCAGCGACAGTACCGGGGACAACTGGCGGGCGTTCGGATGTGGTTGAGGCTGGTCTCCACGAGGAGAATCCCTCCTGCGGCAACCTCGCCCCCGACGTCCGTGCGTACCTGGGCGAGGACGGCGGCGATCTCAGCGCCTACCTTCTCCGTCGCCCGCCGCGTACCCGTGCGTGTCGCGTCCGTGCCGCGCCCGTGGCGCCCCCGTGCCGCGTCCATGTCGCGTCCGGGTGGCGTCCGGGTGGCGTCCGGGGGGGCGTCACTCCGCCACGTACGTGCACTGGGTCCATACATAGACCCGCAGTTCGCGGTCGTCGACGAGGGTCGTCTCCGTACTGGCCTCGAAATGTTCGTAGCGATTGCCGTTCAGCACCTTGACCTTGCCCACGCTGGGGTCCGCGAGGAAGCGGAGCCGCTCCTCGTCCGGTATCGCCAAGCGAGAGCCGCCGCTGAGGAACACGTTGGGAGCGCCGTTTTCGTCCATGATCATCCTCACTCTGCCGTTTCTGCACTTGCCCTGAACTTTCGGGTCCAGCACCTGCGGTTCCGGCCCCTGCCGGGACCCTCACCGCGGGATGTTGCCGTGCGTTCCGCGCCGGCGAGCAGCGCCGGCGAAGGCGTTTGAGCCATGGGCATACGGCTCTCCGGTCCGGCCCCGGCACTCACCGGCCCCGGCTGGAGAACTGTGGGCAGTTCCGCCACGGTCGGCCCGTCCCCTTCCTGGGGGTGGCCGGCTCGATGGGATCGCCCGAATTGACTCGGACATGACATGTTTGGATGTGTGTTGGAGCCCAGGGGCGGACAGGGCCGACGCTCACGAGGGGTGCTCGGCTCGGGTGCTGCGGGCCCTGGTCCTCAGGACGGTCCCGTCCGGGGGTCAGTCCTCGACCCAGCCGTGCCGGTTGCCCAGCACCGCGAACTGTGCGCGCACGATATTGATTTGATGACCTGTCAGTTCTGGCACGGAGGTCAGCAGCAGCTCGGTCACCTCGCGCGTGAACTCAGCCGAGCTGAGCACGTCGCACATCGGCTCCTGGCCCTCCGGCACGGGCGCGGCAACGGCCGTGCGCCGCGGGGCCGGTACGGCGGTCGCCTGGTCCGAGGGGATCTCCGCGTCGTGGGCCAGCCGCACCTTGGACGCCTTGAGCCCCCGGTCGCCATCCTCGATCACGAACTCGACCATGAGGCCGGCGCGCACGGTCGCCTCGGGGATGAGCAGGTCGTTCACATGGAGGAAGACATCCTCCCCGCCACCCTCCGGTGCGATGAAGCCATAACCGTGCATCCCGTCGAACCGGATCACTCGACCAGCAGCCATCCCGAACCCTCACTACTCACACACCGCTCAACACCTTCGCACGATCCTAATCGCACCCTGTTCCCGCGTCACGATCGCAGTTGAACACTTCGAAACCCCCATGCCTCTTCCGCAAGCCGGCGACTCCGCGGCGAGGCCTGCACCGGTCACGCACCGGGCCGGCGGGATCGGCGTGCGCGACACCGGCCTGCCCGGCGGCGTAGGCGTCACGAGGCTCGCCGGGTGACCATCCCGCACCGCCCGAGGCGGGAGTTGGGACCTCGGTCGCCCTCCGAGGTGATTCGGACCATCCTGACGTGCCGTCAGTCCTCAAGGCCAACTCGCATGTGCGTTGCACGGGACGCTGAAGGACAACAATGATCAGCAGTGACGGGTGAAGGTGGATATTCGCGGCTCACCCGGCCTGCTGAGATGTCGTGCCCCCTTGGCCTTCCGGGGGGGGGCTTCTATGTTCTTCGTCAAGCGTCCGGGCGGCCTCTGCCCGGGGTTCGGTCTTCTCTGTGGGGCGTGAGACTGTCTGGTTGTGCCAGAGATGACGAGTGGGTTGCAGGCGGCCTTGGCTGAGGCGTCGTCTCCTTCGTGGACGCAGCGTGTTCGGGCCGGGCGCGACCTCGCTTCCTTCGCTGATGTTCCTGTGGCTGCGGAAGCGCTGGTGAGGTTGCTGCTGGACGTCGAGGACACGGCGGTGACTCGAGAGACGGCAGAGGCCCTGGCCCGGGTGGGGACAGTGGCCGCCGTAAGGCTCATCGCTCTCGCGGTTGCGGAGGGCGACGGCAACCAGGCTGACTGGCTGCAGACCGGGGTGCATGACGCGCTCGTGGGACCGGACGGTGTCCCCGACGTCGCGGCGACCTGCGCGAATCTTGCCCGGGACCAGGAAGAAGCTGTCCGGCGGGCTGCCGCAGATATCTCGGCGTGGACAGACGGCACAACGCGCTGACCTGAATCGATTTGCCTGGCGGCATGATTTATGCCGCCGTCGCTAGGGGGAGGCGGGGTTCGTAGAAGGTTCCGTCGCGGAGCATGGCGAACAGGACGCTGATGCGCTGGCGGGCGAGGCGGAGGAGGGCTTGGGTGTGGGTTTTGCCGCGGGCGCGTTGCTTGTCGTAGTAGGTCCGGGAGGCGGGATCGGCGTTCATGCAGGCGAAGGCGGACAGGAACATCGCGCGTTTGAGCTGCCGGTTTCCGCCTCGGGGTGCGTGTTCGCCGTGGATCGAGGTTCCGGACTGCCGGGTGGCCGGGGCGAGGCCGGCGTAGGAGGCGAGGTGGGCGGCGGTGGGGAAGTTGGTGCCGTCGCCGACGGTGGTCAGCAGGACTGCGGCGGTCCTGACGCCGACGCCGGGCATCGAGGTCAGGACCTGGGAAAGAGGGTGGGTCTCCAGCAGGGTGTTGATCTGGGCTTCGAGGGCCCGGCGCTGTTCGTGGACAGCGGTGAGTGAGCGGGCCAGGGACGGGACCACGACGTCGAGGGTGCCGGTGCCGGGAACGATCACGGTCTGCTCGTCCAGCGCGTCGAAGACGTCGTCGATCAGCCGTGCGGCCATGCGCGGGGCTTTCGGGCGGATCAGCTCGACAAGGCGGCGTCGGCCGGCTTTGCGCAGGGCGGCCGGGGACCCGTAGCGCTCCAGGAGCCAGGTGACGGCCTGGTGGTCCAGACGGGGGCCCAGGACACGCTCCAGCGACGGGTGGAACTGGGTGAGCAGGCCGCGCGTATCCGGTTGCTGGTGCGGGTGGCCTCGGCGGCCAGATCCTGGTCGAAGCCGGTCAGGACAGTGAGCTCGGCAGTGATCTCGTCGGTCAGTTCGAGCGAGCGCAGGGTGTGGGGCAGAGTCCGGGCGGCGTCCGCGATCACCGCCGCGTCCTTGGCGTCGGTCTTGGCCTCGCCGGGGTAGAGGTCGGCGATCCGTCGCATGGCCAGGCCGGGCAGGTAGGCGACGCGGCAGCCGGCGTCGCGGGCGACGGCCAGGGGCAGCGCGCCGATGGAGGCGGGCTGGTCCACGATCACCAGGACGGTGCCGAACTTCGCGGTCAGCTTGTCGAACACGGCCCGCAGCTTCGGCTCGCTGTTGGGCAGTGGCTTGTCGAAGATCTTCTTCCCGGCCGGGGTGAGCCCGTGCCCGTGATGGGCGGACTTGCCGACGTCCAGGCCGAGGAACACGCCCACGTCTTCGATCTCGAACATCGCGCCCTTCCAGGGGAGTTGGCGGTGCCAGCCTCGGCTCGGGTGTCGTGCTCGCGCATCCACGTTATGCAGACCTGCCGCCCGCGAACTGTCCGGCATTGCGCCGGACCGGACGGTGGCCGGACCTCTCATCACCGGCTCCGACGAACACCCCCGGACCCGGTGACACCACCCCCCAGGTCATCCGTTCGACAGGGGGACACAGTCATGCCGGGCCAGGAGGCCAGCGGCCCCGTTGCAGGACCGCGAAAAACATAACGGGGGCACGACACCCCACCCGTCAGATGTCGCGGAAGAGACCAGTCGCTTATGTTCGTTTCCTTGGTGCCGGGCGCGACGAAGGTGCGTGGCGCCCGGGTGGGGTTGCATGGTCCCGTAATCGATCATGGCAAGAATGCGTAAGCAGTGTCAACGGAGTTGTGGAACTGCTGAAGTTCGAATTTGCGTACGCATCTCGAGACGTGTGGCCATCGAGAAAGTTTCTGTGTGGAGGGGAGCCCACGACGTGAGGACCGGTGGCGTTGTCGCGCCGGTGAGGGACTCTTCGCCCACAACTCCGTTCGCGATCATTGGCTTTGTGGAGGCTGTCCGGGACGAAAAGGCGAACATCGTGGTGCGGGAGCCACATGGTCAATAGGGGGGTTCAGTGCAGTACTGAACTGATCCAGTCTGTCGCCTGCTCCGGCGTGGTGCGGGTGTCGACGCCGAGGACATGGACGGTGCCCAACAGGCCGTTGGGGCCCCGCACCCGGAGGATGCGCTGGGCGTTGCCGCCCGTCCGGGGGTGGACGATGACGGCGATCGGGTCTTCGGCAGGCCCGTAACCGCCGCCGTAGGTAAGGAGCTGGTGGACGTCGTCCGCGCTCACCCCGTGCCGGTCGTAGCGCTTGTACTTGGCATCCACCGGCAGCAATCTGCGGTGTGCCGTGCCGCGTGCCGGGAGGCTGAGCAGAAGGTCGGGCCGGAACGTCGAGGTGTTGCCCAGGTCTCCGCGGACGATGATGCCGGCGCCGTTTCCGCCGGGTACGGCGTGGCCGCCGCGAGGGCCGACGGCCTCGGTGCCGAGACGGCGTACGACGGCTTCCCAGAGCGCTGGCATCCTGAGCAGGAGGCCGTCCGCCGTGGCGCCTTGGTCGGCGAGCAGGTCGCTCACGCCCCCGCCGCGCAGCAGCAGGCGGGCCCAGGTGTGGGCGTGGCGGTAACGGGCGTTGAGGCGGGTGTAGTGGGTGCAGTCCAGGGCGCGGAGCGCCGCTGCGGGGGTCGGCGCCTCTGGGAAGGCGCCAGCGATGTCGTGCAGGGCGCGCGCCAGATCCGGGTTGGTGGTCGGACCGAGTGCCGCCTTCAGCGCGCTCCCCAGAACGCGGTTGTCCCAGATGTCCGCCTCCCGGTCGAAGGTGCGCATGTGTAGCTGGTCCAGCTGCCCGTAGCGCCGGGTGGCCTGGGCGGCGACGTCCAGGCGTCCCCGGAGCACCGAGTCGACGCTCCGGCGGCGTACGTAGTCCCGGCGCAGGCCCTCCCGCAGCAGCCGCTCGCACTGTTCGAGCAGGGCGGCGGCAATCAGGTCGGCGTAACCGTCGGGGCCGGTGGCCCAGCGCCTCGCCGTCGCCGGGACGGGCGCAACGAGGGCGTAGGCGAGCCAGCTCATGAGCTGCTCTCCCGGAATGGCGAACTTGGGGGAGATGACCACGCGGACGCGGTCCAGGACCAGGACGCCGACGGTCGCGTCGGCCTTGAGGCGCCAGCCGGTGCGCTCCCTGCTCAGGGTGAGGCAGCCCCGTGCCTGAAGGGCCTGCAGACGGTCTATGTCCCGCGGAGTGAGTTGGCCGGGCTCCAGCCGGGCGAACTCGTACTCGCCGAGAGGGACCGGGACGCGGTCAGGCATCCGGGCCGGGAGCGCCGCTGGTGAACTCGGTCGCCAGCGCGTCCGCCAGATCCTGCGGCGACATGAGGCGCGCACGTCCGGTGTCGGCGTCGACCAGGTCGCCGAGGATCAGGTGCAGTAGTTCCGCCCGGCCGAGGCAGTAGTCCTCCAGGAGCGGGACCACCTCGTGATGGAAGGCCGCGGCCAGGTCCTCCTCGGTGGCGATGGGCGCACCGTCGCGCAGCAGGTAGGCATGCCCGATCTGGTGGTCCGCGTCGAGATCACGGGCGATACGGCCGTTGAGGGACTCGAAGAACGCGGCCAGGTCCAGGGGGCCGACCGTTCCGGAGACGGCGTCCGGGTCCGGTCCTACGGGCAGGAAGGCGAAGCGGCGGCGGACTGCGGCGTCCAGGTGGCTGATGCTCCGGTCGGCGGTGTTCATGGTGCCGATGATCCGAACGTTCGGCGGGACGGAGAAGCGTCGCTTGCTGACGGGCAGAGCGACCGGAAGGTTCCGCTTGTCGAGTTCGAGGAGTGTGATCAACTCGCCGAAGATACGCGGTAGGTCACCGCGGTTGATCTCGTCGATGACCAGCAGGAACGTCTGGTCGGGATGGGCGGCAGCACGGCTGCACAGGCTGTGGAACAGGCCGTCCGTGAGCGCGAGGGTGAGTCCCGGGCCGGTGGCGCTCAGGTCCGGTTTGAATCCCTCGACGAAGTCCTCGTAACCGTAGGAGGGATGGAAGGTGATCATGCTGACCCGGTCGCCGTGTAACATCTCGGCTTGTGCAAGGCCACGGTGACGGGCGTCGGCACCGAGCGCGTCCGCGCGGCCGTCCAAGGCGAGGGCGACGCCGAGTGCGAGGCGTGTCTTGCCCGTACCGGGCGGCCCGTGGAGAATCACTTGCCCCTTGCGCTCCAGAGCGTCCATCACGGCCTGTACGTCCTCGGGCAGCGCGACCGGAGTGGTCTGCGGTGCTCGGATCACGTCCACACCCGACGCGCCCTGGGGTGCGATGAGCCGCGCGAAGAGTGCCGGGTCGACCTTGGCGAAGGTGGACCGCCACTGCTTCGGTTCCGACAGCTTCCGCGCGTGCGAGAGATCCCAGTCCACGGAGACGACGTGCTGGAACTCGGGCCGGTCCGCTTCGAAGCGGTAACTCCCGTTGACCGTGCCGATGGCCAGGACCTCGTCCGTACCTCGGTTGGCCACGATCCGGTCGCCATCCTCCAGGTCACGGAAGGCCATCAGTCGGCGCGCGAGGGTCAGGCTGCCCCCGCTCCTACGGGGCCAGTTCCTGTCCAGGGCCTGCTTGAGATCGGTGTCGCTCTGGTAGAGGCCGAGGTCTCCGAGCTGGTCCCATCCGACCCGGATGACTCCTCCCGCGCGGCACTCCTCCCACAGCCGGCCGCGCTCGCCGGGCGCGATCTTCCAGACGGTGCGCTGCTTGGACCGCGGATCGAAGTGCGCGTAGAGGAAATGCATCACTTCGTGCCTGGTCCAGCCCTCGAACTCCGCGCGAGAGCGGACCAGTTCCAGCAGCCGCCGATTGCTCCCCCAGGCCGGAACATCACCTTGCGTCGAACCGCCCAGCAGCGTGACGAACCGGCGCAGGTGCTCTCCCGCGTAAATCGGCAGGAAGTGCTGCGGGAAGTAGGTGGCCAGCGACTTCGTCACCAACGTCGGTCCGTATCGCAGTACTTCGAGGTCGTCCAGCGCCTCGAAGTCCCCTGACCCGACGGCGTCGAAAGCCCGGACGAACTGTCCGCGCAGTTCCGCCCAGGCGTCCTGTGGGTCCATCCCCCGCAGGGGCGCGGCCAGCCGCCACTCCCCGGAGACGTGGTGGTACATGATGTGCTTCGCGGCACTTCCGCCCTTGATGCTGCCCAGGTGCGGAGTGCCGAACTCCATCAGCCGGCAGTATGTCGGCCCCGCTCCGGGCGGCGCGGCCTGTCCGAGGGCGTAGCGCTCCAGCGGCAGCTCCGCCCAGTCCTCCAACGGAAACTGGGACAGCACCTGCTTGCGCTCGTCCTCGGCAGCCGACGCGGCCTCCGCCACGGCGCTCCGGTCGAACTCGGCCGCAGCCGTGCGCACGTCCACCCCGTTCGTCATGGGAGTCATGATGCCGGACGGCGACGCAGTGGTCTCCGCGTCCGGAAAAGTCGGTCGACCTCCTGCGTGTGCGCCACAAGGGCTGGCACGATGGGCCAGCACCGCGAGGCCGGATCTCGGGCGGCGTGCACGACGGCGACGGGAGAGACCGTGCAGGACTGGATCTACATCCTGAATCCGAACAAGGACACCCTCGACGGGGAGCCGTCCGACAAGGAGACCGTGCGCCGCCTCGCCCATCAGGATCCCGAACTGGACCTGTGGCTCAGCCGACGAAACCGCATGAACCCGGGAGACCGTCTATGGGTCTTCTTCAGTCAGCCCGAGTCGGCGGTCGCCGCGGTGGCGGAGGTCGACGGAGAGCCGGAAGGGGACCCCGACGACCCCGACTTCTCCTATCGGGTGGATGTGACCCTCCTGCCCGGCCCCACGGATGCCCTGTACGCCGACCCGGTGAGCCGGGACGAGCTGGAACTCGGCCAGGTACGGTCCGTGCAGAAGGTCAAGCCGGGAGCACTGAAGACTCTGCTGGCGAGGGCCGGTCTCTGACGGGGCGGTCGCGTGCGGGACGGTTACCAGGGCTCCAGCTCACGATCGGCTGGTTTTGTGTGGGGCAAAAGTGTTTCCTGAGCACGGGTGTTCAGTGCCACCAGCTTGTCAGCGCTGCGGTCGACGAAAAAGACGAACGCCTTGGCCGAGTCGGCGAAGGCCGCTGCCGGGCGGCTGATGCCGGATGTCGTGATCACGATGAGCCGCTTTGGTACGTCATCGCCGGCAGCCGCGGCAAGGCCGTTCAGCCGCTGCACCTCGGACGTGCACAGACTCTTGGCACGGCTGTGCCACTCGATGTGGAACGCGTCGGACCGGATGGGGACTTCGGCGTCCCCCTCTACGACGTCCCCGAAGCCGAATGCCACCAACTGGTCGAGAACCGTTTCGGTGATGTGCCGGGGGCTGGGCGAGTGCGGCGACGTCCTCGGCTCGGCTTCCTCGTGGAACTGATCGATATCGAGGCCGAAGTTCCTCGGCCACTCAGGCGGAGCTGCTTCGCCCGCGAAGAGGGACTCCTGCAATGCGGATCGGTACCCGGCGGTAGCCGGTTCCCCACGATCGGTCGGCGCGCACGGCACTTCCACGTCCCAGGCCTTGAGTCCCTTGCCGAGCACGTCGGCGATGTCCGCCACCGAGGCCTGCGCATGGGGTACTCCTGGTCCCGGCCGCGTGCTGCGCCACAGATTCCAGCCCAGATCGACACGGCTCCACGCCTCGCATTCATCGAGGTACACATCCACCAGCCAGCCGAGGGCAGGCTTCAGCGAGACGCGGACGAACGCATCGGAGAGCTCGGCCTCGACGAAACAGCCGTCGCGTCCGCCTACGATGTCGAGTTTCGGCGAGTGGCGGGGGCCGTACGGGAGGTAGCCATTCCCCGCTGCCACGCGCCGCACTCGCACACCGCGGGCGTCCAGGAGGTCGGCCAGCATGGTCATGTCGGACGGCTCGCTCTCGTTCCAGCGCCACGGTGACGGAACCGGTACGGCGGTGAGGTGCGCCGAGGCCACGGCGTGCAGGGCGTCGACGAGCACCTCGTCGGGCGTGTCTAGCGGCCAGACGGACGGCGCACTGTTCAGTACGGGATCCATCACCGCCCAGACGATCGAGTACCCCATGCGTACCTGCGCCAGAGCGACCGAGCGCTGACCGGACAGTGTGACCCTCAGATGCATCAGAAGGTTCGCGTCGTCGAACCGCACCCGGTCGGTCAGCTCGGGATGACGGTCGCACAGGGCCTGCTCCAGGCTCTTGAAGTGCATGTGTCGAGCGAAGGCGGCAACCATGTCGCTGGGCGGGAAGGGCAAGGGAGGCACTCCTTTGTGTGGTGGTTAGCGGTGGCGTTGGGGCGTTGCCGGGAACGCCACGAACCGCTGACGGAGCGTAGGCCGACCGGATGCCGTCACTCAAAGCGTTCGGCCGTCCTCAACGGCATTGGCCACCGGATTGGCCGGATGCAGTCGGCGGCTCCTCGCCGTGCTCGGCGATCTCCGCCCAGACAGTCTTGCCGGAGGGCGGGCGAGGGTCGGTGCCCCAGCGGTCGGCCAGGGCCTCGACCAGGAGCAGACCCGCGGCCCGACTCGTGGTCCGGGCCCTGGCCCCGGGGGATTTCGGGGCGGCGCTCGCCCTTCGTGTCGCTCACCGCGATGCGTAGGGTGCCGGCCGCGTCGTCCTGCGTCAGCACCAGTAGGAAGTCACGCCCCTGGACGCGGCCGTGCAGCGCCGCGTTCGCTGCCAGCTCCGCGACGACGTGCGAGGACCCCACGACCCGCGAGGTCGCCTTCCGGCTCACGGCCGGCCCCTTGCGGGAGTTCGCCGAACTGGCCCGCCGCGAGGGCAACAGGCATATCCCCCACTTCCTGGTCATCGACGAGATCAACCGGGCAAACCTCGCCAAGGTCTTCGGTGAGCTCTACTTCCTTCTCGAGTACCGGGACCGTTCGGTCCGGCTGACCTACTCGGACGAGGACTTCTCCCTGCCACGCAACCTTTCATCATCGGCACCATGAACACCGCCGACCGCTAGATCGCCCTCGTGGACGCGGCGATGCGCCGGCGGTTCGCCTTCGTCGAGCTGTCCCCACGCATCGAGCCGACCCGTGGGCTGCTGCGCAGCTGGTTGAAGGCCAAGGAGAGAAATTCTGAGCCCGCGGACCTGCTGGACGCCCTCAACGCCCGTACCGACGACCGGGACTTCCATATCGGGCCGTCGTATCTGATGAAGCCCGGCGTCTTCCGCGAGGGGGGACTGGAACGGACATGGCGGACGAAGATCCTCCCGTTGCTGGAAGAACACCACTACGGCGATGACGTGGACATCGAGCGCCGGTACGGCCTGCCGGAGCTGCGCAAAACGCTGGCAGCGCGGCGGCCCTCCGCGGAGCCGGATGAAGGGGCCGACCCGGAGTGACGCCCGTCGTCTCGCTCGTCGAGCACGCTCCTGCACGGTCGTTCCGACTGCCGGATGCCGTGGGCCACGCCCTGGCCGCCAAGAAGATTCTCGAAGAGGCCGGTCCGGCCCCCTACGAATCGGGCGTCTGGCGACTGCGTGCGGGGAGCAAGGTCGGGGCCGTCACTCTGGCCGTTCCGGGCGGTGAAAGCGTCACGGTGCGTATCACCCCCAAGGTGCCGGTCGCCCGCCTCTTCTTTCTGATCGGATACTGCAGCGACCCGCGTGCATGGCGGGACGGCAGGGTGGAGCTGGCTGAGCACGACGAGCTGCTTCCGGCGCTCGCCCACGCCGTCGAGCGTCAGATCGACCGCGCACTGAAGCAGGGCCTGCTCCAGGGCTATCGGACCACCGAGGAGTCGTCCCATGTCGTACGGGGGCGGCTTTGCGAGGCCGAGCAGATCCGGCGCCGATTCGGGATGTCCCTCCCTGCGGAGGTGACGTTCGACGAATTCACCGCAGACATTGCCGAGAATCGCCTCCTACGCGCGGCCGTTGATCGTCTCCTCCGCCTGCCGGGCGTCCCCGCAGCCGTACGCGCCCGCCTGACCCACCAGCGGTACCGGCTGTCCGATATCACGCCGCTTGTACCGGGTCAGGCACTTCCCGCATGGCGACCGACGCGGCTCGACGCCCGCTATCACGCGGTGCTCCACCTCGCAGAGGTGGTCCTGAAGGGATCGTCGACCGAGCACCTGCCCGGCCGACTGCGCATGGGCGGATTCCTCGTCGACATGAGCGGTGTCTACGAGGACTTCGTCTGCAAGGCGCTGCGGGAGGCAATGCGTGCCCACGGAGGAAGGAGTGCCCTCCAGGCGCAGAACATTCACATGGACGAAGGTGAATTCATTCGTCTGAGACCAGACTTCGTCTGGTACGGAGACTCCGGGATTCCTATGGCCGTTGCCGACGCCAAGTACAAGGCCCGCAGGAATCGGGGATTTCCGAACGAGGACCTGTATCAGATACTGGCCTACTGCACGGCCCTTGGGCTGACCGAGGGACATCTGGTGTATGCGAAGGGCGGCGCTCCACACACCAGCCACCGCGTGCGACACGCGGGGACCGTGCTCCACCAGCATGCGATCGACTTGGACCAGCAGCCCGCGGGACTGCTTGCCGAGATCGGCGCGTTGGCCCGCCGCATGGTTCACGGATCAGCACAGTCGAGTACAGGACGGCCGTCCTCTGGGCGTTTCTCGGATACCTGAGCCGCTGGTCGTGATGTGCAGTCGCGCATCCTGAGCACCCAAAGGCTGGATGAACCGGGCCTTCTCCGAGTGGGTGGCCCGGAGACCTACAGTCTCCGCCCGGCTCAAAGTCCTAGAGAAGTCCCACAGTCGCTGCGAACCCCCTCCTGAGCTGCGTATATGCAGGTCAGGAGGGGGTTGGTGTCGCTTTCGCCGAAGGCGGTCAGATGTCCCGGAAGATCTCGATCTGCGCCCCCACCGAGTTGAGCCGCTCGGCCAGGTCCTCGTAACCGCGGTTGATCACATAGACGTTGCGGAGTACGGAGGTCCCCTCGGCCGCCATCATCGCGAGCAGCACGACGACAGCCGGACGGAGGGCCGGCGGGCACATCATCTCGGCGGCGCGCCAGCGGGTCGGGCCCTCGACGAGGACGCGGTGCGGGTCGAGGAGCTGGAGGCGGCCGCCGAGGCGGTTGAGGTCGGTCAGGTAGATGGCACGGTTGTCGTAGACCCAGTCGTGGATCAGCGTCTGGCCGTGCGCGGAGGCCGCGATGGCCGCGAAGAACGGCACGTTGTCGATGTTCAGGCCGGGGAACGGCATCGGGTGGATCTTGTCGATCGGCGCCTCCAGCTTGGAGGGCCGCACGGTGAGGTCCACCAGCCGGGTACGGCCGTTGTCCGCCGCGTACTCGGTGGTACGGGCGCAGTCCACGCCCATCTCCTCCAGCACGGCGAGCTCGATCTCCAGGAACTCGATCGGCACCCGGCGGATCGTCAGTTCCGACTCCGTCACGACGGCCGCGGCCAGCAGGCTCATCGCCTCGACCGGGTCCTCGGAGGGGGAGTAGTCGACGTCCACGTCGATCTGCGGCACGCCGTGGACGGTCAGGGTCGTCGTACCGACCCCGTCCACCCGTACGCCCAGGGCCTCCAGGAAGAAGCAGAGGTCCTGGACCATGTAGTTGGAGGACGCGTTGCGGATGACGGTGGTGCCGTCGTGCCGGGCGGCGGCGAGCAGCGCGTTCTCGGTCACCGTGTCCCCGCGCTCGGTCAGCACGATGGGTCGGCCGGGGGTGATCGTGTGGTCGATCTGCGCGTGGTAGAGACCGTCCGTCGCGGCGATCTCCAGGCCGAAGCGGCGCAGCGCGATCATGTGCGGCTCGATCGTGCGCGTCCCGAGGTCGCAGCCGCCGGCGTACGGCAGCTTGAACTGGTCCATGCGGTGCAGCAGCGGACCCAGGAACATGATGATCGAGCGGGTGCGGCGCGCGGCGTCGGCGTCGATCGCCTCCATGTCCAGCTGCGCGGGCGGCACGATCTCCAGGTCCACACCGCCGTTGATCCAGCGGGTGCGTACTCCGATGGAGTTGAG
>NZ_JBSFFN010000045.1:0-51603 GCF_053596135.1 Streptomyces sp. NPDC001770 | reverse complement strand
TTCTTTTTCTTTGTTTGTCGGCCAATCCCTCCAGTGCCCCCCCCATACAACCCGTGGGGGCGGGGGCCCTTAACGCTCCTTGTGCCGGCCCCCCGGCCCATTCGGTTTGAGGGTGCGGGCCGCTTCGGACTGGATGACTCTGAGTAGGTGATATCCACCTCGGAGTCAGGAGTGTCCATGTCCCACAGGTTTGCCCGTGCCCTGACCGGAGCGGTCGCGCTGGCATCCGCCGCCGCTCTGGCGGCCGGATCCCAGGCGTCGGCCGCGACCGGCAGCATCATCATCGGAGGAGAGCCCGTCAGTGTGGCGAACAGCCCGTGGGTGGTGGCTCTGTCCAGCCGCGCCCTGTTCGGGGAGTCGCGCGGCGGGCAGTTCTGCGGGGCGGTGGTGGTCGCTCCCACCAAGGTGCTGACAGCGGCCCACTGCCTCGGGTCCGACGTGCTCGGGGGTGAGGTGGCGGACGTGCCGGACCTGCGGATCATCGCGGGCCGGGACGATCTGCGCGGCACCGGAGGCCAGGAGATCTTGGTGAAGGACGCGTGGATCAACCCCGAGTACGACCCCGCCACGAATGTGGGCGACGCCGCTGTCCTGACGCTGGCAGAAGCGCTGCCGGAAGGAAGTTCGATCCCGGTCGCCCGGGACGGTGACGCGGCCTACTCGGCGGGCGGGCAGGCTCTCGTCTACGGCTGGGGGGACACGACCGGGTACGGCACGTACGCGTCGACGCTCAGGGCGGCCTCGGTGCAGATGCTGTCGGACGAGGCGTGCGCCGTCGCCTACCCCGGTGGCTCACGCGGGACGTACGACGCCTCCTCGATGGTCTGCGCCGGCGACCCCGAGGGCGGCTACGACGCATGCCAGGGGGACAGTGGAGGGCCGCTTGTGGTCGACGGGCGCCTCATCGGGCTGGTTTCCTGGGGCAACGGCTGTGCGCGCGCCGACAGCCCTGGGGTCTACACGAGGGCCTCCGCCGCGGTCACCTGGGCGGAAGGCGAAATCTGAGCCTCCCCGCCGCAGGCGGGAGCAGGGCGGACATGAGAACGGGCGGCCTCCCCCACACCGGGGAAGCCGCCCGTCGGACGGTCAGGGACCGGCCCATGGCTCGTCGTGGATGCGAGGTGTCAGTGTTGTGCCTCGTCGGCGACACCGGCCTGTACGGCGGTGAGCCGATCCGTCTCATCCTGTATTTCCGCGGCGATCTTCTTGAGTTCCGGCTCGAACTTGCGCCCGTGGTGGGCGCAGAAGAGCAGTTCACCGCCGCTGGTGAGGACGACGCGCAGATAGGCCTGGGCGCCGCAACGGTCACAGCGGTCTGCTGCGGTCAGCGGGCTCGCGGGGGTCAGAACAGTAGTCACGTCGCCTCTTCTCTAGCTCGACGAGCTGTCGTACCAGGGTCAACATCCAACCAGGCCGAAAACGTTCCCGCTCGTGGCATTTCTTCGAAAACTTCTTTTCAGGTGGCTGGGCTGCCGACGGTTGGCGGCGAAGGTGCCGTAATGCGGAGCGCTACGGTTTCGCGTTGCTGGTGTCGGGTCGGTCCTCCGGCTGGCTTGCCGGTTGTTCATGAGGACGTGCCCGGAGCCTAAATGGTTCATGCCTCAAATGGAACGTGATGTGCACGTCACTCCGAGGAGTGTTCGAACATCCATGCGACCTACTGGGGGGCTCGACTAGCATGATGATTCCCCGAGGGTGGCGTGACAACCGCTCTACCAGGCCTCGGTAGGCTTTCAGCGGCCACCACGGCCGCGCCCCATACCCAAACGGGCCCCCATTGAAATTCAGCGAGGAGCGAACCGCGTGACCGCCGATACGTCCGTGCCGTCCACTGCGCTGCTGACCGGAGCCGGCGGCGTCGTCGACAAGGACAGCTCCAACTACACCGCGCGGCACCTTCTCGTCCTCGAGGGGCTGGAGGCTGTCCGTAAGCGCCCCGGTATGTACATCGGGTCGACAGACAGCCGCGGCCTCATGCACTGCCTCTGGGAGATCATCGACAACTCGGTCGACGAAGCCCTCGGGGGGTACTGCGACCACATCGAGGTGATCCTCCACGACGACTCCTCGGTCGAGGTCCGCGACAACGGCCGAGGCATTCCCGTCGACGTCGAGCCCAAGACGGGCCTCTCCGGCGTCGAGGTCGTCATGACCAAGCTCCATGCGGGCGGCAAGTTCGGTGGTGGGTCCTACGCGGCCTCCGGCGGCCTCCACGGCGTCGGCGCCTCGGTCGTCAACGCACTCTCCGCGCGGCTCGACGTGGAGGTCGACCGGAACAGCTCGACCCACTCGATCAGCTTCCGGCGCGGGGTGCCGGGCATCTTCGTCGAGCAGGGGCCGGACAGCCCCTTCGACCCGGCCAACGGGCTCCGCAGGACCAAGCGGGTGCCCAAGGCGCGCACCGGCACCAGGGTGCGGTACTGGGCCGACCGGCAGATCTTCCTCAAGGATGCCAAGCTCAACCTGGAGACGCTGTACCAGCGTGCCCGCCAGACCGCCTTCCTCGTGCCCGGCCTCACCATCGTCGTGCGCGACGAGCGCGGCCTGGACGGCGAGGGCAAGACCGAGGAGACGTTCCGCTTCGACGGCGGCATCAGCGAGTTCTGCGAGTACCTCGCCCAGGACAAGGCCGTCTGCGACGTGCAGCGGCTGACCGGGCAGGGCACCTTCAAGGAGACCGTCCCGGTCCTCGACGACCGCGGGCACATGACCCCGACGGAGGTCACCCGCGAGCTGGGCGTCGACATTGCTCTGCGCTGGGGCACCGGGTACGACACCGTGGTCAAGTCCTTCGTGAACATCATCGCCACCCCCAAGGGCGGCACCCACGTGGCCGGATTCGAGCGCTCGCTGACCCGTACGGTCAACGAGGCGCTGCGTTCGGCCAAGCTGCTCAGGGTCGCCGAGGACGACGTCGTCAAGGACGACGCCCTGGAGGGCCTCACGGCGGTCGTCACGGTCCGGCTCGCCGAGCCGCAGTTCGAGGGGCAGACCAAGGAGGTGCTCGGTACCTCGGCCGCCAACCGGATCGTCGCCAACGTGGTGGCCAAGGAACTCAAGGCATTCCTGACGTCGACCAAGCGCGATGCCAAGGCGCAGGCCAGGGCCGTGCTCGACAAGGCGGTGGCTGCGGCCCGCACGCGCATCGCGGCGCGTCAGCACAAGGACGCCCAGCGCCGCAAGACGGCTCTGGAGTCCTCGTCCCTCCCCGCGAAGCTGGCCGACTGCCGCAGCGACGACGTGGAGCGCAGCGAGCTCTTCATCGTCGAGGGGGACTCCGCGCTCGGGACGGCCAAGCTCGCGCGCAACAGCGAGTTCCAGGCCCTCCTGCCCATCCGGGGCAAGATCCTCAATGTGCAGAAGGCGTCCGTTTCGGACATGCTGAAGAACGCCGAATGCGGGGCGATCATCCAGGTCATAGGAGCCGGGTCCGGGCGGACCTTCGACATCGAGGCCGCCCGCTACGGCAAGATCGTCCTGCTGGTGGACGCCGATGTCGACGGCGCGCACATCCGCATCCTGCTGCTCACGCTCTTCCAGCGGTACATGCGGCCGATGGTGGAAGCGGGCCGGGTCTTCGCGGCCGTGCCCCCGCTGCACCGCATCGAGCTGGTCCAGCCGAAGAAGGGCCAGGACAAGTACATCTACACGTACTCGGACGGCGAACTGCGCCAGACGCTGGTGGACCTGCGGCGCAAGAACATCCGCTTCAAGGACTCCATCCAGCGGTACAAGGGCCTGGGCGAGATGGACGCCGACCAGCTGGCCGAGACCACGATGGACCCCCGGTTCCGGACCCTGCGGCGGATCAACATCGGCGACCTGGAGTCGGCGGAGAAGGTATTCGACCTGCTGATGGGCAACGAGGTCGCGCCCCGCAAGGAGTTCATCACGAGCTCGGCGGCCACTCTGGACCGCTCGCGCATCGACGCCTGAGCCGTTCGGTACCGCTCAGCGTCTCTCGGGGGCCAGTGCTTCTCCGGGCCCGGCACTCTTCGCGGCGAGTGCTCCGGGCCGAGCGCCTCTCTGCGCCGAGCGCCTCTCCACCCGTGGGTGGAGAGGCGCTCTCCACCCGTGATCCACCCGGGGACCGATCCGCCGCCTGTCCTCCGTCCGTAGCGTCGAAGGCGTCCGATCTTCCCGTTCTCCGGAGGACGCCATGTCCGGCGTTGTCAGTGTTCTCGTGGTCGTCGCCGTTGCCGGCTGGACGCTGCTGCGCCAGTTCTCCGCGCGTCGTCTGCCGGCCCGGTGGTGGCTCCTTCCCACGATCCTGGCGGTGGTGTCGCTGCGTGGCGGGGAGTTGCTCGACGCACGTCACCAGACCCTTTCGGCGGAGGTGCTGGCGGCCGAGCTTGCCCTCGGGCTCGTCCTCGGCCTCGGCTGGGGACGGGCGACCCGGGTCTGGCGGGAGCCGGACGGCACTCCGTGGTCCAGGGGCACTCGTGCCGCGGCCTTCGTCTGGGCTGGTGGTCTGGCGCTCCGTGTCGCGCTCTGGGCCGCTGGGGCGGCCGCAGGGGTGAAACAGGGCAGTGACGGTCTCCTGCTCGCCCTGGCCGTAACCCTGCTGGCGCGAGAGGGAGTCCTGGCCTGGCGCCTCGCGGGACTCTCACCCGAGGCGGGGCCCGCCTCGAGCCTCGGGGGCAGATCACTCGCCGGGATCGGTCCTGTCGACGGGATACCGACGCCGGCGGCGGGAAAGGAGCTTCCGTGACTGGGGTGAGCTGGACCTCCTGGCCCTCCCGCGAAGCGCTCACGCGCAAGCCGAGGGAAACTGCCCGGACCGTTCTGTCCCTCCTCGTCTGGGCCCTGGTCGCCGCAGGACTGCTCTGGGCAACTCTGAGCGACAGCCGGTCGGGTCCCGCCACCCTCCCTGTCGCGCTCGTGGTGACGGCCTGCTGCTTCCGGGTGGCGCGGGGGTACCACCGGTTCACCCGGGAGCACCGGCTGTGGCCGTCACTGACCCTGCTGCTTCTCCTGGCGGGACTGGCACTGGTCGCGTACGGGGCGGGCACGACGGCGCTCGCGACCGCCCTCTGGTGCGGCAGTACCGTGCTCGCCATGGCGAGGCTCCCGCTCCGGGCAGCGGTGCCGGCGGCGGCACTCACGCTGGCGTGCTTCGCGGCCCTGGCCAGTGGCGGGTGGATGACCACCCTGCTCACGGGCGCAGGTCTCTGCCTGGGCGGCTACGCGGCCCGACTGGACGCGGAGGCGAGCGGGAGCGCTCAGCGGCTGCTCGCCCAGGAGCGTGCCGCCCGGGCGGCGGAGGCGGCGAGGGCGGCACTGGACGAACGTTCCCGGATCGCCCGGGAGATCCACGACGTGCTCGCGCACAGTCTGTCGGCCCAGATGGTGCATCTGGAGGCGGCCAGACTGCTGATCGAGCGTGAGCCGTCCGGCGCGTTCCGTGACCAGGTACTGGAAAGGGTCGTCTCGGCCCGCTCGATGGCCCGGGAAGGGCTGACCGAGACTCGGCAGGCGCTCTCCGCGCTCCGAGGCGAGATGACACCCGTCGAGGAGTTCCTGCGGAACCTGGTCTCCACCGGACCGGTCGAACTGAGCATGGAGGGGCCTCGGCGCCCTCTGTCGGCCGGAGCCTCGCAGGTGGTGCGGCGGGTCGCGCAGGAGGCCGTCACCAATGTGCGCAAGCACGCCCCTGGGGCGCATGTTCGGATACGGCTGGAATATCTGCCGGACACGGTGACCTTGGAGGTGCGGGACTCCGGAGGAGGGGCACCGGACGAGGAACTGATGACCGGTGGGCCGGGCTACGGTCTGACCGGAATGCGGGAGCGCGCCGAGATTCTCGGCGGGACATTGGAGGCCGGGCCGGGTGAGGAGGGATTCGTGGTGAGTCTGCGGGTTCCCGCGTGAGCGCGCGGGTGGTGGTCGCCGACGACCAGTCGGCGGTCCGTGAAGGCATCGTGATGCTGCTCGGGCTGCTGGGCGTCGATGTGGTCGGGGCTGCCAGGGACGGCGAGGAGGCGGTGGCGCTCGTCGCGGAGCACGCACCTGACGTGGTCCTCATGGACTTGCGGATGCCGCGTTGCGACGGTGTCGAGGCGACCAAGCGGGTTCGCACGGAGTACCCCGGTACCCAGGTCGTGGTCCTCACCACCTTCGACGACGACGAATCGCTCTTCGCGGCGCTACGGGCGGGTGCGCGCGGCTTCCTCACCAAGGACGCGGGCGGCGAGGAGATCGTGCAGGCCATCTCGGCCGTACTGTCCGGTGAAGCGGGTCTCTCGCCCGCCGTGCAGCGGCGTCTGCTGGAGCGCTTGGCCGGCGAGCCCGACGAGCCCCTGCCGGCGTCCTCCCGAGGCCAGGGCCAGAGCCCGGGGCAGAGCCCGGGGCAACTTCAGGGGCAGGGAGTGGGGCGGGGAGTGGGGCAGGGACTGGGGCACGGCCGGAAGCGGCTTCCCGACGGGCTGACGCCCCGTGAGGCGGAGGTGCTGGTGCTCATCGCCGAGGGGCTTTCCAACGCCGAAATCTCACGTCGGCTGCACGTCTCGCAGGCCACGGTGAAAACACACATCAACAACCTGTTCGCCAAGACGGGGGTGCGGGACCGGGCGCAGGCGGTGCGCTACGCATACGTACAGGGGCTCACACGGGCACCTGGTACGGATATCACCTGAACAGGTGAAAGCGGTGCATGCCGCAACCGAGATCCACCCTGTCCGGACACTCTTGACCGAGCGGCCGAAAAGGTTCGCGGACAAGGGAGTTGCTCGGTGGAGAAGGAAGCAGGGCGGGAGGTCGCGGCGCCGCGGCTCGACGACCCGTGGTATGACGCACTGACCCCCGGATGGGGCGAGCAGGACGGTACGGGGACCGCGACGAGCGACGCGCGGCCCGTGCCCGAGGCTCCACAGAGCGGCCACAGCGCTGCCGACATCTACCGCGAGGTTCAGCGGAGCGAGGCTTTCCGCGAAGTGCGCCGCAGGTACCGGAGGTTCGTCGCACCGGCGACCTGCGTGTTCCTCCTCTGGTACCTCGCCTACGTGGTCGCGGCCACCGGAGCGCCCGGGCTGATGGCCCGTCCGGTGGCGGGTGCGGTGAATGTCGCCATGGTCGCGGGGCTCGGCCAGTTCCTCACCACCTTCCTGCTGACCTGGGCGTACGCGCGGCACGCGCGGCTCCGCCGGGACCGGGCGGCGCTCGAACTGCGCTGGGAGACACAGGAGCTGACGAGAGGGGCCGAGCGATGAGCGGGGGCCACCAGACACTCGCGCTGGTGCTGTTCAGCGCGTTCATCGCCGTCACCCTCGGCATCACCACCTGGGTCGGCCGCAGCCGCAAGGGCTCCGCCGAGGAGTTCTACGCCGGGGGCCGGTTGTTCTCTCCCATGGAGAACGGTTTCGCCATCGCCGGCGACTACATGTCGGCCGCTTCGTTCCTCGGGATCTCCGGGCTGATCGCGCTCTTCGGCTACGACGGGATGCTGTACTCGGTCGGCTTCTTCGTCGCCTGGCTGGTCGTTCTGTTCCTGGTGGCCGAACTCGTTCGCAACTGCGGCCGGTTCACCCTCGCCGACGTGGTCGCCGCGCGCTTGGCGGAGCGCCCCGTACGCACGGCGGTCGGCGCCTCTTCGGTGACCGTCTCCGTGTTGTACCTCGTCGCCCAGATGGTCGGCGCGGGCAGCCTGGTCGCCCTGCTTCTCGGCGGCACCAGCGGCACCACCCGCTCCTGGACCGTGGTCGGGGTCGGCGCCCTCATGGTCGTCTATGTCTCCCTCGGCGGCATGCGGGCCACCACCTGGATCCAGATCGTCAAGGCGGTGCTCCTCATGGCCGGCACGATCGCTCTCACCGTGGCCGTGCTGGTGCGATTCCACGGGAACGTCAACGCTTTGCTCAACTCCGCAGCCGAACACAGCGGCCAAGGGGCGGAGTTCCTGGCGCCGGGCCTCAAGTACGGCGGAGGCTGGACGGCTCGCTTCGACTTCATCAGCCTCGGGGTGGCGCTGGTGCTCGGTACGGCCGGCCTGCCGCACATCCTGTCGCGCTTCTACACCGTCCCGACAGCCCGCGCGGCCCGCCGGTCCGTCGTCTGGGCGATCGGTCTGATCGGCAGCTTCTACCTGATGACCATCGTGCTGGGCTTCGGCGCCGCCGCGCTCGTCGGGTCGGCGGCGGTCCGGTCCTCCAGCGAGGCCGGGAACACCGCGGTTCCCCTGCTCGCGCTGGCGCTGGGCGGCGGAGAGGGCTCCACCGGCGGAACGATCCTCTTCGCCGTGGTCGCGGCCATCGCCTTCGCCACGATTCTGGCCGTGGTCGCGGGGATCACCCTCGCCTCCTCGGCCTCCGTGGCCCACGACCTCTACGCCTCGCTCCGCCGCCCGGGCGGCCAACCTCTCGGCGAGGTCGCGGTCGCCCGGGTGGCCGCCGTGGGGATCGGGGCGGTCGCCATCGGGCTGGGCCTGCTCGCCCAGGACCTCAACGTGGCTTTCCTCGTCGGACTGGCCTTCGCGGTGGCCGCGTCGGCCAACCTTCCGGCGCTGCTGTACTCGCTCTTCTGGAAGAACTTCACCACCCGTGGTGCCGTCTGGGCCGTGTACGGCGGGCTGGTTCCGGCGCTGGTTCTCGTACTGCTCTCGCCGGTCGTCTCCGGCGGGCCCAACTCACTCTTCCCCGGGGTCGACTTCCAGCTCTTCCCGCTGGAGAATCCGGGTCTCGTCTCCATTCCGCTGGGATTCCTCGCGGGGTGGATCGGCACGGTGACCTCCGACGAGTCGCCCGACCAGGACAAGCACGCCGAGACCGAGGTCAGGTCACTGACCGGGGCCGGGGCCGTATGACCGGGGTCGGCGCGGCGTGACCTGATCCGGGGCGGTGGGATCCGGGCCGGGCGGGGGTCGGTCTGAGCCGAGCGAGGTGACCGGAGCAGGTTGGCGGGAACGGGGCGGGTTGTTCTGAGCCGAGCCGAGCAAGGCAGCGCGAGCCGGGCAGGGGAGTCGAGTCGGGCAGTGCGAGCCGAGCTGGGCAGTGCGAGCCGAGCTGGGCAGTGCGAGCCGAGCTGGGCAGCGCGAGCCGAGCTGGGCAGTGCGAGCCGAGCCGGGCAGGGGAGTCGAGCCGAGGAGTGCGGCAGGATTTCGCAGGCACGCAATCGGTTTGCGCGCCTTGCGCTAATCTTGCGCTCATGACGCGACGACTTGCTCAGGTGGCACAGAAGGTTGGGGTCAGCGAGGCCACGGTCAGCCGGGTCCTGAACGGTAAGCCAGGTGTCTCGGACGCTACCCGGCAGGCGGTGCTCTCCGCGCTGGACGTGCTCGGATACGAGCGCCCGACCCAGCTGCGGGGCGAGCGGGCCAGGCTGGTCGGGCTCGTCCTTCCCGAGCTCCAGAACCCCATCTTCCCGGCCTTCGCCGAAGTGGTCGGCGGCGCGCTCGCCCAGCAGGGACTCACGCCCGTGCTCTGTACGCAGACCAAGGGCGGGGTCTCCGAGGCGGACTACGTGGACCTGCTGCTCCAGCAGCAGGTGTCGGGCGTGGTGTTCGCCGGCGGCCTCTACCACCAGGCCGACGCCGCACACGATCACTACAAAGTGCTCGCCGACCGGCGCATCCCCGTCGTCCTGATCAACGCGGCCATTGCCGAGCTGGGCTTCCCCGGTGTCTCCTGCGACGACTCCGTCGCGGTCGAGCAGGCGTGGCGCCACCTCGCCTCGCTCGGGCACGAGCGGATCGGCCTGGTGCTCGGCCCCAGCGACCACGTCCCCTCCCAGCGCAAGCTCGACGCCGCACGGCAGTTGGCGCGTGAGTACGGGGCGACGATCCCGGACGAACATGTCGCGCGGGCCATGTTCTCGCTGGAGGGCGGCCAGGCGGCGGCATCGAGGCTGCTCGACCGCGAGGTCACCGGCATCATCTGCGGCAGCGACCCGCTCGCGCTCGGCGCGGTCCGTGCGGTCCGCCGCCGGGGGCTCTCCGTGCCGCACGACATCTCCGTGGTCGGCTACGACGACTCCGCCTTCATGAACTGCACCGAACCTCCCTTGACGACGGTTCGTCAGCCCATCGAGGCCATGGGCCGGGCGGCGGTCGAGCTGCTGTCCGTGCAGATCGGGGGCAAAGCGGTGCCCTCGGACGAGCTGCTCTTCGAGCCGGAACTGGTGGTGCGCGGCTCGACCGCCCCGCCACCGCGCGAGAATTCACGCTGAGCTGTCGCTATTTTGCGTCCCCTGGGCCGTCCGTCCGGGGTGAGAGGGCGGGCGAGTAAGAGGTCGGGGCGGGCAGCGCCTGCGGCGGGGGCGGTCCGGTGTACTGGCCGCGCGGCCGCAGGCGCAGCGGGCGCTCCGTGTACTCCTCCAGGGCGTGCGCGATCCAGCCTGCCGTCCGCGCCACCGCGAAAACGGTCTCGCCCGCCTCTGCGGACATGCCCGTGGAGACCGAGAGCACGGCCAGCGCGAGATCGATGTTGGCGTGCAGCGGTACGTACCGGGCGGCGGTGGACACCACGTCGCGAGCCGCGGTGAGCACCGGCGCGGCCTCGGGCATGTCCTCCAGGAGGGTGAACAGGACCCGCGCCCGGGGGTCCTCGCCGCTGTAGAGACGGTGTCCAAGGCCGGGGACGCGCCGTCCGGCCCGTAGGTGTTCGGCGACGACCGGTGCGGCACCGCCCCGCTCCACGACCTCGCGGAGCATACGGTGGGCGAGCCCGCTGGCCGCGCCGTGCAGCGGTCCCTCCAGCACCCCGAGCCCCGCCGAGACGACGGCGTACGGATGCGCGTGCGCAGAGGCCGCCACGCGGACGGCGAGGGTGGATGCCGCGAGGTCGTGGTCGATCAGCAGCGCAAGCGCGGTGTCCAGAACGGCGAGTGACGCGGCATCGGCGGGATGCGCGGTGAGCGCGGGCCACAACCGGGCTGCGATGCCGGGGCCGTCGTCACCGGCGGCGTCCGCGGTACCGAGCTCCGTGCCGCCGGGACCCGCGGCACCGAGATCCGTGCCGCCGGGTTCCGTGCCGCCGGGACCCGTGCCGCCGGGACCCGCGACACCCGACCCCGCAGCGGCCGGGGCCGTACCGTCCGCCATCGCGCCCGACCCCGTACCGGCCGGGCGCAGCGCCTCCACCAAAGTCGGGATCAGGCCTCGGGCGGCGCCCAGGACCGAGGCGGGGGAGAGGTCGAACCGCAGCGGGTCGGCCGCCGACGCCGCGATGACGGCGACCCGCAGCCGGTCCGTCGCCCCGCTGTGCGCGGGGAGGGCGGCGACGGCCTGCCGCGCTGCCGTCAGGGCCTGTGCCGGAGCGGAGAAGCGGACACCCGGTCTGAGGTCGCCCGTCCACAGCCATTCGACGACTTCCTCGTAGCTGTGGTTCAGGGCGAGTGCACCTGCGTCGACGCCCCGGTAGAAGTACCGGTCCTGGTCGATGAGGGTGATGCCGGTGCGGAACACCAGATCGGCCCCGCCCACCGGCACGGCCTCGCGTCTGCCCGTACGCCGGGCCAGGGCCCTGACCTCGTCGGCGTCGAAGGTGCTGCCTCGCCCCCCGGGCGCGCGCACGCTGCTGAGCTGGCCGCGACTGACGTAGGCGTACACAGTCTCTGGCTTCACGCCGAGCAGCGCGGCCGTCTCGCGGGTGCTGAGCCGTTCCGCGCCGGGCTGGTCCGCGCCGGGCCGTGACGCGCCGGGCCTGTCCGTGTCGCGCCGTTCCGCGCCCGCCGGGTCGAAGCCGCCTGCTTCTTGATCCGTCATGCACTCACCGTATCCAGTCGTCCTATATTGATCCAATCAATATTGACGCCCTCAAAGTCAAGCATGGATAGTCGAATCAATAGTCAGGAAGATCTGAACAGGAACATCCGAAGAGGAGCTCGGCGATGCCGACCGAAACAACTCACAGCCCCGAGACCCACAGCCCCACCGAGCCCAGCAGCGCGACCCGGACCCACAGCCCCGCCCCGTCCGGCGTCCCGCGCGGTCTCGCGGGGGTCGTCGTCACCGACACGGCTCTGGGCGACGTCCGGGGGACCGAGGGCTTCTACCACTACCGCCAGTACTCGGCGATCGAGCTGGCGGAGACCCGGAGCTTCGAGGACGTCTGGTACCTGATGTTCCACGGTGAGCTGCCGGACGCCCCGGCCCGTGCCGCGTTCGCCGCGCGCCTCGCGGAACTGCGCCACCTCCCGGAGGAGGTCCGCGCGGCGCTGCCCGCCATCGCCCGCGCCGGAGCGGTGTCGGGGCCGCTGGCCGGGCTGCGTACCGCGCTCTCGCTGCTCGGGGCCTCAGCCGGATACCGCCCGCTGTACGACATCGAGCCCGGCCGCCGCCGTGAGGACGCGCTCGCCGTCTGCGCGGCCGTGCCCACCCTGCTGACCGCGCTGCACCGGCTCGGTGAAGGGCTCGACCCGGTCGAACCGCGCGACGACCTGCCGCACGCGGCCAACTACCTCTACATGCTCACCGGCGAGGTACCCGACCCCGTCCGCGCACGGGCCGTCGAGCGCTACCTCATCTCCACCGTCGACCACGGGTTCAACGCGTCGACCTTCACCGCCAGGGTCGTCGCCTCCACCGGGGCCGACATGACCGCTTGCCTGGTGGCGGCGGTCGGCGCGCTCTCCGGCCCGCTGCACGGCGGCGCGCCCAGCCGAGCCCTGGACACCCTGGACGCGATAGGAACTCCGGACCGCATCGACGGCTGGATCCGCGAACAGGTCCTCTCCGGCGGCCGGATCATGGGCTTCGGCCACCCCGTCTACCGCACCGAGGACCCGCGTTCGCGCATGCTGCGGGGGATCGCCCAGGACTTCGGCGGCCCGCTCGTCGACTTCGCCGTCGAGGTGGAGCGCCAGGTGGAGGCCATCCTCGCCGAGCTCAAGCCGGGCCGTGAGCTGCACACCAACGTGGAGTTCTACGCCGGGGTCGTGATGGAGCTCTGCGGGCTGCCGCGGACGATGTTCACGCCCACCTTCTGTGCGGCGCGGGTGGTCGGCTGGAGTGCCAATATCCTGGAGCAGGCGGCGGACTCGAAGATCATCCGCCCGGCGGCCCGCTATGTCGGGACGCCTCCGCCGCAGCCGGTCCCGGCCCCCTGACCGACGGCTGCTCCGCTCCGCTGTTCCGTGAGGATGGTCCGTCTTGCCCGCTTCGGCCACGCCCCGGGATGCCCGCGTCCCGCAGATCCCGGTCATCGTGCTCGCAGGCTTCCTCGGCTCGGGCAAGACCACGCTCCTCAACCACCTGCTGCACAACCGCGCCGGCAACCGGATCGGCGTGATCGTGAACGACTTCGGGGCCATCGAGATCGACGCCATGACGGTCGCCGGGCAGGTCGGCTCGACGGTCTCGCTCGGCAACGGCTGCCTGTGCTGCGCGGTGGACGCGAGCGAACTGGACTCCTATCTGGAGACCCTGACCCGGCCCGCCGTCCGCCTCGATCTGATCGTGATCGAGGCCAGCGGACTCGCCGAGCCGCAGGAACTCGTACGGATGCTGCTGGCGAGCGAGAACCCCCGGATCGTCTACGGCGGGCTGGTCGGGGTCGTCGACGCGGCCGAGTTCGACCGCACCCGGGAGCGGCACCCGGAGACTGACCGGCACCTCGCCGTCGCCGATCTGGTCGTGCTCAACAAGACCGACCGGATCGACGGAGCCGAACACGACCGGCTGCGCGCCGCGGTCGCCGCGCTGACCGACCGCGCCGCCGTCGTCTCCACCGAGCACGGACGGATCGATCCGGCACTGCTCTTCGACCCCGCGCTCCGCCCCGACACGGACCGGACAGCCCGCCAGCTCACCTTCGAGGACCTGCTGGCGGAGGACCGGACGGCGGAGGACCGGACGGCGGAGGACCGGCCGTCCGGGGAGGCGGACCACGGCGGGGCGGGGAACCACGGCGGGGCCCATCCCCACGCCGCGTACCAGAGCGTCGAGCTCTCCACCGGCACGCCCCTGGACCCCCGCCGCTTCATGCGGGTCCTCGACTCACGGCCGGAGGGGCTGTACCGGATCAAGGGCTTCGTGGACTTCGGCGCGGCCGACCCCCGCAACACCTACCTGCTGCACGCGGTGGGCCGGTTCCTCAGGTTCGTACCGCGTCCGTGGGGCCGCGGCGAACCGCGGCTCACCCAGCTCGTACTGATCGGATCGGGGTTCGACGCGGAGGGACTCCTGCGGGAACTGGAGGAGTGCCGGGTACCCTCCCCGGGCGACCCGGGCCCGTTCGACCGTGCACCGGAGACCGGGCCCACCGACGCGGACGAGCTGGAACGCGCCATGTGGGGCGTGCTGCGTTACGTGGCCGACGACCGGCCCGCCGAAAGGGTCGGGCCGGACGACGGGCCGGACGCCGGGCCGGACCCGGTGTAGCGACTCACGCGGTGGGCCGGGCGCGCCGGCCCGGCCCACGTACGCCGGGAGGACGGGGGCAGGGGCCCGCCGCGCCGCACCCGTCCTCCAGGCGATACCGCTCGCGCTCTCGCTGCACCGCCTCCGGGCGATGTAGCTCGCGCCGTCGCTACACCCGCACCTACACCGGCCCCGCGATCGCGGCGACCGGGTCGGTCAGCGGGATGCCCGAGCCGTCGCGGCGCGGGTCGGGTTCCGGCAGCCGGGCAGGGGTGCCGTTCTGCTGCGCGGCCCGGGCGGGCGTGGGACCGGCCCAGGCGAAGACCAGCACGTCCTCACCCTTGAGGAAGCGCTGGCACCGCACCCCACCGGTGGCCCGGCCCTTGCGCGGGTACTGGTCGAACGGCGTCAGCTTCGACGTGAGCACCGAGTCGTCCAGCGTGCCGTGCGAGCCGGCCACCGTGAACACCGCGGCGTCCGCGGCCGGTTCGACCGCGGAGAAGGACAGCACCTCGGCACCGTCCGTGAGCTTGATCCCGGCCATGCCCCCGGCCGGGCGCCCCTGCGGGCGCACCTGAGCCGCCGGGTAGCGCAGCAACTGCGCGTCGGACGAGATGAAGACCAGGTCCTCCTCGCCCGTACGCAGCTCCACGGCTCCGACGATCCGGTCGCCCTCCTTCAGGGAGATGACCTCCAGCTCGTCCTTGTTGGCCGGATAGTCCGGCACGACGCGTTTCACCACGCCCTGCAGGGTGCCGATCGCCAGCCCCTGCGACGTCTCGTCGAGCGTGGTCAGGCAGATCAGGTCCTCGCCATCCTCCAGCGTGAGGAACTCCGGAACCGGGGCCCCGCCCGAGAGGTTGGGCGCCGCGTGGGTGTCCGGGAGCTGGGGCAGATCGATCACCGCGACGCGCAGCAGCCGTCCGGTGGAGGTCACCGCCCCCACCTCGCCGCGCGCCGTCGCCGGTACGGCCGACACGATCACGTCGTGCTTCGCGCGCTTGGCGTCCTCGTCCTCGGCGACCGGGTCGGCGTTGGCCGTCCGGGCGAGCAGACCGGTCGAGGAGAGCAGCACCCGGCACGGGGCGTCCGCGACCTGCAGCGGTACGGCGGAGACCTGCGAACCCGCCGACTCCAGTAGCACGGTGCGCCGGTCGGTGCCGAACTTCTTGGCCACCGAGGCGAGTTCGGACGAGACGAGCTTGCGCAGCTCGGTGTCGGACTCCAGGATCGTGGTCAGCGCCTCGATCTCGGAGTTGAGCCGGTCGCGCTCGCTCTCCAGCTCGATCCGGTCGAACCGGGTGAGCCTGCGCAGCGGGGTGTCCAGGATGTACTGCGTCTGGATCTCGCTCAGCGAGAAGCGCTCCATGAGCCGCTCCTTCGCGGCCGAGGAGTTGTCGCTGTCCCGGATGATCCGGATGACCTCGTCGATGTCGACGAGGGCGACGAGCAGCCCGTCCACCAGGTGCAGCCGGTCACGCCGCTTGGTGCGCCGGAACTCGCTGCGCCGGCGCACGACCTCGAAGCGGTGGTCGAGGTAGACCTCCAGGAGCTCCTTGAGCCCCAGGGTGAGCGGCTGTCCGTCGACGAGCGCGACGTTGTTGATGCCGAAGGACTCCTCCATCGGCGTCAGCTTGTAGAGCTGCTCGAGCACGGCCTCCGGTACGAAGCCGTTCTTGATCTCGATGACCAGGCGCAGTCCGTGCGAGCGGTCCGTGAGGTCCTTGACGTCGGCGATGCCCTGGAGCTTCTTCGACGAGACCAGGTCCTTGATCTTGGAGATGACCTTCTCCGGACCGACCGTGAAGGGCAGTTCGGTGACGACCAGGCCCTTGCGGCGCGGGGTGACGCTCTCCACGGCGACCGTCGCCCGGATCTTGAACGTGCCGCGCCCGGCGGCGTAGGCGTCCTTGATGCCGCTCAGGCCCACGATCCGGCCACCGGTCGGCAGGTCGGGACCGGGGACGAACCGCATCAGCGCTTCGAGGTCGGCGTTCGGGTACCGGATGAGGTGGCGCGCGGCGGCGACGACCTCACCGAGGTTGTGCGGAGGCATGTTGGTCGCCATGCCGACCGCGATCCCGGACGCGCCGTTGACCAGCAGGTTCGGGTAGGCGGCCGGAAGGACGACGGGCTCCTGCTCCTGGCCGTCGTAGTTCGACTGGAAATCGACGGTGTCCTCGTCGATCGACTCCGTCATGAGGGACGTGGCGTCGGCCATCCGGCATTCTGTGTACCGCATGGCGGCCGGCGGGTCGTCGTTGCCGAGGGAGCCGAAGTTGCCGTGTCCGTCCACCAGCGGGAGCCGCATGGAGAACGGCTGAGCCATGCGTACCAGGGCGTCGTAGATCGACGCGTCGCCGTGCGGGTGGAGCTTGCCCATGACTTCGCCGACCACGCGGGCGCACTTGACGTACCCGCGGTCGGGGCGCAGCCCCATCTCGTTCATCTGGGACACGATGCGGCGGTGCACGGGCTTCATGCCGTCGCGCGCGTCGGGCAGGGCCCGGGAGTAGATCACCGAGTACGCGTACTCGAGGAAGGAGCCCTGCATTTCGTCGACGACGTCGATGTCGAGGATCTTCTCCTCGAAGTCGTCCGGCGGCGGGGTTTTCGTGCTGCGGCGGGCCATCGCGGCTGCGACTCCTTCACAGATTCTGTCGGGCAACCTGAGGTTCTGACGCGGACCATTGTGGACCGCCCCGCCGACAGCGCCGACCTCGACCCGTCCCAAGCGCCCCGCCGGGACCCGCCGGGGCGCCCGTTCCCACGGGTTCCCAGGCCTTCGGAAGGGCCGTCGGAAGGGCCGTCACGGAGGCCGCACAGGAGGCCGTGCCGGAGCCCGGAGCAGGCGCTTCGGACCGACCCCCCGTACGCGGGCGCCGGCACCACGCGTCAACATCAGTCGTCAAGAACAAACCAACGAGCACAACATCGAAGGAACGGGAACTTCGCCAGGTACCCGTGCGCTTGCTTACAGTGGCAGGTCTGGCAGAAAGTCCAGTACCGCGATCGAAGGGACGTACATGCCCATGGGTCACACGGCCACCGCACAGGCCGGCTCCGGCGGCCTGACAGCGACCGAGCACCGTCTGGCCAATGGCCTGCGCGTGGTGCTCTCCGAGGACCATCTGACCCCGGTCGCCGCGGTCTGCCTCTGGTACGACGTCGGCTCCCGCCACGAGGTGGAGGGGCGGACCGGGCTCGCCCACCTCTTCGAGCACCTGATGTTCCAGGGGTCGAAGCAGGTCAAGGGGAACGGCCACTTCGAGCTCGTCCAGGGCGCCGGCGGCTCGCTCAACGGCACGACCAGCTTCGAGCGCACCAACTACTTCGAGACCATGCCGACCCACCAGCTGGAGCTCGCGCTCTGGCTCGAGGCCGACCGGATGGGCTCGCTGCTGGCCGCGCTCGACGAAGAGTCGATGGAGAACCAGCGGGACGTCGTCAAGAACGAGCGCCGCCAGCGGTACGACAACGTCCCCTACGGCACCGCGTTCGAGCGGCTCACCGCGCTCGCCTACCCGGAGGGCCACCCGTACCACCACACGCCGATCGGCTCCATGGCCGACCTGGACGCGGCGACGCTGGAGGACGCGCGGACGTTCTTCCGTACGTACTACGCGCCCAACAACGCGGTCCTCTCCGTCGTCGGTGACATCGACCCCGAGCAGACCCTCGCCTGGATCGAGAAGTACTTCGGCTCCATCCCGTCCCACGACGGGAAGAAGCCCCCGCGCGACGGCACCCTTCCCGGCACCATCGGCGGGCAGCTGCGCGAAGTGGTGCACGAGGAGGTCCCGGCCCGCGCGCTGATGGCCGCCTACCGGCTGCCGCACGACGGCACCCGCGAGGCGGACGCCGCCGACCTGGCCCTGACCGTCCTCGGCGGCGGCGAGTCCTCCCGGCTGCACAACCGCCTGGTGCGCCGCGACCGTACGGCGGTGGCCGCCGGGTTCGGGCTGCTGCGGCTGGCCGGAGCGCCCTCGCTGGGCTGGCTGGACGTCAAGACGTCCGGCGGCGTGGAGGTCGAGAGCATCGAGACCGCGGTCGACGAGGAGCTGGCGCGGTTCGCCGCCGAGGGCCCCACGCCGGAGGAGATGGAGCGCGCGCAGGCCCAGTTGGAGCGCGAGTGGCTGGATCGTCTCGGTACGGTCGCCGGCCGTGCCGACGAACTCTGCCGCTTCGCCGTGCTGTTCGGTGACCCGCAGCTCGCGCTGACGGCCGTGGGGCGCGTCCTCGACATCACCGCCGACGAGGTGCGGGAGGTCGCCGCGGCCACGCTGCGTCCCGACAACCGCGCCGTTCTGGTCTACGAGCCGGTCGAACCGGCCGACGAGACGGGTGCCGAGGACGGCGCGGACGCCGACGCCCACGAGGAGGCCGCCAAGTGAGCGACGCCGCCGTGACTGGAGTAGCCATGGACTTCCACCCTCAGCCCGCCCCGGGCGACGCCCGACCCTGGGCCTTCCCGGCCCCCGAGCGCGGCACCCTGCCCAACGGGCTGACCGTGCTCCGCAGCCACCGCCCCGGCCAGCAGGTCGTCGCGGTCGAGATCCACCTCGAAGCACCGCTCGATGCCGAACCCGAGGGCCTGGACGGCGTCGCCACCATCATGGCGCGCGCCCTCTCCGAGGGGACGGACAAGCACAGCGCCGAGGAGTTCGCCGCCGAGCTGGAGCGCTGCGGTGCCACGCTCGACGCGCACGCCGACCACCCGGGTGTCCGGGTCTCCCTGGAGGTGCCCGCCTCCCGCCTGGCGAAGGCGCTCGGGCTGGTCGCCGAGGCGCTGCGGGCCCCCGCCTTCGCGGACAGCGAGATCGAACGTCTGGTGGGCAACCGCCTCGACGAGATCCCGCACGAGCAGGCCAACCCCGCGCGCCGTGCCGCCAAGCAGCTCTCCAAGGAGCTGTTCCCGGCCACCGCCCGGATGTCGCGCCCGCGTCTGGGCACCGAGGACACCGTGCGGCGGATCGACGCGGCCGCCGTGCGCGCCTTCTACGACGCGCACGTCCGCCCCGCCACCGCGGTCGCGGTCGTCGTCGGCGACCTCACCGGCATCGACCTCGACGCCCTGCTCGCCGACACCCTCGGCGACTGGTCGGGCAACGCCGGCAGCCCCCGCCCGGTGGCGCCGATCACCGCGGACGACACCGGCCGCGTGGTCATCGTGAACCGTCCGGGAGCTGTGCAGACGCAGCTGCTCATCGGCCGTATCGGCGCGGACCGGCACGACAGCGTCTGGCCCGCCCAGGTCCTCGGGACGTACTGCCTCGGCGGCACGCTCACCTCGCGGCTCGACCGGGTGCTGCGCGAGGAGAAGGGCTACACCTACGGCGTGCGCGCCTTCGCCCAGGTGCTCCGCTCCACGGCCGGCGGTCCGGACTCCGGCCCCGCCGGTGCGGCGATGCTGGCCATCAGCGGCTCGGTGGACACCGAGTCCACGGGCCCCGCGCTCGACGACCTCTGGAAGGTCCTGCGGACCCTCGCGGCGGACGGGCTGACCGACGCCGAGCGCGAGACCGCCGTGCAGAACCTCGTGGGGGTGGCCCCGCTCAAGTTCGAGACGGCCGCCTCCGTAGCGGCGACCCTCGCCGACCAGGTCGAGCAGCAGCTGCCCGACGACTTCCAGGCCCACCTGTACGCGCGGCTCGCCGAGACCGGCACGGTCGAGGCGACCGCCGCGGTGGTCAACGCCTTCCCGGTGGACCGGCTGGTGACGATTCTGGTGGGCGACGCGGCGCAGATCGCCGATCCGGTCCGTGCGCTGGGCATCGGCGAGGTGACGGTCGTCAGCGGCTGACCGGCCGTCAACCACACGACCGGGTACGCCCCGGCCGCGACCCCGGTGGGAGAGATCCCACCGGGGTCGCGGCGTTTGTCCTCTTTGGAAGGAAGAGTGGCTGTCTGCCCTGTGGGATACGCTACAAAACTTCCTGTCCGTTTGGTGATCGAAAGCGCTGCGGCCTAGCGTCGATCCGGCTGTCCGCCGACTGTGTACCGCACTCGCGGTGCCGGGCAGTCATCGCCGAGTCCCCGTCAGGCGCGAGCCTGGGGAGCCGGGGACCCGTGAAGTCCCTGGGGTGAATCGGGCACCCGCGTCTCGTGAGAGGCGCGAACGCCCGTAGGAGACCTTCCTGCTCCGAACCCGTCAGCTAACCCGGTAGGCGAGAAGGAAGGAAAGGACCCGCTCCTCCATGGCGTTCACCCGTGCCACCGGGACGCATCGTGCCCCGGGCCGTCCGACGCGCTCCACCGCCAGGTTCGCCGGCGTCGCGGCCCTCGCCGCCACCGGCGTCGTCGGCTCGATCGCCTCGCCGGCCCTCGCCGCCGACTCCACCGTTCCGTCGCCCGGCAGGACCGGCCTCATCGAGGCGGTGTCGCTCGGGGACTCCATCGCGGACCGGATAGCCGACCAGGCGGCGGCCCAGCAGCGCGGGGCGGAGGCCAGGGCGAAGGCCGAAGCGAAGGCGAAGGCCGAAGCCGCCGCACGGGCCAGGGAGGCCCGCGAGGAGAAGGCGCGCGCCGCCCGCGCCGCCGAGCGCGCCCGCCTGAACTCCTTCCACCTGCCCATCGCGGGCTCATACATCAGCACCGGCTACCAGTCGGGCGGTTCGCTCTGGTCCTCCGGCAGCCACTCGGGCGTCGACTTCCACGCCGCCACCGGCACCCCCGTCCTCGCCGTGGGCGCGGGTACGGTCGTCGAGGCCGGCTGGGGCGGCGCGTACGGCAACAACATCGTGCTGCGGATGACGGACGGCACGTACACCCAGTACGGCCACCTCTCCTCCCTCGGTGTCTTCGTCGGCCAGCGCGTCTCCTCCGGCGAGCGCATCGGCCTCTCCGGTGCCACCGGCAACGCGACCGGCCCGCACCTGCACTTCGAGGCGCGCACCGGCCCGGAGTACGGCACCGACATGGATCCCGTGGCGTATCTGCGGGCCCGCGGCCTCACCGTCTGACCTGCGGCCTCACCGTCCGACCCCGTGACCTCGCGGTCCGACCCCGCCGCCTTGCTGTTCGGCTTCGCGGTGCGGCCGTGGGGCAGCCGTGGGGCAGCCCCGGATCGTCCCGAAGCCCCGGCCCTCGCCGGGGCTTCGGCATATCACCCGAAACCTCTCCGGCCACCCGCTCCGCAGGCAAAAGATATGTGCGAATTCCGGTACGCCATCGGAAATTCACTCAGATTGCAATAGAGTCACGGTGCAGGCTTCGATCGGCCGCGTTTCGCGGGGATTAAGGCGGAGGTTCGGACATGCGCATTCCCGCGCACTCGGTATGCACGGCAATCCGTGACGACATCGTCTCGGGCGTCTACGAACGCGGCAGTCGCCTGACCGAGGAGCTCCTGGCGCGGCGTTACGGCGTCTCCCGCGTGCCCGTGCGCGAAGCGCTGCGGACCCTGGAGTCGGAGGGGTTCGTGGTCACCCGCAGACACGCCGGTGCCTGCGTCGCCGAGCCGACGGAGCAAGAGGCGGCCGACCTCCTGGAGGTGAAGCTCCTGCTGGAGCCGCTGGGCGCGGCCCGGGCCGCGCAGCGCCGCACCGAGGCGCACCTCAAGGTCCTGCGCGGACTGGTCAAACTGGGACAGGAGAGGGCCCGCCGGGGTGAGGGGGAGGATCTGCGCTCCCTCGGCGGCTGGTTCCACGAGACGCTCGCCCAGGCCTCCGGCAGCCCCGGGCTCATCGCGTTGCTGACTCAGCTCCGGCACAAGATCGCCTGGATGTACGCCGTCGAGCAGCCGGTCCGCCCCGTCGAGTCGTGGGCCGAGCACGGCGCCCTCGTGGACGCGGTGGCCCGGGGCGACGCGGAGCGCGCCAGGGGGCTGGCCGTGCAGCACGCGGAGCGTTCGCTGGCCGCACACCGGCCGCGCCGCCCGCTCCGAGCGGTGAAACAGTCCAGGGTGAGCACTTTGCAACATCCCGTAAACACCTCGGGTGTCCGCCATTAACAATGGCGCCGTATACAAAGAGCAGAGCGAATTGCATGTGCTTTATCGTGCTGTCGGAATTCCGTCCTCGCGGCTGCCCGAGAAATGACTGAGCCGCCCCGTCCGTGAGGAACGGTGCGGCCCGGTCGAGCGGGGAATTCCGTCGCGGAGTCCGGCGGAAGGGGGATCAGACCGTTTCCGGAAGCTCGTCGAGCCCCTCGGCGACCAGCTTGGCCAGCCGGTCCAGAGCGACGTCCGCGCCCTCCGCCTCGGAGGCGAGCACGATCTCCTCGCCGCCTTCCGCGCCCAGTCCGAGAACCGCGAGCATCGACGCGGCGTTGACCGGGCTGCCGTCGGCCTTGGCGATCGTCACCGGGACCCCGGAGGCCGTGGCGGCGCGGACGAAGATGGAAGCGGGGCGGGCGTGCAGGCCTTCGGCCCATCCGACGTTGACGCGGCGCTCAACCATGGTTCTGCCCTTCGTGAATCTGCGATGTCCTGACCGGTAATTGATTTGTCTAGACCATTGTGGCATGGGGGTGCGGACCTGCGTACCCTCCCGGCGGCGGAGGCGCCCGGTGGGCTTCCCAGCCTGCCCCGGCACCGAATCCGCCGCGACCCGTGCCAGGCCGCGACGTTGCCCGTACGGCCCGGACGTTCACCCCGGACGGCGGTCCGGCGGCCGGGGTGAACGGTGACCGTGCGGACGGCCGGACGGTGACCGCACGGACGGCCGGACGGTGTCCGTGCGGCGGCCTGACGGTGTCCGCAGGGTCGGCCGGACCGTGGCCGGACGGGTAACCGGCCCCCAACCCGACGGACGGCCGCAGGGGCAGCAGTCGTACGGACGACCGCGGGGGGCGGTCGTGCGGATAGTGGTCCGGCGGCGGTACCGGTGGCCGGCCACCCGTCCGTATGCCCCGAGCGCGCGGGGCGGCCAGCGCGGACCTCTCCCGGAGCGCGGAGCCGCCGTAGGCTTTGCCCATGCAGCCCACGCCGGAGCAGAGTCCGCATCACGCGTACCCCGACCACTGGGAGGCGGACGTGGTGCTGCGGGACGGCGGCACCGCCCGGATCGGGCCCATCACCCCGGACGACGCCGGACGGCTGGTCAGCTTCTTCGAGCAGGTCTCCGACGAGTCGAAGTACTACCGCTTCTTCGCCCCCTACCCCCGGCTCTCCGACCGGGACGTCCACCGCTTCACCCACCACGACTACGTCGACCGGGTGGGGCTGGCCGCCACGGTGGGAGGGGAGTTCATCGCCACCGTCCGCTACGACCGGATCGACGACCGGGGCCGGCCCGCCTCCGCGCCCGCCGACGAGGCCGAGGTCGCCTTCCTCGTCCAGGACGCCCACCAGGGCCGCGGTGTCGCCTCCGTGCTGCTCGAACACATCGCCGCGGTCGCCCGGGAGCGGGGCATCCGCCGGTTCGCCGCCGAGGTGCTGCCCGCCAACACGAAGATGATCAAGGTCTTCCGGGACGCGGGCTACACCCAGCAGCGGAGCTTCGAGGACGGCTCGGTCCACCTCACGCTCGACATCGAACCCACGGCCGAGTCGCTCGCCGTGCAGCGCGCCCGCGAACAGCGCGCCGAAGCCCGCTCCGTCCAGCGGCTCCTGGCCCCCGCCTCGGTGGCCGTGGTCGGCACCGGCCGGGCCCCCGGCGGAGTGGGTCGGACCGTGCTCCGCAACCTCCAGCACTCCGGCTTCACCGGGAGCCTGTACGCCGTCAACCAGGCCTTCGCCCCCGATCAGGGCTGCGTCGACGGGGTCCCCGCGCACCGCTCGGTGGGCTCCATCGGCGAACCGGTCGACCTCGCCGTCATCGCCGTCCCGGCCGAACGGGTCCCCGAAGCCGTCGCGGACTGCGGGGAGCACGGGGTGCGGGGCCTGGTCGTCCTCTCCGCCGACTACGCCGAGCGGGGAGCCGAGGGCCGCGAGCGCCAGCGCGCGCTGCTGCGCCAGGCGCGCTCCTACGGCATGCGGATCATCGGACCGAACGCCTTCGGCATCATCAACACCTCCGGCGCCGTCCGGTTGAACGCCTCACTCGCCCCCGAATCGCCCGCGCCCGGCCGCATCGGCCTCTTCACCCAGTCCGGCGCCATCGGTATCGCGCTCCTCTCCGGTCTCCACCGGCGCGGCGCCGCGCTCTCCACCTTCATCTCGGCCGGGAACCGTGCCGACATCTCCGGCAACGACTTCCTCCAGTACTGGTTCGACGACCCCGATACGGATGTCGCCCTGCTCTACCTGGAGTCGCTCGGCAACCCGCGCAAGTTCACCCGGCTCGCCCGCCGCACCGCCGCCGTCAAACCGGTCGTGGTGGTCAAGGGCGCCCGGCACAGCGGCGCCACCCCGCCCGGCCACGCCGTACCCGTCAGCCGCATCCCCGACGCCACCGTCTCCGCCTTGATGCGGCAGGCGGGTGTGATCCTGGTGGACACGGTGACCGAGATGATCGACGCGACGCTCCTCCTCGCCGACCAGCCGCTGCCCGCGGGCCCCCGCGTGGCGATCCTCGGCAACTCGGAGTCGCTCGGGCTGCTCACGTACGACGCCTGCCTCACGGAGGGACTGCGGCCCCGGCCGCCCCGCGACCTGACCACGGCGGCAGGCCCCGCGGACTTCCGTGCCGCACTGGCAGAGGCGCTCGCCGACCCGGCGTGCGATGCGGTGATCGTGACCGCGATCCCGCTGGTCGGGGGCGAGGGGGAGCTGCAGAGCGGCGACGGCGAGGTGCTGGCGGCGGCCCTGCACGAGGCCGTGGCGGCCCGGACCGACGGACCGGCCAAGCCGGTGGCCGTCGTGCACCTGGAGATCGGCGGTCTCGCCGAGGCCCTGGCGGCCGCCGCGGGCACGCGCCCGCCCGCGGCGGCGCCCGGGGGCGACGGGACCCCCGGACGCCCGGACCCGGACACGGACCCGGCGGGCTCCCCGTCCTCCCGTACGGCATCCGGTACGAGGGCGACGCGCCCGCCCACCCCCGACGGCACGCCCGCCCCCGTACCGCCGCCCACCGCTGCCGGATCACCCGCGGAACCCGGGACCCACACGCCCGCCCCCACCGGCCGCATCCCCGCCTACCCGGCCGCCGAACGGGCCGTCCGCGCGCTGAGCGAGTCGGTCAAGTACGCCCAGTGGCGCCGCCAGGCCGCCGCGCCGGGCAGGGTGCCCGAGTTCCTCGACGACACCATCGACGAGCCCGGCACCGCCGCGTTCATCGACGCGCTGCTGGGCCCGGCCCCCGACCCGCGCGGCCGGCCGCTCGGCCACGACGAGGCCCGTGAGCTGCTGGGCGGCTACGGCATCGGCGTACGGGCGACGCTCCCCGCCCCCGACGCGGACGCCGCCGTGGCCGCCGCCGCCCTGCTCGGCTGGCCGGTCGCCCTCAAGACCACCGCACCCCATCTGCGCCACCGCGCCGACCTGGGCGGCGTCCGCCTGGACCTCGCCGGGGAGGACGCGCTGCGCCGGGCCTACGGCGAACTCACCGAACTCCTCGGCAAGCCCGCCGAACTCCAGCCCGTCGTGCAGTCCATGGCACCCCGGGGTGTCGACACCGTGGTGCGGGCCGCGATCGACGCCGCCGCCGGAGCAGTACTCTCCTTCGGCCTCGCGGGCACCCCCTCCGAACTCCTCGGGGACATCGCCCACCGGCTGGTTCCGGCCACCGACCGGGACGCCGCCGAGCTGATCCGCTCCATCCGCGCGGCGCCCGTGCTCTTCGGCTGGCGCGGCTCCTCGCCCGTCGACACCCGGGCGCTCGAAGAGCTGCTGCTGCGGGTCTCCCGCCTGGTCGACGACCATCCCGAGGTGGTCTCGGTCACCCTGGAGCCGGTCGTGGTCGCCACGCACGGGCTGACCGTCCTCGGCGCGAGCGTGCGGCTCGCCCCGCCTCCCACGCGGACCGACCTCGGCCCGCGCCGGCTCCCGAACTACTGACCGGCCGCCCCTGCCCGTAGCGTCCCCGGCGGTCACCGGGGCCCGTAAGATGGGGGTCATGGCAAAGACCGGTACGACGACCCAGGGGCTGCGCGCGGCGATCGAGCGCAGCGGCTACTACCCGGCCCTCGTGGCCGAGGCGGTGGAGGCCGCCGTCGGCGGGGAGCCGGTCGCCTCGTACCTCGTGCACCAGGAGACGACCTTCGACTCCAACGAGGTCCGGCGCCATGCCACGGTCCTGGTCCTGACGGACACCCGCTTCATCGTCAGCCACACCGACGAGCAGACCTCCGAGACGGAGTCCCCGACGCCGTACGCGACGACCTCCACGGAGTCCGTGCACCTCGGCCGGATCTCGTCCGTCGTGGTGAGCCGTGTCGTGGCGGACCCCGAGAAGTACGTCCCCGGTTCGCTGCCCCGCGAGGTCGTCCTGACCATCGGCTGGGGCGCGGTCTCCCGGATCGACCTGGAGCCGGCCGCCTGCGGCGACCCCGACTGCGACGCCGACCACGGCTACACCGGCAGCTCCACCGCCGACGACCTCAGCCTGCGGGTCAGCGAGGCCGGCGACGGCCCGGACACCGTCCGGCAGACGCTCGCCTTCGCCCAGGCTCTCAGTGAAGCCACGGCGGCCACCGCGGCGACGGCGGCCAACCCGGCGGCCAACCGCTGATGGCCCAGCCCGCCTGGCAGGACCCCGTACTCCTCCCGCTCGACTCGGCTCCCGTACCCGAGTACGGCACCGGCTCCCTCGCGGATCTGCTGCCGACCCTCGTCGCCGGGCAGGAGGTGCCCGGCTTCACCGCGTCGATCCCGGAGCTCACCCCGGCCGACCGCAACTGCGTCTTCCTGATCGACGGACTCGGCTGGGAGCAGATCAGGGCGCACCCGGACGAAGCCCCGTTCCTGCACTCCCTGCTGTCCACCTCGCGCGGCGGCACCGGGCGTCCCCTCACCGCGGGCTTCCCCGCCACGACGGCGACCTCCCTCGCCTCGGTCGGTACGGGCCTGCCGCCCGGGAAGCACGGACTGCCCGGGTACACCGTGCGCGATCCGGCCACCGGCGGGCTGATGAACCAGCTCCGCTGGAAGCCCTGGACCTCGCCGAAGGTCTGGCAGCCGTACCCCACCGTCTTCAGCCTCGCCGACGCGGCGGGGGTGCGAACGGCCCAGGTCTCGGCGCCCGACTTCGAGCAGACCCCGCTGACCAAGGTCGCGCTCAGCGGTGGCTCGTTCCTGGGCCGGCTCGCCGGGGAGGAGCGCATGGACGTCGCGGCGCAGCGGCTCGCCGCCGGGGACCGCTCGCTGGTCTACACGTACTACAGCGAGGTCGACGGCGCGGGACACCGCTTCGGCACCGACTCCGACGCCTGGCGCGGGCAGTTGATGTACGTGGACGGACTCGCCCGACGCCTCGCCGAGCAGCTGCCGCCCCGCTCGGCGCTGTACATCACCGCCGACCACGGCATGATCGACATCCCGTTCGACGAGCAGTCCCGCATCGACTTCGACGAGGACTGGGAGCTGCGCGCGGGCGTCGCCCTGCTGGGCGGAGAAGGCCGCGCCCGCCACGTCTACGCCGTGCCCGGAGCCCAGGCCGACGTCCTGACGGTCTGGCAGGAGGTGCTCGGCGAGCAGTTCTGGGTGGCCAGCCGGGACGAGGCGATTGCCGCCGGGTGGTTCGGCCCCGAGGTCGACGAGCGCGTGTACGGCCGCATCGGCGACGTGGTCGCCGCCGCTCACGACGACGTGGTGATCACCGCCTCGTCCAACGAGCCGCACGAGTCCCTGATGGTCGGGATGCACGGTTCGCTGACCCCGGTGGAGCAGCTCGTCCCCCTCCTCGAAGTCCGCACCTGACGCTGCCGCTCCACCGGCGCGTCCCCTTCCCCCCATTTCGAAAGGCGTTCGACCTCTCATGCCCGAGCTTGTGTTCTTCTCCGGAACGATGGACTGCGGAAAGAGCACGCTGGCCCTCCAGATCGGGCACAACCGGTCCGCGCGCGGTCTCCAGGGCGTGATCTTCACCCGTGACGACCGGGCGGGGGAGGGGAAGCTCTCCTCGCGGCTGGGGCTGGTGACGGAGGCCGTCGAGGCCGCCGACGGCCTGGACCTCTACGCGTACGTCGTGAACCGGCTGTCCCAGGGCGGCAAGGCGGACTACGTCATCGTGGACGAGGCCCAGTTCCTGGCCCCGCGACAGATCGACCAGCTGGCCCGGATCGTGGACGACCTGGGGATGGACGTCTTCGCCTTCGGGATCACCACGGACTTCCGCACGAAGCTCTTCCCCGGTTCGCAGCGCCTGATCGAGCTGGCCGACCGCCTCGAACAGCTCCAGGTCGAGGCGCTCTGCTGGTGCGGTGCCCGCGCCACGCACAACGCCCGCACGGTGGAGGGCGAGATGGTCGTCGAGGGCGAACAGGTCGTGGTCGGTGACGTCAACCGCCCGGCCAAGGAGGTCGGTTACGAGGTGCTGTGCCGCCGTCACCACCTGCGCCGCACGACCTCCGCCGCCGCCCACGCGGGCGCGCTTTCGCCGGACGTCCTCCCGGTCAACCCGGCCTGACCCCACGGCAGCCCGCGGCACAGCGAGGAGTTCCGGGCCACGCTTCAGGGGGCTGACGACGCGTCGAGCCCTGGAACGACGGGCTGGAACAACGAGGCGCAGGCGCCGAAGGACTGGGGACGGGCCATGGACCCGGTACGCGACCCGCCGCGCGGAGTCGCGCCGATCCTGCTGGGCATGACGCCCGACAAGGTGCTCGCCACCGTGCCCGAGGTCCGGGGCGAGCCCCGGGGCGCTCCGGCGCTCCGCCAGGAACACCGACGGGCTGCCCGCGCACGTCACCCCGGTCCTGATGGGGGACGATTACTCCTACGACTCCCTCCAGAAGCCGCGTAGCTGACCTGCTCCACCCCGTACGACCGCCGGGCCGGGCCCCGCGGCGGCCCTGGGCCGGTCCGGCGCCGCCCGGGAGCGCCCATGCCATCCCCGGCACCACAGACCCACGGCCACAGACCCACGGCCGTAGACCCACGCCCGCCGCCCCGGCTCCCGCGTACCGTCTCCGTGCTGTCCGTCTCCGTGCCGTCCCGCCTCCGTGCCTGGCGCTTCCGCGCTTCCGCGCCGATTCCCGCCCCTTCGGCGCGCCCGCCCCCGCCGTGCCCGCCCTCCGTCCCGTGCCCCGCAAGCACACCTTGCGCGCCGTGCGGGGGTTGGCCGGGCCTTCCGCGCGTTACGTTGTGCGCCGCCGACGGACGTCGGGGGCGGCCGAGCGACCGCGCCGGCTCCTTCGGCACGTCCGGCAGGTGGTCCCGCCGCACCCCGCCGCACCCCGTCGTACCCGGCCGTCCCCGGGCGCGTCCCCGGCCGCTCCCGGGCCGTACACCGGCCCCGGACCGGCCGCGCGGCCCACACCCCACCCTCGTGCCGTCCGCCCACCCAGAAAAGGCCGAACCATGATTCCTCCGCCGCACAGTGTCCCCGGACGGCTCGCCGCGGCAGCCGCCCTGGCCGCCCTGGTCGCTGGGTGTTCCTCGGCCGACTCCGGTACGGGCGGGGACGACGGCTCGACGACGATCGGCTTCGTCAACGGAGCCGGCACCGTCTTCCACACCTGCCTGCAGAAGGCGATGGAGCAGTCCGCGAGATCCCGGAACGTCCACCTCGTCGTCGCCAACTCGCGGCAGAGCCCGGTCACCGAGCTCTCCAACATCGAGGATCTGATCGCGCGGGGCGTGGACGCGCTGATCGTCCAGACCGTCGACGTGAACACCCTCGACGTGGACGTCGCCAAGGCACGGGCCGCCGGGGTTCCGATCTTCCTCACCTCGGTGAACGCGGACGACCTTTCGGGGGTGCTCGGCGCGGTGGTCGTGGACCTCGGCAGGCTCGGCGCGCTCGACGCGGGGTGGGTGGAGAAGGACGCGGCGGGGCGGAACGTCGAGGTCGGGGTGATCGCCGGAGCCCCCGGTGCGGCCTCGGACCTGATGGTCGCCGGGTTCGAGCAGGCTCTCCCCGCCAACGCGAAGCTGGTCTCGGACCTCCCGGGGCTGTTCGACCCGGCCAAGGCCCGTGAATCCGCCGGAGACATGATCGAGGCCCATCCGGAACTCGACTACGCCTTCGTGGCGAACGAGGAGATGGCTCTGAGCGCCCGCCAGGTCTTCGACGCCGCCGGTGCCGACGTCAAGATCGTCACGGTCAACGGCACCGACGAGGGGCTCGCGGCGGTGAAGGACGGGCAGCTCTCCGCCACGGTGGCCAACTCCGCCGCCGGCCTGGGAAAGCTGGCCGTACGGAACAGTCTCGGCCTGATGGCCGGCGAGGCGGTCGAGAAGGTGGCCTCCGCCCCGATCCGCCTCGTCACCCGGGACAACGTGGACGAGGCGCCCGCGTACTGTTCCTGACGGCCCGGGGGAGTCCACCGGCGACAGGCCGGCGCCCCTCCCGGGATGTCGAGAATTCGGGGTTCCGGGCCCGCGAACGTCGGGAATCCGGCTCCCCGGCCCGCTGACTGGCTCCGGGGCGGGTTCCGTCCGCATAGTTCCGTCTGGCATCGACAGACAGCGGCGGGTCGCCGCAGAGGAGCTTTCGTGAACAGCACACCCCGAACCGCCGGCCGCGCCCCCGACCGGCGCGCGGCCACCCTGATCATGGCCTGCACAGGCGTGTTCGTGGCCTACTTCCCGGTCACGACGGTGTCGGTGAGCCTGCCCGTCATCCAGGGCGCGCTCGGAGCCTCCACCTCGGACCTCTCGTGGGTCTCGGACGCCTTCGTCCTGCCGGTGGCCGCCCTGATCCTGACGGCCGGAGTCTTCGGCGACGTGCACGGGCGCAAGAAGGTCTTCCAGGCCGGGCTCGCCCTCTGCGCCGTCGGTGCCGCGGTCTCGCTCTGCGCCCAGTCGATCGCCGTGATCTGGGTCGGGCAGGCCCTCTCCGGCGCCGGAGCCGCCGCACTGCTGCCGATGACCCTCGCGCTCATCAGCCACGTCGTGCCGGACCACCGTGAACGCGGCAAGTTCATCGGGCTGTGGACGACCTGCCTCATGGGAGCGCTCGCCGTCGGCCCGCTGATCGCCGGCACGATCACCGCCCACGCCCAGTGGCGGTGGATCTTCCTCCTGCCCATCCCGCTCTCCCTCGCCGCCATGGCCGCCGGTGCGCGCCTGCTCGACGAGTCCCGGTCCCCGTACCCCCGCAAGCTCGACTGGCCCGGCCAGATCACCGCGGCCGTGGCCATCACGGCCCTCGTCTACGGGGTCATCGAAGGCGGCGCCACCTCCTTCACCGAGCCGCAGGTCGTCGTCGCCCTGGCGCTCGCGGTGATCGGCGGGACCGCCTTCGTGCTGGCGGAGCGCCGCAGCGACAGCCCGATGCTCGACCTGGGGATCTTCCGCAGTCCGGCCTTCACCGGCTCCACGCTGGTGGTCATGATCAGCTTCCTGGGGCTGATCGGCTTCTTCTTCGTGCTCAGCCTCTACTTCGGCATGGTGCAGCAGCTCAGCACCCTGGAAGCAGGTCTGCGCCTCCTCATGGTCACGATCATGCCGATCCTGCTGGGCGCCGTCTTCGGCCGGCTCACCCAGCGGCTCTCGGCCCGTCTTCTCATCACCGGCGGCCTGCTGATCACCACCGTGGCGCTCTGCACGCTGACCACGATCGGCATCGACACCACCTTCGCCTCTCTGGCCTGGCGGCTCGCGCTGCTCGGCATCGGCCTGGGCATAGCCTTCCCCTGCATCACCGCCACCGCCGTGGGCGCCGTACCGCCGCACCAGGCCGGCATGGCGGCGGCCGGCAACAACGCCTTCCGCCAGGTCGGCGCCGCTCTCGGCCCCGCCATCCTGGGCGCGCTGCTGACCACCAAGGCCGTGGGAGCCCTCCCCGCGCATCTCACCGATCAGGGGCTGACGGGGGCGACCGGCACCCGTATCGCCGAGGCCGTCGACCGCGGCGGCCTCGAAGCCGTCGCCGGAATGCCGCTGGGCGCCGACACGGGGCGTGCCCTCCACGCGCTCTCACTCTCCTTCGTGGACGGCCTCCACCTCTGCCTCGTCGTCTCGGCCGTCCTCATGCTCTGCGGCGCGATCGTCGCGGCGGTCACCCTGCGCCCCCGCCGGCCCGCGACCCCGGTGCTCGCCGATGCAAGCACCGCCGGAAGCACTCACGGAAGCGCCGAGGTCACCGCGGGGGAGGCACGCACCAGCGCCTGACGAACCCGCGCGGCGCCCACACCCCCGACCGGCGCCCCGCCCCCACCGCCATGTCCCGGACGAGCAGGCATGCTGGGGGCGGGCCGTCGCACGGCCCGGACGGCAACGAGACGGATCGGAGAACGACGGTGGCCCTGCCCGACGCCCTGGACCTAAAGGTGATGCAGTCCCTTCAACTGGACGGGCGGGCCTCCTTCGTACGGATCGCCGAAGTCCTCGGCGTCTCGGACAAGACCGTCGCGCGCCGCTTCACGGGGCTGCGCCGCGACACCGGGTTCCGGGTGCTCGGGATGACCGACGAGACCAGGCTCGGGCGACCGAGCTGGATCGTCCGGCTGCGCTGCACGCCCGATGCCGCGGAACCACTCGCCACCGCACTCGCGCGCCGCGAGGACACCTCCTACATCGGGCTCATGTCCGGCGGCACCGAGGTCATGTGCGCCATGAGGCCGCGCACCCAGCAGGAATGCGACGAACTCCTGCTCGGACGGCTGCCGCGTACCCCGCACGTCGTCTCGGTCAGCGCCCACTGCGTACTGAACCCGTTCTACGGTGGCCCGTTGGGCTGGCTGAGCAAGATCAGCGCCCTGACCGCCGCACAGGAGGAGGCGCTGCGACCCGCACTCGGCGAGCCTTCCGCCGGGCCCGTGGTCCTGGATGCCGTGGACGAGTCGCTGATCGGCGTGCTCCGCCGGGACGGGCGGGCGCCGATGGCCGAACTCCAGAGCAGGACCGGCCAGTCCGAATCGGTGGTCAAGCGGCGGCTGGACCGGCTGCGCCGCACCGGAGTCCTCTACTTCGACATCGAGTACGACCACGAACCGCTCGGCCACGACGTGGGGGCCATGCTCTGGCTCACGGTGGCGCCCGGCGACCTGGTCACGGTGGGGAGAACCCTGGCGGCCCACCCCGAGGTGCGGTTCGCGGCGGCGGTCAGCGGCCGCGCGAACCTCGTCACCGCCGTCCAGTGCCGGACCACTCAGGAGTTGTACGCCTACCTGACGGACCGCATCGGCGCGATCCCCGGGGTGCGCGACGCCGAAACCGTACTGACCCTGCGTCAGGTCAAGGCGCTGACCTACGACCCCCGCCGCTGACCCGCGCCGGTCTCTGGGACCGATGGGCCGTCGGTCAGCTCTCGCTGCTCCTGAGGAGGGTGAAGACCGCGCCCTCCGGGTCCGAGACCGTCGCCAGCCGGCCGCTCATGCCCTCGCGCGGCGGCTGGAGGATGTGCCCGCCGAGCTCGACGACCCGGGCGGCCGCCTCGTCGGTGTCCTCGACCTCGAAGTACGTCATCCAGTGCGGCCCCCGGTCGCGCGGCAGGGCGTGCCCGACTCCGTGCAGGGCCGCGACCGGACGGCCGTCCAGGTGCAGGGTCTGGTAGTCGAAGTCGGCCGAGACGACCGCCTGGATCTCGTAACCGAACACCGCCTGGTAGAACTTGGCGACCGAGGACGTCTCCCGGGTGACCAGCTCGTTCCAGACCGGGGTGCCCGGAGTGCCCCAGATCCGCGTCCCCGCGTGCCGGGCGGCCTGCCAGAGGCCGAAGACCGCTCCGTTCGGGTCGGAGGCGATGGCCAGACGGCCCGCCGGGCCCGCGTCGAGGGGGCCGACCGCCACCGTGCCGCCGCAGGACCGGATCGTCTCGGCGGTGGCGTCCGCGTCGTCGGTGGCGAGATAGGTCGTCCAGGCGATCGGCAGATGGCGGTCCGGAGGCAACTGGCCGATGCCCGCGATCTCCTCGCCCTGGAGTCTGCCGCGCACGTACGGGCCGAGCTGCTCCGGGCCGGGCTTGAACTCCCACCCGAAGAGCGCGCCGTAGAAGTCCTGGGTGGCGCTCAGGCCGTGCACGATCAGGCTCACCCAGCAGGGTGTGCCGGGCGTGCGCCGGGAGACAGCCTCGGTCATCGTCTTTCTCTCCTCGGACCATCGGTGGCCGTGCGGCAGATCGGGGCCGGTCCGCCGTCCAGGGGCGCGGTACGGCTCGCAAACGCTGTCCCGCCCCGTCCCGATGCTCGCACCACTGGGGCCCAGTGCCCACCGGCCGCGCCGCGCGAGGCACGTTCTCGGCTGAACCTGACCGATTTGTCCGCTACGACGGTTTTCTCGTCCGCGTTCACGCGGACGCCACACGGTGGGGCCGGTCGCTGCGCGAGGATGGCCCTCATGAAGCCCATCATCACCGCATCCGAATACGCGGGCGAGTCGGCGGGGCCCCGCCCGCCCGTGCTCCTCGACGTCCGCTGGCAGCTGGGCGGCCCCAACGGCCGGGCCGCGTACGAGGAGGGCCATCTCCCCGGCGCCGTCTACGTCGACCTGGACACCGAACTGGCCGGTCCGGCCGGAGCCGGTGGTGGCCGTCACCCGCTGCCCGACCCCGAGAGCTTCGGCGCCGCGATGCGCAGGGCGGGCGTATCCCCGGACCGGCCCGTGGTGGTCTACGACGGCGGCCAGGGCTGGGCCGCGGCCCGCGCCTGGTGGCTGCTGCGCTGGGCCGGCCACGAGGACGTCCGGGTGCTGGACGGGGGTCTCGCGGCGTGGGACGGCGAGCTGTCCATCGACGTTCCGCGCCCCCACGAGGGCGATTTCCGGCCGAAGCCCGGGGCGCTTCCGGTGCTCGACGCCGACGGCGCGGCGACCCTGGCCCGTACCGGCGTCCTGCTCGACGCGCGCGCCGGCGAGCGCTACCGGGGCGACGTCGAACCCATCGACCGGGTGGGCGGCCACATCCCGGGCGCCCTCTCCGCCCCGACCGGCGAGAACGTGGGCGAGGACGGGCGCTATCTTCCCGCCGGGCAGCTGGCCGACCGCTTCGCCGCCCTCGGCGCCCGGGGGGACGAGGAGATCGGCGTCTACTGCGGCTCGGGCGTCTCCGGCGCCCATGAGGTGCTCGCCCTGGAAATCGCGGGCCTGCGGGCGGCGCTGTACCCGGGCTCCTGGTCGGAGTGGTCCTCCGACGAGTCGCGCCCGGTCGCGACCGGACCGGAGCCCCAGTAGCCGAACGGCGGGAGGCCCCACGCGTTGCGCGTGGGGGCCTCCCGCCGCTGGGGGCGAGCCCCGAGCCTCAGTCCTGCTTCTTGCGCCGGGTGCCGAAGACGATCTCGTCCCAGCTGGGCACCGCGGCCCGGCGGCCCGGGCGGACGCCGTCCGCCTCCGCCTGGCGGTCGGTGGTCCCGGTGAGCCGGTCCCGGTGCCCCGCGACCGCGCGCGGCATCAGTACATCGGCGTACGCGGAGCCTGCACCCGCTGACGCGGCCGGCGGCTCGTCCGCCGCGGGCTCCTCGATGGCCGGTTCGATCGCCGCGGGCTCCGGCTGCGAGGGGCGCTCGGGTACGACCATGTCGCCCCGGAAGCTCGGCACCGCCTCCAGCAGGCTGGTCAGCGAATCGCGTTCGGCGGCCGTCGGGGCGGAGAACTCCTCCGGTTCGGCGTGCCGGTCCATCTGCCGGTCCAGGGCGCGGTCCAGCGGCCGGTCCCGGGGCAGCCGGGCGATCCTCGGCACGAACGGGAAGCTCGGCTCCGGAGCGGTGGTGTCCGACTCGCCGATGAGCGAGCGCGCCTCGTCGTCGACGGCCTGGACCAGCCGCCTCGGCGGGTCGTAGGTCCAGCTCGCCGAGTGCGGTTCGCCCGCGACGCGGTAGACCAGCAGTACTTCCCAGGTGCCGTCGTCGCGGCGCCAGGAGTCCCACTGAACCGTTTCCTTGTCCGCGCCCCGCAGCAGCAGACGCTCCTGCACCGCGTCGCCGAGCTGGGGGCCGGTGTTCTCGCCGGGACGGCGTACGGGAGTCTTCCGGGCCCGCTCGGCCATGAAGGCGCGCTCCGCGAGCACGGGGCCCTCGAAGCGGCGGACACGGTCGACGGGAATCCCGGCGAACTGGGCGACCTCCTCGGCGGAGGCACCGGCTCGTATCCGGGCCTGGATGTCCCGCGGGCGGAGGTGGCTCTCCACCTCGATCTCGATCTGTCCGAGCCGCGCGCGGTCGTTGCGCACCGCGGCACGGAGACGCTCGTCGATCGGAAGCGTGTACTCCGTGCTGTCCGCAGCCTTGAGCACCAGTCGTGTGCCGTCGTTGGAGACGGCCACGACACGCAGTTCGGGCATGGGGACCTCCCGGGTGGTGCCTGCCGACGTCACGTGCGTCGCTGCTTCCGCTAGTCGAGTGTGGCCTGCCCGGGTGCAGCCTGCCACAACCTTGCCAAGTTGCCCGGCGTGTGTCGGGCCTTGGCCCTGGTACGCCTTCGTGACACGGTTACCCATGGTGACGCAGAACGACTGGTGCGGTCGCCCTGTGCAACGAGTCTCCGTGCGATGCGTCGGCGCCGCCGGTTCGAGTGCCGACTTCGGCCCCCTCCCGCAGGACCCGGATCACCCTTGCGGGAGTCCGGCCCCAGGGCTCGTCACAGTACTCCATTCGGGCCACCGGGGTGGACCGGCACGCCGTCCGAGTTGTCGACGGGTGTCCTCGGCGACGGAGGTTGACGGCGGGCATGAGGGTGGAGATACCCGTTCGCCGCCCGTTTGCCCCTGACGCGTGTCCTGCTTCACAGAATCACCAGAAACGGAACTATCCACTCCGCCCAAAGGTCTCTTCCTGTTGCATGGTGGGAGAGATGTCAAGCAAGGGCTGGTCATGGTTGAAAAGCCGGAAAGCGACATAAAACCGAAGGAAAGGCGCATAGATCTGAATGTGCCGCAGGTCGCCGGCAGTGCCGTGGCCGCGGTCGCGGCCGCCGTGGCGGCCTCGCAGCTGGGGGTGTACGGAACGATCCTGGGCGCGGGCGTGATGAGCATCGTCGCCACCTGCGGAGGCTCCGTCTTCCAGCACTTCTTCCGCCGCACCGGCGAGCAGATCCGTGAGGTCACCGTGCAGGTGACCAACCCGGGGGGCCGTCAGGTCGCCGTACGGACCCGCGAGACGACGCGCGGCCGCCGCGGAGCCACGTACGTCATGGGAGGTGCCGACGGCGATCGGGCCGGCACCCGGGTGATCGACCGCGCGCAGGCGATCGACGGCACCCGGCTGACGGAGCGCACCCGGCTGATCGAGCGCACCTGGCCGGCCGATGCTGACCGGACGCGGATGCTCCGCCCGTCCGCCGGGGTGGAGGACGACCGGACCCGTTCGCTGCGGGCCGTCCCCGCCCCGGCGGACGAGCCGGACGACGCCACCCGGCAGTTGCGGATCACCGGGCCCGGCCTGCCGCCGGAGGAGAGCGGACCGGACGAGGGGTTCTCGGCGGCGACCACCCACGGCACCACCCGCCGCAGCCGGCGGAAGCCCGTCGTGGCGGCCGTCGTGGTCTTCGCGGTGTCGATGCTCGGGATCACCGGGTTCGAGCTGGTCTCGGGCAACGACCTCAGCGGCGGCAACGGTACGACCGTGGGTTCCGTCGTCCGGGGCGGCGACGCGCGCACGGCCGATCCGCAGCCGCCGGCCGGTACGGAATCCAGCGCCGGCACCGGTGACGACGAGCCCGGCACCGGACCGAGCGCCACCCCCGGCACCGGTACCGGCCAGGACGGAGACGGCGCGTCGGCCCCGGCGACCACCGACGACGGCGGCGCGGCCACCACCCCCGCCCCCTCGCCGACCGACGGCGCCACCACCCCGGCGCCCTCGCAGACGCCGGCGCCCACGTCGTCCGGCGACGGCGCGAGCACCGCGCCCGGGCAGACCGACGACGGCACCGGCACGGTCACGCAGGACCCGGCCGCCGACGGCGGCACCGGCGGGGAGTGACCCGCACCCGTACCCAGCCACCGGCAGAGCCCCGGTCGCCGGCCCGTGAGGGCGGCGGCCGGGGCTCCGTCCTGTGCGACGGCCCATCAGTCGCCCAGCACGCGCCGCAGATAGTCGTTGCCGAACACCCGGTCCGGGTCGAGCCGGTCGCGTACCGCCGTGAACTCGCCGAAGCGCGGGTAGGCCTCCGCGAGGTACCCGGCGTCCCGGGTGTGCACCTTGCCCCAGTGCGGGCGGCCCCCGTGCGCCGCCATGATCCGCTCGACCGCCGTGAAGTACGCCTGATGGGGCGTGCCCCGGTAGAGGTGGACGGCGATGTAGGCGCTCTCCCGGCCCGACGCCGTGGAGAGGGCGATGTCGTCGGAGGGCGCGGTGCGGACCTCCACCGGGAAGCTGATCCGCAGCGGCGACCTGTCCACCATCGCCTTGACCTCCCGCAGCGCGGCCACGGCCGCGTCACGCGGAAGGGCGTACTCCATCTCCACGAACCGCACCCGGCGCGGACTGGTGAACACCTTGTAGGGGATGTCGGTGTACGTACGGGCCGACAGGGCGCGGCTGGATATCCGGGCGATCGAGGGGATGGCCGCCGGGAAGGCCCGGCCCACCGAACAGGCCACCTGGAAGACCCCGTTGGAGAGGAGCTCGTCCTCGATCCAGCCGCTGATCCGGCCGGGCGGGGCGGTGGGGCCGGCGCTGCGGTTGTTGCGCTTGGTGTTGCAGTTCCCGGTGTGCGGGAACCAGTAGAACTCGAAGTGCTCGTTCTCGACGACCAGTTCGTCGAAGCGGGAGGTCACCGCGTCGAACGTCATCGGCTCCTCGCGGGCGGTCAGCAGGAAGACCGGTTCCACGGCGAAGGTGATCGCGGTGATCACACCCAGTGCGCCGAGCCCGATCCGCGCGACCGCGAAGACCTCCGGGTTCTCCCGCTCGGAGCAGCGCAGCACCGTGCCGTCCGCGGTGACCAGCTCCAGGGCCCGGATCTGCGCGGCTATGGACGCCGAGTCGCGGCCGGTGCCGTGGGTGCCGGTGGAAGTGGCCCCGGCGACCGTCTGCTCCATGATGTCGCCCATGTTCGTGAGCGACAGGCCCTCCCGGGCCAGAGCGGCGTTGAGCCGCTTGAGCGGAGTGCCCGCCTCCACGGTGACCGTCATCGCCTCGCGGTCGATCCCGCGGATGCCGGTGAGCAGGTCGGGGCGGACGAGCACCCCGTCGGTGGCGGCCGCCGCCGTGAAGGAGTGACCGGTACCGACCGGTTTCACCCGCAGCCCGTCCTCGGCGGCCCGGCGTACGGCGGCGGCGAGCTCGTCCACGGAGGCCGGCGAGACCTCCCGTACCGGCCGGGCGGTGACGTTCCCCGCCCAGTTGCGCCACGTGGTCGTCGTCGCGTCGGTGCTGGTCATCTTCCCCACGCCTTCCCGTCTGCGCCGGCCCGCGAGCCGCCGGAACCGGCGCGGCAAGGGCCTTCGTGGTGATCCGCCGGCGGTGCGGCGGCCAGGCCCGGGGCAGGGAACGTCACGGCCAGGAACGGCATGTTCCCGGCCAGTTGGAGGGGGATCATACTCACGGCCGCGGGGCGCACCCCCCGCCCACCCCGCCCCGGCGGTCCGGGCGGATGTCGGTTGCGATGCTCCGGCCGGCGGATGGCAGGATCGGAGCCATGTCCGATCTGCGCGATCCCGCTCCCTACGACGCCCTGCTGCTGCTCTCCTTCGGCGGCCCCGAAGGCCCGGACGACGTGGTTCCGTTCCTCCGGAACGTCACCCGCGGCCGGGGCATCCCCGAGGAGCGGCTGAAGGAGGTCGGCAAGCACTACTTCCTCTTCGGCGGCGTCAGCCCCATCAACGGCCAGAACCGGGACCTTCTGGAAGCCCTGCGCAAGGACTTCGCCGGCCACGGCCTGGACCTCCCGGTGTACTGGGGCAACCGCAACTGGGCCCCGTACCTGACCGACACCCTCCGTGAGATGACCGAGGCCGGACACCGCCGCATCCTCACCCTCGCGACCAGCGCCTACGCCTCCTACTCGGGGTGCCGGCAGTACCGCGAGAACCTCGCAGACGCACTGGAGACCCTGCGGGCCGAGGGACTGACGGTGCCGCGCGTGGACAAGCTGCGCCACTACTTCAACCACCCGGGCTTCGTGACTCCCATGATCGACGGGGTGCTCGCCTCGCTCGCGAGCCTCGGCGACGAGGAGCGCGCCGGGGCCCACCTGGCGTTCACCACCCACTCCATCCCGGTGTCGGCGGCCGACACCTCCGGGCCACTGGAGGACCACGGCGACGGCGGCGCCTACGTCGCCGAGCACCTCGACGTCGCCCGGGCGATCGTCGAAGCGGTGCGCGAGGAGACCGGCGTCGCGTACCCCTGGCAGCTCGTCTACCAGTCCCGCAGCGGCGCCCCGCACATCCCGTGGCTGGAACCCGACATCTGCGACCACCTGGAGACCCTGCACGGTGACGGCGTCCCGGCGGTCGTGATGGTCCCCATCGGGTTCGTCTCCGACCACATGGAGGTCCTCTACGACCTCGACACCGAGGCCACCGCCAAGGCCGCCGAGCTCGGGCTGCCCGTCCGCCGGTCCACGACCGTCGGAGCCGACCCGCGCTTCGCCGCCGCCGTCCGCGACCTCGTGCTGGAGCGCGCCGCCACCGAACAGGGGTACCGCGTGGACCGCTGTGCGCTCGGCGCCCTCGGCCCCTCGCACGACCTCTGCCCGGTCGGCTGCTGCCCGGCGCGCGCGCCGAAGCCGGCCGCCGCGGGCGCCGACAGCCCGTTCTCCTGACCGCGCCGCCCCGCCCCGGACAGCCGGGCGGGAGCCGACCCGCCGTCCCACCGCCGACGCCCATGCCCGACCCCGACCTCCTGGGAGCGCCGTGACCGACCCCCTGCTCGCCGAACTCCTCGACCTCGCGCGGACCGCCGCCGGCCGCGCGGGCGCCCTGCTGCGCGACGGCCGCCCCGACGACCTGGGCGTGGCCGCCACCAAGTCGAGCCCCATCGACGTCGTCACCGAGATGGACATCGCGGCCGAGAAGCTGATCACCGGCTTCCTCACCGAGCACCGGCCCCAGGACGGCTTCCTCGGCGAGGAGGGTGCGAGCCGTGAAGGCACCAGCGGTGTCCGCTGGGTCATCGACCCGCTGGACGGGACGGTGAACTACCTCTACAACCTGCCGACCTGGGCGGTCTCGATCGCCGCCGAACTCGACGGGGAGCGGGTCGTGGGCGTGGTCGAGGCGCCGATGCGCGGCGAGACGTTCCACGCGGTCCGCGGCGGCGGCGCCTACGTGAACGGCACCGCGCTGCGCTGCCGCCCCGCGCCACCGCTGGACCAGGCGCTCGTGTCGACCGGCTTCAACTACGTCGCCACCGTCCGCACCCACCAGGCCGACGTGGCCCAGCGGCTCATTCCCCGGCTGCGGGACATCCGGCGCGGTGGCTCGGCCGCCATCGACCTGTGCGACGTGGCCGCGGGAAGGCTCGACGGCTACTACGAACGCGGACTCCACCCCTGGGACCTGGCCGCCGGCGACCTCGTCGCCCGCGAGGCGGGCGCGCTCACCGGCGGGCGTCCGGGGCTGCCGGCCGACGGAGACCTGACGGTCGCCGCCTCGCCGGGCGTCTTCGAGCCGCTTCAGGCCATCCTCGAGGAGCTGGGTGCCTGGCACGACTGATGCCGTCCCGGCCCGGACACGCGAGAACGCCCGCCGAATCCTCCTGGGGAGGTCCGGCGGGCGTTCTCGCGTGATGCGGCTGATCCGTGGTGCTCAGGCTCTCGTCTGCTGCGGCTCGGTGGTGCTTGCGGCTCCCGGGTGCGGTGTGCGGGTCGTTCTCGGGTCAGACGGTGGTGACGCCGGTCTCGACGCCGTGTTCGGCGGCGAGGCGCAGCAGATCGTCCAGCTCACTCTGCTCGACGTCCGCGAGGAAGTCGTCGCCCGTTTCGCGGGCACGGGTGAGGTCGGACTCGGTCGTCCTGATGCGGTGGAGCAGACCTGCGGTGAAAGCGTCCATGAAGCGCCCCCTCGGCGTGGGTCGGTGGCACGGGGGTGTGCCGTGATTTCTCGGGCCTGGTCCCGAGTGCCGTCGGTCACGCGGCCCCTCCGGGAAAAGGGACGGCAGTGGCGAGCCACATACGTGGCGTGATCGCGGGTGTAAATGCGTCCTCCCCGGGCCCGCAGGAGGAGAAACCTCAACTCGCCCGCGAATATGCCCCCTTCTTCGATTCCTCTCGAACCCGCAGGTCGCGGGCGGCCGCCTTACCGCCGGTTTATGGGTGTTGCGGGCAGGATGGTCGCGAACAGTCGGCCCGACGTGCTCCGACAAGGGGCCGGCCGGGCCCTTCCCGGACGTGCGTAACGTCCGCGGGAACGACATCTGAGAAGGGACAGTGCCGTGCGCGTACTCGTCGTCGAGGACGAGCAGCTGCTCGCCGACGCGGTGGCCACCGGACTCCGCCGCGAGGCGATGGCCGTCGACGTGGTCTACGACGGAGCGGCGGCCCTGGAACGGGTCGAGGTCAACGACTACGACGTCGTGGTCCTCGACCGGGACCTCCCGCTCGTCCACGGGGACGACGTCTGCCGAAGGATCGTCGAGCTGGGCATGCCCACCCGGGTGCTCATGCTCACCGCTTCCGGGGACGTCAGCGACCGGGTCGAAGGACTGGAACTGGGGGCCGACGACTACCTCCCCAAGCCGTTCGCCTTCAGCGAGCTGACCGCGCGGGTCCGCGCGCTGGGCCGGCGTACGACGGTGGCGCTGCCACCCGTCCTGGAGCGGGCCGGCATCAAGCTCGATCCCAACCGCCGCGAGGTCTTCCGGGGCGAGCAGGAGATCCAGCTCGCGCCGAAGGAGTTCGCCGTGCTGGAGGTGCTGATGCGCAGCGAGGGCGCGGTGGTCTCGGCCGAGCAGCTGCTGGAGAAGGCGTGGGACGAGAACACCGACCCCTTCACCAACGTCGTACGGGTGACCGTCATGACGCTGCGCCGCAAACTCGGTGAGCCCCCGGTCATCGTCACCGTCCCCGGTTCCGGTTACCGGATCTGAGCGACCCGATGGCCACGTTCCCGGCGCCGCTGCCGGCGCCTCCGAAACCCACCTGGGACCCCAAGCAGCAGGACCCCACCTCGCCCTGGCTGCGTCCCACCATCCGGATACGGCTGACGCTCCTCTACGGCGGGATGTTCCTGATCGCGGGCATCCTGCTGCTCGCGATCATCTACATGCTGGCCGCGCAGGCCCTGCACGACGCGGGAGGCCCCGCCTTCCAGGTGTCCGGCACCAACGTCCGGATCTCCAGCACGACGTGCCCGCAGCTGGCGGCCTCGCAGAACAACGACCAGCTCAACGACGCCATCAAGGCCTGCACGGCCTCCCAGCGCCAGCACGCGCTGGACAGTCTGCTGAACCGGGCCCTGCTGGCGCTCGTCGGGCTCAGCATCATCGCGTTCGCCTTCGGTTACGCGATGGCGGGCCGCGTCCTCTCCCCGCTCGGCAGGATCACCCGTACCGCCCGCAGGGTGGCAGGGACGGACCTGTCGCGCAGGATCGAACTGGACGGACCGGACGACGAGCTCAAGGAGCTCTCGGACACCTTCGACGAGATGCTGGACCGCCTGGAGCGCGCGTTCACCGCACAGCAGCGCTTCGTCGGCAACGCCTCGCACGAGCTGCGGACCCCGCTGGCGATCAACCGCACCCTGCTGGAGGTCCACCTCTCCGACCCCGCTGCCCCGCCCGAACTCCAGCAGCTGGGCAAGACGCTGCTCGCCACCAACGAGCGCAGCGAGCAGCTGGTGGAGGGCCTGCTGCTGCTCGCCAGGAGCGAGAACCAGATCGTCGAGCGGAAACCTGTCGATCTGGCCGAGGTCGCCGACCGCGCCATCGACCAGGCACGCGCGGAGGCGGCTCAGAAGGGCGTGGAGATCCGCGGCGAGCGCGCGCCCGCCGTCGTCCAGGGCAACGGTGTCCTGCTGGAGCGGATCGCCCTGAACCTCGTACAGAACGCGGTGCGCTACAACGTCCCGGAGGACGGCTGGGTGGAGGTGACCACCCAGTTCGGCCCGGGGCAGGCGCTGCTGGTGGTCTCTAACACGGGTCCCGTGGTGCCCGCGTACGAGATCGACAACCTCTTCGAGCCGTTCCGGAGGCTCCGAACGGAGCGGACGGGGAGCGACAAGGGGGTCGGTCTCGGCCTGTCGATCGCGAGATCCGTGGCGCGGGCCCACGGAGGCCGTATCATCGCGGAGCCCCGAGAGGGGGGCGGTCTCGTGATGCGCGTCACTCTGCCCGTCTGAAAAGCGTCACGAAGCGATCAGGGGGAGGGTCCATCGCTTTCGCTTTGAGCGGAATTTTCGTGATGCGTCACCGGTTTGTCCCTGTGTGATCGATCACAGGGGCCTCAGGGGGCGCATCTACTCTCCGTGAGCCCCCTACGGGCGTAAAGCCGGGAAACGCCCGGGTTTTCGGGGGGTGGTATCACGGGAAGTACACGGGGTGGCACCCGTGAAGCCCGGCATCCGGACCGTGTACGGTCCCCTTCGCCACCCAAGCCGACCGCTCAGCGGCGGCCGGTTCGGGTGTCGATTGAGTAACAGACCTTGATGTGAGGCAAAATCTCCGCCTCAGGTCGGGCACAAGTCCGGCCTCTCACGCGTTACGTGCGCTGAGACACCCGCAGACACCCAAGAGGGGGAGAGCGACATGGCAACGGATTACGACACCCCACGCAAGACCGACGACGACGTCGATCAGGACAGCCTGGAAGAGCTGAAGGCACGGCGGAGCGACAAGACCGCGTCCGCCGTCGACGTCGACGAGTTCGACGCCGCGGAGGGCCTTGAGCTGCCCGGCGCGGACCTGTCCAACGAAGAACTCGCCGTTCGCGTCCTGCCCAAGCAGGCCGACGAGTTCACCTGCATGAGCTGTTTCCTCGTGCACCACCGCAGCCAGCTGGCTCGTGAGAAGAACGGCCAGCCGATCTGCCGCGACTGCGACTGAGGCAGGGCCGCCGTGACAGGCGACAGACCGTTCCGGAAGCGGCGCTCACGGCGCAGTGAAGGGCCGGAGGCGAATGAGGGCGGTACGGGCCCGGCAGAAGGCTTGAGTGCCCCTGACGGGCGTCACAAGGCCCCGCACGACCCCTCCGGCACGACCGACGACGAGCGGGGCCACCCGGCCTCGCTCGAAGTGGCCCCGGCGGCCGGCCTGCCGGACGGGGCCGGACAGGCCGGGGAGACCGGCGACCACGGGTCCCCGGCACCCGGAGCGGCCCCGACCGGGCCGCTGAACACTTTGAAACGGGGAGTGCACAAGGGCGGGGAGAGCGCGAGGGCGGTCGCCGGACATCTGGCCGACCGGATCATCGACACGGCTCCCCGTGTCCCCGTGCGCGACCTCGCCACGCTCCGCCGCCACTTCCCGGGACTCGGTCCCGAGGAGATCGCGGACCGCCTGATCGCGGGCGCGAGCAAGGCCACCGCGGCCGTGGGCGCCGGCATCGGGGCCGCGGCCATGCTTCCCGTACCCCCTGCCATGCTCGCCGAGCTGGCGGCTGAGATCACCGGGGTGGCCGCGATCGAGCTGAAGCTCGTCGCCGAACTCCACGAGATCTACGGCAGACGCCCTCCGGGCAATCTCACCCAGCGCACCACCGCCTACCTCACGTCCTGGACGGAGGAGCGCGGCGTCGACGTCACCCGCCCCGTCACGCTCAACGCGGCCCTGGGCGGCCAGATGAAACGCGAGCTGCGCCAGCAGATCATGAAGCGCATGGCGCGTGACCTGCCCAACCTCATCCCCCTGATGATCGGGGCGGTCGTGGGTGCGGCGATGAACCGTCGCGACACCAGGAAGCTGGCCGCGCACATCAGGAAGGACCTGCGGAAACACCAGGTCCCCTGGGACCGGCTCACCGGGCTCCCGGCGCTGGAGCAGCCCGCCGACCCCGCCGTCGTCCCTCCGGAGGCGGAGGGACGCTGAGGGCCGTGCGAGCCGTCGTCCGCACTCCCGCGCCGGTCTCCGGCGTCGCGCGCTCAGTCCTGCGCCGCGACCGGTGTCGTGGAGAGTGCCGCGATCAGAGCCTCCGGCTCACGGGTGGAGAGGTAGAGGTACGGCGTGGGGTCCGCGGGGTCGGTCACCTTCACCTTCACTGCCGTCGGGATGTAGCCGCGCAGCAGCATGAAGGCGCGGGCGTCCGCCTTGTGCGTGCGCCAGGCCCTGGCCTCCTCCGCGTCGAGCGCCTCGGCGTCCCCGAGCGCCGAGAGCGGGATCCGCGCCTCCCCGGCGACCAGGGAGTCCGCGACCACCCGGATGCGGACGGAGCCGTACGAACTGACCACGACCGCCGTCGCGGCCGTGCCGCCGACCAGCCCCGCGAGCAGGAACAGACCGCCGAGCGGCAGGAGCATCAGCGCGCAGGCCACCCCCACCCCGAAGGCGATGAGCCACCAGGTGCGGGGTGCGGTGAGGCGTTCGTCGAAGGGCGGTACGGAAGGCTGCATGGGAACAAGCTTGGCACGGCGAGACCCGCGGTCGGGCTCGCGGGTAAGGTCTGCGCGTGTGAGTGGAACATCTGCAGCTCTGACACCCCCGGCCGACGCGGTGGCACCCGTGCGGCATCCCGAGGCGCCCGCGCCCGGGCAGCTTCTCGGCTCGCACTACGAACACTGTTTCGGCTGCGGCGGCGAGCAGCCCCACGGCCTGCACCTCGCGGCCCGGGCCGGCGAGGGCGTGAGCGTGACCGCCGAGTTCACCGTGCGCCCCGAGCACCAGGGCGCGCCCGGTCTGGCGCACGGCGGGGTGCTCGCGACGGCGCTGGACGAGACGCTCGGCTCGCTGAGCTGGCTGCTGCGGGTCATCGCGGTCACCGGCCGGCTGGAGACCGACTTCTCGGCGCCCGTGCCGGTGGGGACCGTGCTGCACCTGGACGCGCGGGTCGTCGCCGTGCACGGCAGGAAGATCTACTCCACCGCCACCGGGCGGATCGGTGGCCCCGAGGGCCCCGTCGCGGTGCGGGCCGACGCTCTCTTCGTCGAGGTGAAGGTCGACCACTTCATCGACAACGGCCGCTCCGACGAGATCCGCGCGGCGATGGCCGACCCCGACCAGATCAAGCGTGCCCGAGCCTTCGAGGTGAACCCGTGACCCGCTCTCCCGTCGACGTCCTTCTCCGGCGCCTGGACCCGGAGGTCCCGGTTCCCGCGTACGGCCACCCCGGCGACGCCGGCGCCGACCTGGTGACCACCGAGGCGGCGGAACTCGCCCCGGGGGAGCGCGCGGTGCTGCCGACCGGCGTGTCGATCGCCCTGCCGGACGGCTACGCGGCCTTCGTGCACCCCCGCTCCGGCCTCGCGGCCCGCTGCGGAGTAGCCCTCGTGAATGCCCCGGGGACGGTGGATGCCGGGTACCGTGGAGAGATCAAGGTGATCGTCGTCAACCTCGACCCGCGCGAGACCGTGCGGTTCGAGCGTTTCGACCGGATTGCCCAGTTGATCGTCCAGCAGGTCGAGAAGGTGCGCTTCCACGAGGTCGCGGAACTTCCCGGCTCGGCACGGGCCGAAGGGGGATTCGGGTCCACCGGTGGTCATGCCGCGGTGGACGGTGTCGGGGGCGGTATCACCCCGGGTGGGAACAACTACGCTTCGGTCGTATCCGACCGGGAAGGACAGTGACGTGTTCGGACGTCGCAAGAAGAGTGGTTCCGCCGAGGACGCGGTGGACGAAGCGCGCGAGACCGAGCAGGTCGCCGACGAGCTCGATGGTGCCGACGACGCGGTGAGCGCCCGTCGGACGAACCTTCCGCCGGCCCCGCGGCCGGACGGACCCTGGGACGTCTCCGAGGTCTCCAGGCCCGGCGAGGGCCGAGTGGACCTGGGCGGGGTCTTCGTGCCCGGAGTCGAGGGCATGGAACTCCGGGTGGAGGTGGCCGGGGACGCGATCGTCGCCGCCACCGTGGTGCTGCGCGACAGCGCGATCCAGCTGCAGGCCTTCGCCGCCCCCAAGAAGGAGGGCATCTGGGGCGAGGTCCGCGAGGAGATCGCCTCGGGCATCACCAAGCAGGGCGGGATCATCGACGAGGTCGAGGGCCCGCTCGGCTGGGAGCTGCGTGCCCAGGTACCCGTACAGCTTCCCGACGGGAAGAACGGCGTCCAGCTGGTGCGCTTCGTCGGCGTCGACGGACCCCGGTGGTTCCTGCGCGGCGTGATCTCGGGCCAGGGTGCCGTGCAGCCGCAGGCGGCCGGGCTCCTGGAGCAGATCTTCCGGGACACCGTGGTCGTCCGCGGCGAGGGCCCGATGGCCCCCCGCGACCCGATCGTCCTCAAGCTCCCCAACGATGCCCAGATGGTGCCCGAGGGCGTCCAGCAGGAGGAGCAGGAGAGCTCCAAGTTCTCCGGCGGCATGGGCCAGCTCCAGCGCGGACCGGAGATCAGCGAGATCCGCTAGATCCCTCGCGCGTTCCGTACGGACGTACGGCTTTTTCAGGCCGGTGGGCCGCACACCCCTTCACACCGGGGGGTGCGGCCCACCGGCCTTTCGCATGCGGTCGTGCGGGTGGTTTCGCGTGCCACCAGGCCTCGCGGCCGGCCGGTGTCAGGGGCGCGTATCGGCCACGTAAGGGCGCCGTCAAGGGAGCGCCCGTCCTCGTATGGAAGGCATCAACGGAGGCGTCGGAAGCTCTGGCCGGAGGTTTGCTCATGAGGTCAGAGAAACCGAACCTCATCTAGGAGCACACGATGGCCGACGTGGCCTTCGTCGTCACCACGATCGCGGTCTTCGCGCTGGTGGCCCTCATCGCCAGGGGGGTGGCGAAGCTGTGACTGCCGAGAACATCGTCGGCCTCGTCGTGGCCGTCGCCCTGCTGGGCTACCTCGTCCTCGCCCTTCTGTACCCGGAGAGGTTCTAGCCCGACATGAGTCCCGTCCTTGCCGGTGTGCTCCAGCTGCTCGCGATGATCGTCGCGCTGGGCCTCGCCTACCGCCCTCTCGGCGACCACATGGCACGCGTCTACTCCTCCGACAAGCACCTGCGCGTCGAGAAGTGGATGTACCGGGCCATCGGCGCCAACCCGAACACGGAGATGCGGTGGCCCGCCTATCTGCGCGGCGTCCTCGCCTTCTCCGCGGTGAGCCTGCTCTTCCTCTACCTGCTCCAGCGGCTGCAGGGCAGCCTGCCCGGTTCCCTCGGATTCGTCTCGATCGACCCGGACCAGGCGTTCAACACGGCGGCGTCCTTCGTCGCCAACACCAACTGGCAGTCGTACTACGGCGAGCAGGCCATGGGCCACGTCGTGCAGACCGGCGGCCTCGCGGTGCAGAACTTCGTCTCCGCCGCCGTCGGCATGGCCGTCGCCGTCGCGCTCGTCCGCGGCTTCGCCCGGTCCCGCACCGGTGAGCTCGGCAACTTCTGGGCCGACCTGGTCCGCGGCACCGTCCGCATCCTGCTGCCGATCGCGGTGATCGGCGCGCTGGTACTGGTCGCGTGCGGCGCCCTCCAGAACTTCTCCGGAATCCACGGGGTCGGCCAGTTCATGGGCGGCTCGCAGCAGTGGAACGGCGGAGCGATCGCCTCGCAGGAGGTCATCAAGGAGCTGGGAACGAACGGCGGCGGTTACTTCAACGCCAACTCGTCCCACCCCTTCGAGAACCCCAACGGTTTCACCAACCTCTTCGAGGTCTTCCTGATCCTCGTCATCCCCTTCGCGATCACCCGCACCTTCGGGCGGATGGTCGGCTCGCTCAAGCAGGGGTACGCGATCCTCGGCACGATGGCCGTCATCTGGGTCGGTTTCACCGCCCTGATGATGTGGACGGAGTTCGCCCACCACGGCCCCGCGTTCGACCTCGCGGGCGGCGCGATGGAGGGCAAGGAGAACCGGTTCGGCATCGGCGGCTCCTCGATCTTCGCGGTCGCCACCACCCTCACCTCCACCGGCGCGGTCGACTCGTTCCATTCCTCCTTCACCGGCTTCGGCGGCGGCATCACCCTGCTGGGCATGCAACTCGGCGAGATCGCGCCCGGCGGTGTCGGCTCCGGCCTCTACGGCATGCTGATCATGGCGATCATCGCGGTGTTCATCGCCGGTCTGATGGTCGGCCGTACGCCGGAGTACCTGGGGAAGAAGATCGGCACCCGCGAGATCAAGCTCGCCGCCTGCTACATCCTGATCGTCCCCGCCCTGGTGCTCGGCTTCACCGCCGTGGCGATGGCGCTGCCCACCCCGCCCAACTCCATGACGAACTCGGGCGCGCACGGCTTCTCCGAGATCCTCTACGCCTACACCTCCGGCGCGAACAACAACGGCTCCGCCTTCGCGGGCCTGAACGCCGACACCCAGTGGTTCAACACCACGATCGGTCTCGCGATGCTCCTCGGCCGGTTCATACCGATGGTCTTCGTGCTGGCCCTGGCCGGCTCGCTGGCCGAGCAGAAGCCCGTACCGGAGACCACCGGCACCCTCAGCACCCACAAGCCGCTCTTCAGCGGCCTGCTGGTCGGCGCCATCATGATCGTCACCGGCCTGACCTACTTCCCGGCCCTGGCCCTGGGCCCGCTCGCCGAGGGGCTGGCGTCATGACCACACGAACCCCGCAAGAGGACACGATGTCCACCCTGACCACGGCCCCCGCGCCGACCCCGGACGAACAGGCGGACCCGAAGCCGGCGGCCCGCGTCGGCGGAGGATTCTTCGACCCGAAGCAACTGCTCACCTCCTTCCCGGAGGCGGTACGGAAGCTCGACCCCCGGGTGATGGTCAAGTCCCCGGTCATGTTCGTCGTCCTGATCGGGTCGGTCTTCACCACCGTGCTCGCGGCCACGGACCCCACGGACTGGTTCGGCTGGGCCATCACGGCCTGGCTCTGGCTGACGACGATCTTCGCCAACCTCGCCGAGGCGGTGGCCGAGGGCCGCGGCAAGGCGCAGGCCGACACCCTGCGCAAGGCCAAGACCGACACGGTCGCCCGCCGGCTGGACGGGCCCCGTGAGGAGCGCGTGCCCGGCACCGAGCTGCGCATCGGCGACCTGGTGGTCTGCGAGGCCGGTGACATCATCCCCGGCGACGGTGACGTCGCCGAAGGTGTCGCCTCCGTCGACGAGTCCGCCATCACCGGCGAGTCGGCACCCGTGATCCGTGAGTCCGGCGGAGACCGCAGTGCCGTCACCGGCGGTACGAAGGTCCTCTCCGACCGCATCGTCATCAAGATCACGACGAAGCCGGGCGAGACCTTCATCGACCGGATGATCAACCTGGTCGAGGGCGCGGCACGGCAGAAGACGCCGAACGAGATCGCGCTGAACATCCTGCTGGCGTCGCTGACGATCGTCTTCCTGCTCGCCGTGGTGACCCTGCAGCCGTTCGCGATCTACGCGGGCAGCAAGCAGTCGATGATCGTGCTGGCCGCTCTGCTGGTCTGTCTGATCCCGACCACGATCGGTGCGCTGCTCTCCGCGATCGGTATCGCCGGTATGGA
>NZ_JBSFFN010000044.1:0-52352 GCF_053596135.1 Streptomyces sp. NPDC001770 | reverse complement strand
TCCGCTCACCCGCCCCGGGCGGCCCGCGCCGGGGGGGGGGGGGGCGGGGGGGGGGGGCGGCCGGCCGACCGGTGGGCCGGCCGGGGCGCCGACCGGTGGGCGGTGCGGCGTGTCCGGGGCCGGTGACACAGACTTAACCCCCCGTCACCTGCCGTAACTCCCGGGCAACGCCCTGCGCCCGCGGCCCGTCATGTTCGGCTCCTACCTTCCGGTCCGTTGCCGCACCAACGGACCGAGGACGGGACCCTCATGACGGACATCGCACCACCCACCACGGCCGAGACCCCGCACACCTCGCCGCAGCCCCCCGAGCCGGGGGGCGTGTCCGGCTCCGGCGGACCGGCCCGCAGCTACGCGGCGCTCGCCGCCGACGAGAGCCGCGAGGACTACTCGCTGCGCTACGCCCCGCACGCGTTCCGCCGCTGGTCGCCCGGGACGGTCGCGGGCACCGCGCTCGGCGGCATCGCCTACCTCGCGGACTTCGCGATCGGCGCCTCGATCGTCTTCACCTACGGCTTCACCAGCGGCTTCGCGTCGATCCTGACCGCCGCCGCGATCATCTTCCTCACCGGCATCCCCATCGCCCGGGCCTGTGCGACGTACGGCCTGGACATGGACCTGGTCACCCGGGGCGCCGGCTTCGGCTACTTCGGCTCGACGCTCACCTCGCTCATCTACGCGTCGTTCACCTTCATCTTCTTCGCGCTCGAAGGCTCGATCATGGCGCAGGCCATGCACCAGGCGATCGGGCTGCCGGTCCAGATCGGCTATCTGCTCACCACGCTGATCGTGATCCCGATCGTCTTCCGGGGCATGGGCGCGCTCGCCAAGGTGCAGGCATGGACCCAGCCCGTCTGGATCATCGGCATGATCCTGCCGTTCCTGGTGCTCGCCTTCGAGGCCCCGGACGCCTGGGGCTCGTTCAGCTCCTTCGGCGGCACGGAGGGCGCCGGCTCGGGCTTCTCCTGGCTCGGGTTCGGGCTGGGCACCGGGGTGGCGCTCTCGCTGATCGCGCAGATCGGCGAGCAGGCGGACTACCTCCGCTTCATGCCCGCGAAGACCGAGGCCAACAAGCGCCGCTGGAACCTCGCGGTGCTCGCCGCCGGGCCCGGCTGGGTGATCATCGGTGCTGCCAAGCAGCTCGGCGGCGCCTTCCTCGCCTTCGTCGCGCTGGAGGCGGTCGGCAAGACGCACGCGCTGGAGCCGATCGCCCCCCAGATCGAGGCGCTCAAGCCCTGGCTCGGCGGGTTCGCCCTGCCGGCCGCGGCGATCTTCGTCATCGTCTCCCAGGTCAAGATCAACGTGACGAACGCCTACAGCGGCTCGCTCTCCTGGTCGAACTTCTTCTCCCGGATCACCCACCGGCACCCCGGGCGGGTCTGGTACATCTTCCTCAACCTCGCCATCGCGCTCACGCTGATGGAGATGGACATGTTCGCGGCCCTCAACAAGCTGCTGGGCTTCTACTCCAACGTCGGCATCGCCTGGATCGCCGCCGTCGCCGCCGACCTGGTCATCAACAAGCGGATCGGGCTCAGCCCGCCGTACATCGAGTTCAAGCGGGCCTACCTCTACGCGGTGAACCCGGCGGGCTTCGGGGCCATGGTGATCGCCTCGACCGTCTCGATCCTGGCATTTTTCGGCCTCTTCGGGGAGTACGCGGAGGCCTTCTCCACCTTCATCGCGGCGGGGCTCGCGGTGACGCTCTGCCCGCTGATCGCCTGGGCGACGAAGGGCAAGTACTACCTGGCCCGGCCCAATCCGGTGAACGGTCCCGAGGTGGCGGTCGAGGACATCACCGCCACCCACACCTGCGCGGTCTGCGAGACGGCCTACGAACTGCCGGACATCGCCGACTGCCCCGCGCACGCGGGCCCTGTCTGCTCGCTCTGCTGCTCGCTGGACGCCACCTGCGGCGATGTCTGCCGGAAGGCGCCGGCGGCCGGACCGGTGCTGATGCCCCTGCCCACGGTGCGGGTGGCCGGTTCCGACGGGGCGGGCCGAGGGTGATCCGGCCCGGGACGACCGGCGCCGGCGCGGCGCGGTAGGGTCCCGGTCTCCGCTCCGGGGGCGCATCCGGACGGATGCGCCCCTTGTATGGCCGGTTCCGTATCCCTTTGTGCGATTCCGCATTCGCTGAGTGAAGGTCAGGCGTACGCTCCGGCATATGCGCACAGCGATTTCCTGGGGATCGTCCTATGAGATGTGCAGACCGGTGGGGAGAGGGGCAGCATGCTCGGGAGGAGCACGATGAGTGACAGCGCAGCTGTCCTCCCGTGGCTGGTGATACGGCAGGACGTCAACGGCAGTACGTACCGGGTCGGCCGATACGCCACGCAGGAAGAGGCGCAGAAGGTCGCGGACAGGTTCGACACCCGGGAGCACCAGCAGCTCTACTGGGTGGAACGCGCGGGTGAGACCGCCCGTCCCTGACCCACGACCCGCGTCACCGGCGGCCGGGCACCCTCCCTGACCAGGGGGTGTCCGGCCGCCGTCGTACGCCCCGCCGGTGTCCTGGCCGTCCGGCGCGCACTCCCCCCGCGCCCGCGCCGGTGCGCGCCCCCGGGCTCGGAACGCGCCGCCGCGCGAAGGTAGGGTCCGGCTGACCGGCCTGACCGCCAGGCCGGGGAACGAAGGCGGAGCGATGCCGGCCCTGATCGACACGGTGGCGTGGGTACGAGTGGAGAGCGGCAGGATTCTCTGCGCGCGGTCGAAGGGGAAGGACATCTTCTACATCCCCGGCGGCAAGCGGGAAGCGGGGGAGAGCGACCTCCAGACCCTGCTGCGGGAGGTGGACGAGGAGCTCGCGGTGGCCCTCGACCCGGCGACCGTCGTGCACGCGGGGGTCTACGAAGCGCAGGCACACGGGCACGCGGACGGTGTGGTGGTGCGGATGAGCTGCTACTACGGCGACTACGAGGGCACCGTGGCGGCGAGCAACGAGATCGACGAGGTGGCCTGGTTCACCTATGCGGACCGGCCTCTCGTCGCCCCGGTCGACCAGGTGCTCTTCGACGATCTCCATGCGGCCGGTGTGCTGGCCTGAGCCGCCCCGCACCCGCCTGGGGCCGCCGCCCCCACCGCGTACCGCCTCCCGCACCGGTGCGACCCGCACCCGTGCACCCGTATGACTCATCGGTCACGATCCGTTGTGATACGTGATGAATTCCGGGTATGTCCACAGTGACCCCTCGCAGGGTGAATCCGCTGTCGGCCCCGGGAAGTGATCGGCGTGATCGATACCGAAGGCGGCAGCGCCGAGTGGTCCTTCCCGGCGGAGCCGGGATCCGTGCGGGGCGCACGGAACGCGGTCCGCGAGACGCTGCGAGCCTGGGACCTCGGTCTGCCGGTCATCGACGTCACGGTGCTGCTCGTCAGCGAGCTGGTGACCAACTCGCTCCGCCACGCCACCGGCCCCATCGGAGTGCGCCTGGTGCGGCCCGGCGACACCCCCGCCGAAGTGGCCGAGGCCTCGGTCGATGGCCACGGACTGCTGGTGGAGGTCTCCGATCCGCTTCCGGATCTTCCCACCCGCCGCCGGGCCGGCCCCGACGACGAAGGCGGCCGCGGGCTCCAGCTGGTGGCCTGTTCGGCGCGCCGCTGGGGGACACGCAAAGGAAAGAGTGGCAAGACGGTGTGGTTCGAGCTGCCTCTGTCTGGTTAGGAGTGGAGGGGGACGCACAGCGATCACCTGAGGTCGGGGCCGCCGACGAGAAGGACTGAGACCTTGCTGTGATCGTGAACGCCGTGTCGGGAGTGGCCGTAGTGCTGAATACTGCGCACAGGACCGGTCCGGTGTGTGAGCTGGAGGGGACGGTCGCGTGAGCGAGATACCTGGGACAGCGGGCGACATCGTGTGGCAGAGCAGCCCGCCTGGCTCGATATACGAGTACATCAGGGTTGCCTCCTTCTCGATCGGCCCGGACGGCCTGGTCGAGCAGTGGAGCGGAAGGGCCGCCGATCTCTTCGGCATGGGCCCGCACGAGGTGATCGGGCGCGATCCCGTGGAGGCGTTCATGCCTTCCGAGCTGCGCCGGGGCGGGCACCGGCGGATCCGCGAGATCCTGGACGGCAAGGAGTGGACGGGCCTCGTCCCCTTCCGGATACCGGGGGAGCGGGACGTCCGCGGGCTCGCCGAGGTCTACGTCATGCCCAGCGTGACCGCGGCCGGGGAGCGGGCCGCCCTCTGCATCGTGGTGGACGTCCGGGCGCTCCGCGGCATCGAGACGGACCTCGCCGCCTCGCAGGCAATTTTCGGCCAATCCCCCTTCGGGTTCGTCCTGTTCGGCAAGGACCTTTCGGTGGTGCGTGCGAACGAACGATTCGCCGACGTCTTCGGCGGCATGGCCGCCGACCACCGGGGGCGCAGGGCCGAGGACTATCTGACCCGCCCCGAGGCGGACCGGCTGACGGAGACCCTGAGAAGAGTCCTGGCGACCGGTGAGTCCGTCACCGACCTCCGGCTCATCGGCACGGTCCCCGGCGACACCGACCGCCGCCACTGGTCGATGAACCTCTACCGGGTGCACAGCGGATCGGGACGGCCGACCGGGGTCGCCGGACTCGCCACCGACGTCACCAGCCGCCACATCGCCGCACGCGAGGCGGCCAGCGCCCGGCGCAACCTCCGGCTGCTGAACGAGGCCAGCGCCCGCATCGGCAACTCCCTCGACCTGGAGACCACCGCCCGCGAGCTGCTGGACGTCGCCGTCCCCGGCTTCTGCGACCTCGCCACCGTCGACCTCTTCCCCGCCGTGCTCACCGGCGCCGAGGCCCCGTCCGCCGGCGGCCCCGCGCCGGAGCCCGGGGCCCCCTCACCGGAGCTGCGCCGGGTCGCCCAGGCCAGCGCGGTCTCCGACGCCCGCCCCCGCGTCCCCGCACCGCCGGGCGCCCCGGTGCCGTCCGCGCGGTCCGGCGAGCACCCCGCCGACGCGGGAGCCGGGCCGGAGACGGGGGAGCCCGTCCTCGGAGCCGTGCACCGCTACCCGCACGCCTCCGCCTGCGCCACCGCCCTGCGGACCGGCCGCGTCCACGAGGCGCCCGGCGACGGCCTCGGGTTCGTCCGGTCCACGCTGGCGGTGCCGATGGTCGCCCACGACACCGTGGTGGGGCTCGTCCGCTTCTCCCGCACGAAGGGCAGCGAGCCCTTCGGCGAACGCGACCGGGACCTGGCCGGTGAACTCGCCGCCCGCGCCGCCGTCTGCATCGACAACGCCCGCCTCTACCGGCGCGAGCACGAACGCGCGCTGCTCCTCCAGCGCAGCCTGCTCCCGCCCGGCGCCCCCGAGGCGGCGGGCCTGGACATCGCCTGCCGCTACCTCCCCGGCAACGCGGCCACCGAGGTCGGCGGCGACTGGTTCGACGTCATCGAACTGCCCGGCCACCGCACCGCGCTCGTCGTCGGCGACGTCATGGGGCGCGGGCTGCGCGCCGCCGTCGCCATGGGCGAACTCCGCACCGCCGTACGGACGCTCGCCCTGCTGGACCTGGAACCCGCCGAGGTGCTCTCCGCGCTGGACGAGGTCGCCCGCGGCCTCGGCACCCCCGGCGGCGGCGACCGGCCCGAGGGCGGGGGCACCCAGTGGCCCTCGCGCGCCCTCCAGAAGTCCCGTGAGGCGGACCTCTCCGAGGTGTACCTCGCGACCTGCGTCTACGCGGTCTACGACCCGGTCACCCGGCGCTGCACCTTCGCCAACGCCGGCCACCTGCCCCCGGCCGTCGTCGAGCCCGGCCAGGCGGCCCGGCTCCTCGACGTACCGCCGGGGATGCCTCTCGGCGTCGGCGGCGAGCCCTTCGAGGAGGTGGAGGTCGAACTCGCCGAGGGCGCCCTGCTCACCCTCTACACCGACGGTCTCGTGGAGTCGCGCGGCCACCCGCTCGACGAGGGCCTCGAAGTGCTCCGTACCGCCCTCACCGGGCCGCGGATGCGGCTGGAGGCCGCCTGCGACCACGTACTGGCCGCCCTCGACACCCGGCACGGCGAGGACGACATCGCGCTGCTGATGGCCCGCATCCAGGGGCTGCCCGAGGAAGCGGTCGGTGACTGGACGCTGCCCCGGGAGCCTCGCTCGGTCGGCCGGGCCCGCGAACTCGCCCGCCGGCGGCTGACCGAGTGGAACCTGGACGACCTGGTGGACACCACCGAACTCCTGGTCAGCGAACTCGTCACCAACGCCCTGCGGTACGGCGAGGGCGAGATCCGGCTCCGGCTGCTGCGCGACCGCACCCTGGTGTGCGAGGTGTGGGACGCGGGGCTGATCCAGCCGCGCCGCCGCCGCGCCCGCGACACCGACGAGGGCGGCCGGGGGCTGCAACTCGTCGGGCTGCTCAGCGCGGCCTGGGGATCGCGGCGCACCCCGCGCGGCAAGACCGTCTGGTTCGAACTCGCCCTGCCGGACGGACAGCCGGCCGCCGAGCTCACGGTCGACCAGCTGCTCAGCATGTACTGAGCACGTACTGACACGATCCACGCGGGGGACGAAAGGGGTGGGGCGGACAGGACCGCCCCACCCCTTCCCCCGCTCAGGACGGGGACTTCAGCGCGGCGAGCCGCGCCTCGACCTCCGCGCTGTCGCCCATGGTGTCCAGCTGCTCGAACTGCGCGTCGAGCGAGGAGGCGGCCAGCTCCTGCTTGCCCACCGCCCTCGCCTCCTCGCGCCGCACCTTCTCCTCGAAGCGGTTCAGCTCACTGGTCGGGTCGAGCACGTCGATCGACTTCACCGCGTCCATCATCCGGTTCTGGGCCTGGGCGGACTTGGCGCGGGCCACCAGCTCGTCCCGCTTCGCCTTCAACTCGCCCAGCTTGGCCTTCATCTGGCCGAGCCCCGACTTGAGCTTCTCCACCACCTCGGTCTGCGAGGCGATCGTCGGCTCGGCCGTCCGCGCCTCCTTCTCCGACTGGAGCTGGCGGCCCAGCGCGACCTTGGCGAGGTTGTCGAACTTGTCCGCCTCCGCCGCCGAGCCCGAGGTCCGCAGCTCGTCCGCCTTGCGGCTGGCCGCGAGCGCCTTTCCGCCCCACTCCTTCGCCGCCGCCACGTCCTCCGCGTGGTCCTGCTCCATCAGCCGCAGGTTGCCGATGGTGGCGGCGACCGCCTGCTCGGCCTCCGCGATGTTGTTGGTGTAGTCGCGGATCAGCTGGTCCAGCATCTTCTGCGGGTCCTCGGCCTGATCGATGAGCGCGTTGATGTTGGCCTTCGCGAGCTGGGTGACACGGCCGAGAATCGTCTGCTTCGACACGAGGGGCTCCTCTCCTGGAGTGGGGGACGGTTCGCCTGGGGCGGACATGCGGGGGGGGTACGGGACGGGACGTACGGGGCCCGGGGTGCCGCGCACCCCGGTCGCCCGGTCAGAAGCGGCCACCACCGCCTCTGCGGCCCCGCGTACCCCCGCCGCCGAAGCTGCCGGGCCCCGCGCCGCCGAAGCCGCCCCCGCCGAACCCGCCGCCCCCGCCGAAGCCCCCGCCGAATCCGCGGCCACCGCCCCGCCCGCCGCCACCGAGGAGTCCGCCGAGGAGGATGCCGCCCAGCACGGCCCCGCCCATCCCGCCGCCCCCGCCCCGCGTCCCTCCCGGACCGGAACGGCCGTCGAAGGCGCGTACGTCCTGCTCGGCCAGCGCCTGGGCCTGCCCGGCCAGCGCGTCGGCCCGCTGCGCCTCGGCGAGCGCGCGCTGCGGATCGCCACCCGCCGCGAGCTGCCCGGCCTGCTCCGCGTGGCGCTGGGCCTCCGCGAGCCGGGTACGGGCCTGGCTGCCGACCGCGCCCCGGTGCGTGGTGATGTAGTCGGCGGCGGCCGAGATCGCCGAGCGGGCGGAGAGCATCGCCTGGTCCAGCAGCGGGCGGGCCCGGGTGTTGCCCTGGTCGCGCTCGCGCGCTCCGGCCAGCGACTCGTCCAGCGCCGCGTCCGCCTCCTCCAGCCGGCGCAGCGCGTCGATGGGGTCGTACGGTCCGCCCGCCACCTCGCCCCGTACATCCGCCAGCACCGCCTCCGCCCGGCCGATCCGCCCCTGGAGGTCGGCCGTGGAGATGCCCTGCGCGGTGCCCCGCAGCAGCCCGTGCGCGTCCGCGAGGTCCGTCTCCATCTCGGTGAGCGCGGCGGGGATGCGGGACGCGGCCTCGGCGAGCTCGGCGGCCCGCCGCTCCACGGCGTCCACCAGGGTGGCGGCCTGGCGCACCGCGCTCTCCGCCGCGCGTACGAACACGGCGGCACGGGAGTTGTCGCCGCCGTCCACCGCCTGCCGGGCCTGGTTGAGGGACGAGGTGGCGAAGACCAGGCGCTCCTTCGCCTGTTCGACGTCGTCCGCGACGGGGGCGGCGGCCGAGGGTGCGTAGTGCGTGCGCATCGCGTCCAGCGCCGAACCCGCCGCGGCCGTACGCCCCGCGAGGGCGCGGAAGGTCGCCTCCACATCCGACAGCGCCCGCGGGGCGTTCTGCTCCAGGTCCCGCAGCCGGTCGAAGTCGGCCGACACCGCGTCGAGTTGCTCGTCCGCGGCGGTACAGCGGCTGATGATCTCCTCCAGCATCCGGCGCTGGGTCGGCTCGTCCTCCGGGATCGCGTCGTCGAGCTGCTGGCGCAGCCGGAACGAAGCGGTCAGCTCGCTCTTGGCACGTGTCACCGCCGCCGCGAACGGCGCCGCCGCCTCCTCGCCGAACTGGGCCGACGCGAAGCCCAGTTCCTCCTCGCTGGTGCGTACCGCGTCGTCCGTGTCCACCAGCAGCTCCTTGGCGCGGGCGTCCAGCTCGGGCAGCGGGGTGGGCGGTTCGCCTGCCGCCGCTCCGGGCGCCGCGGTGCCCCAGCCGGTGGCGGCCGGCGTCGTACGGGTCTTCGCCCGACGCTTGCGCCGGGCGAAGGCGTACGCCGCGACCGCGACGACCGCGACCAGCAGGACCGCCGGGAGCAGGAAGTCACCGGCGTCGGTGCCGCCCGAACCGCTCGACCCGGGATCGGCCGGGCCGGGGGAGAGGGAGGGCGAGGGCACCGGCTGCCCCGCGAGCACGGCCGCGTAACCGTCCGCCGCGCCGATCGCCGCTCCCGCCCAGTCGTTCACCCGCAGCGCCGGCACGATGGCGGTGCTCGCCACGTCCCTCAGCTCCGCGTCGGTGAGCCGGGACGCCTCGTCCACGGAGTACGCGTACTGCCGGTCGTGGGTGGCGACGGCCAGCAGCACGTCGTCCTGGCCCAGACCGTTGCGGGTGGCGGTCTCGTCTGCCCAGCTCTGCGAGGAGCGGCCGGAGAAGTCGCGTACGTACACGACGAAGAGCTGCACCCGCCGCTCGTCGAAGAGCGAGTCCAGCGCCGTCTCCACCTCCCCGGTACGGTCCCCGAGCGCCCCGGTCCGGTCGGTGATCTGCCCGTCCCTGGAGAGCGTGACGGGGTTGTCGGCCCACGCCGGAGCGGCGGTCCCGGCGGCCAGCCAGCAGGCCGCGAACAGCACGCCGAGCAGGGCCCGGCAGGGTCGGGAGCTGCGGATACGGGTCGCGGGAGGCGTCACATCTGGGAGGCTATGGCCACCTTTGTCACCCCGCGACCCGAGCATCCGGCGGGGGCGCCGGGCACGGGAGGGAGGCGGTCCGATCGGGGACGGGGCGGCGGACGAGTACCTGGCGTACGTGACGTACCCGGTGAGTGGCGTCATCCTGGTGGGAAGCCGGAGCGGGGCGAGATGTCCCGCAGTGCACTACGAGAGCCACACGGAAGCGCGCACGCACGTCGAGGATCTCCTCGATGCGACGGGCGAGGGCCGGGTGGCTCCGCCGGTACTGGGCCGAGGGGCCCTGGGCGCAGGAGGGCAGGGCCCTCTGCTGGGCCTGGGCCTGGCACGGGGGGACCGTGGCAGGCGGGCGCCTGCCCGTACCGCACCGGCCGCCGCGTGCTCGGGCAACCCCGGTGGCGCGTGGCGGACATGCCGACGGCGCGGCCGGAGTGTGGGCTTCGGCCGCGCCGGGGCGTGGGTCGGTGGAGGCCGGCGGCGGGTCAGGACCGCCGTCCGCACCGGGTGGGGAGCCGGTCAGGAACTCCCCCGTTCAGGGGCCGCGGCGGACACCGGGTCGCCGCGGCGGTGATCAGCCCGCGAGGCGCGGGAGTTCGCGGGTGCGGCCGAGCGAGCCCAGCCACTTCGCGGAGTCGCGGGCGGTGCGCTCGAAGGTCTCCAGGTTCACGGCGATCAGGCCGAAGGTCGGCTTGAACGAGCCCCACTCGTAGTTGTCGAGCGCGCTCCACGCCAGGTAGCCCTGGATGTTGAGCCTGTCCTCCAGGGCGGAGGCGACCTCGTTCAGCGCACCGGCGTAGTAGTCGGCGCGGCGGCTGTCGTCGTCGGTGGCGATGCCGTTCTCGGTCACGATCAACGCGACCTCGGGACCGACCAGCTCGGCGGTGTGACGCAGCGCGTGGCCGACCGCGGAGGGGTAGTACTCCCACTGCGTGAGGGTGCGCTCGACGTCGGCGGGCGCCGGGATCGGGCCGTCGGCGCCGATCTTCGTACGGGTGTAGGACTGCACGCCGATCCAGTCGTCGCCGCGGGACGCCTCGATGAAGACGTCCTCGCGCGGCTGGCGGTAGGCGGCGGTGACCTCTTCGGCGCCGGGCTGGGCCTGGTAGACCTGGTTGGCGACGGACCAGCCGACCTTGATCGACGGGTCGATCGCGCGGACCTCCTTCACGGCCGCGTGGTGCGCGGCGATGACGGCGACGGTGGTGTCCTCGTCGGGGAAGGGCAGACCGGCCGGCGGGAAGCCGATCTCGCCGCGCTTGGCGAGGCCCGCCATCACGGCGATCATGTTCGGCTCGTTGATGGTGCAGACGTGGCTGACGTCCGCGGCGATGACCGGGGCGCAGGCGGAGACGTACCGGGCGAACAGCTCGACGGCACCCTCGGCGGTCCAGCCGCCGCGCGCCTCGAACCACTGCGGCACGGTGAAGTGGTGCAGGGTGATCATCGGGCGCAGGCCGCGGGCGACGGCACCTTCCACCATGCGGCGGTAGTGCGCCAGTTCGGCGCGGGAGAAGTGGCCCTCGGCCGGCTCGATGCGCGCCCACTCGATGGAGAACCGGTAGTCGGTGAACCCGAGGGAGGCCAGCAGGTCCATGTCCTCGTCCCAGCGGTGGTAGCTGTCGCACGCGTCGAGGCTGGGCTCCTGGATGTTGGTGCCGGCGGAGTGCTCCTTGACCCACCAGTCGCTGTTGGTGTTGTTGCCCTCGATCTGGTGGGCGGCGGTGGAGGCGCCCCACAGGAAGCCTTCGGGGAACTGGACCGGGGTGTGCGTCATCGCGGAGTGTCTTTCTGGTGCGTGAGGGGGCGGGCTCGCGGCTCTCCGTGCGCGGCCCGTGCGGGGTGGTGCGGGTGATGCTTGGTCGTGCGGGTGTCAGGGGGGGGTGGTCCGCGCCGACGGGGCGCGGACCGGGGCGGCCGGCTGTGCGGGCGGCCCTACTTCATGCCGGCGGTGGCGATGCCCTGGGTGAAGTGGCGCTGCAGGGCGATGAAGAGGATCAGCACCGGCAGGACGACGAGGAAGGCACCGGCCATCAGCACGCCGTTCGATCCGCCGGCCTTGTTCGGGTCGGTGGCGAAGGTCGCGAGCGCGACCGGCAGCGTGTACTTGTCCGGGTCGTTGGTCGCGATCAGCGGCCAGACGAAGTTGTTCCAGGAACCGAGGAAGGTGAAGATCGACAGGGTCGCGAGGGCGGGCTTCACCAGCGGCATCACGATCCGCCAGAAGATGTACCACTCGCCGGCGCCGTCCATCCGGGCCGCTTCCAGCAGCTCGTCCGGGATCGACTGCATGAACTGCCGCATCAGGAAGACCCCGAAGGCACCCGCCGCGAACGGCAGGACCAGACCGGCGTACGAGTCGATCAGGCCGAGCTTGCTCATCAGGACGAAGAGCGGCAGCAGCATCAGGTTGCCGGGCACCATCAGTGCGCCCAGCACCAGGCCGAAGATCTTGTTCTGGCCGGCGAACTTCAGCTTGGCCAGCGCGTAGCCGAGCATCGAGCAGAACACCAGATTGCAGACGGTGACCAGCACCGCCACGATCACGGAGTTCATGAAGTAGAGCGGCAGGTCCAGCTTGTCGAGCAGTTCGCGGAAGTTGTCCAGCGTCCAGGTCGACGGAATCCAGACCGGCGGGCTGGCCGAGAGGTCGGACGTGGTCTTGAAGGACGAGAGCGCCATCCAGAGGAACGGCGCGGACATGACCAGCAGTCCGACCGAGAGCAGCACGTAGACGAGGACGCGGCCGGGACGGAAGCCCGAGCGAGGCTTCGCCGCCTGCGGCGAGGAGCCGCTGGAACCGGGGCCCTGCGACTGGCGCTTCTTCGACGGCGCCGTCCGCAGCGTGCCGGGTGCGTTGGTGGCGCTCATTTGGTGTTGTCCTTCAGCAGTCGGAGCTGGAGCACCGTGATGGCCATGATCACCACGAACAGGACGTACGCCATGGCGCTGGCGTAACCCATGTGGAAGAAGTTGAAGCCTTCGCGGTACATGTTCAGCGAGACGGTGAGGGTCGAGTCGGAGGGCCCGCCCTGGGTCATCACGAACGGCTCCTCGAAGACGTTGAGGTAGCCGATGGTGGTGATGACCGTGGCGTAGAGCATCGTCGGCCGCAGCAGCGGGACGGTGATGCCCTTGAACTCCGCCCAGACTCCGGCGCCGTCGAGGCGCGCGGCCTCCCGGACCTCGGTCGGGATGGCCTGGAGGCCGGCGATGAAGAGCACCATGACCGTACCGACGTTCCGCCAGACCGCCATGGCGATCATCGACGGCATGGCGAGCGCCTCGGACCCGAGGAAGTCCGGCCCGGTCAGGCCGACTTCGGAGAACAGGCCCGAGATCAGGCCGTCGCTCGGGTCGAGCACGAACCGCCACACCACGGCGACCGCGACGATGGTGGTGACCACCGGGGCGTAGAAGCCCACCCGGAAGAACGTCCGGGCGCGGTCGATGCCGTTGTTCAGCAGTACGGCGACGACCAGGCCGATTCCGATGGTCAGCGGCACGCCGACGACCACGAAGTACCCGGTGTTGAGCAGCGACCGCAGGAACTTGTCGTCACCGAAGAGGTTGGCGTAGTTCTCGAAGCCGATGAAGTTCGCGTCCAGCGGGTGCGTCACGTTGCGCAGCCCGAAGTCGGTGAAGCTCATCACCAGGGTGGCGAGGATCGGGAAGGCCATGAAGACGAGGAACAGGACGAGGAACGGGGTGGAGAAGAGCCAGCCCGCCGCGTTCTGCCTCCCCAGCGGCTTCCTGCGAACCTGACGGCCCTGCGATGCGCCGGGCCCGGCGGCGGGCGACTTCGCGGTCGCCCGCCCCTGCGGTCCCTTGGCCGTCTGCGCGGCCTTTCCGGTCACGGTGCTCATGGCTCCTACTTCACGAGGCTTTCGATCTGGGACTGCGCGGTCTTCAGCGCGTCCTCGGCCGATGCCTTGCCCTGGGTCACCTTGGCGATCGCCTGGTCGACCTTGTCGGTGATCTCCGTCAGGTTCGAGAGGGTCGGGGACGCCTTGGCGGTGTCCATCTGCTTCTTGAAGACCTGGAGGTCGGCGTCGTCGGCGAGGGTGCCCGAGGTCCACGCGTTGGTGTTCGCGGGGAGGTCCTTGGTGCGCTTGTACCAGTCGGCCTGGCCCTCGGTGCCGGTCAGGTACTTGATGAACTCGGTGGCCGCGGCCTTGTGCTCGCTGTCCTTGGAGATCACCAGGGAGGAGCCGCCCGCCATCGAGGTGGAGGACGCGTCGGCCGGCACGTTCGCCACGGCCCACTTGCCCTTCAGCTGCGGCTGGCCCTCGTCGAGGAGGGTCACGTGCCACGGACCGCCGAAGAACATCGGGACGCGGCCGTTGCCGAAGTCCTTCACCACGTCGTAGCCGGGCTGCACCGACTTGTTGGAGAGGCCCTTGTCGAAGTAGGAGCCGTACTCCTTCAGCGCCTTGACGGCGGCGGGGCTGTCGATGACGGCCTTGCCCTTGTCGTCGAGGATCGAGCCGCCGGCCGAGTACAGGAACGGGTAGAAGTTCTGCACCGTGTCCAGGCCGCTGGGCTGGATGGAGAGGCCCCACTTGGTGCCCGCGTCCTTCTGGTACGCGGTGGCGAGGGCCTGCATCTCCTTCCAGGTGGTCGGAGCCTTGGTGATGCCGACCTTCTTCGCCAGGTCGGTGCGGTAGTAGAGGACACGGGTGTCGACGTACCACGGCACGCCGTAGGCGGTGCCGTCCACCTCGCCCTGGCTCCAGCCCGACGGGAAGTAGTCCTTCTCGTCGAAGGTCTTGGTGTCGACCGGCTCCAGCACACCGAGGTCGGAGAACTCGCCCATGTAACTGCCGCCCATCTGGGCCACGTCCGGCATGGTGCCGGCGGCAGCGGCGGAGACCAGCTTCTGGTGGGCGACGTCCCAGCCGACCGGAGTCACCTTCACCGTGACGTTCGGGTGGGCCTTCTCGTAGACCTTGGCGACGTCGGCGAGCTTCTCGCCCTCGGCACCCATGGCCCAGACGGTCAGCGTCTGCTTCTTGTCGGCGGCGACGGAGTCGCCACCCGAACCGCCGCAGGCGGTAATGCCGAAGGCGAGAGCGGCCGCTATCCCGGCGGAGACGGTGATTCTGGCGGTGCGGGGCATGGAGGGCTCCTCCTTGAGCAATCCGAATGTATGCGCTGCCTGTAAGCGCATACATCACTTTGCGACACACGTTCAGAAATCCGCAAGGGGGTTCTGCGTCACATTCCAGCAAAGTCCCGGACATGCGGAAGGTGCCTTTGGAACGGTAAGTGCCGTGTATGTGAAAGATGAACTCATGTGACCGATTCGTCAGGCTTGAGGGGGAGTCCGGCCCGGCCGGAGGGGTGGTTACTGTCGTGCGTATGTCCTCACTTGCCCACGCGTTCCCCTTCGATCCACGCCACGGCCACACCCGCGACAGCCTGTTGGGCGTCCCCGCTCCCGCCGCCCCCGAGGACTTCGAGGCGTTCTGGCGCGGCCGGTACGAGGAAGCCCTGGCGGTCGACACCGCGCCGGAGCTCGGCCCGGTGGAGGAGGAGCGGGACGGAGTACGCGTCCACGGGGTGACGTACACCTCGGTCGGCGGGGTACGGCTGGGCGGCTGGGTCGCCCTCCCGGACGCCACGTCCCTGACCGGAGGCGGGGGTGCCGCCCGGTACGGCTTCGTCGTCGGACACGGGTACGGCGGGCGCGACCGGCCCGGCCCCGACCTGCCGCTCCCGCTGCCCGGGGCGGCGGCGATCCTGCCCTGCGTACGCGGGATGGGCACCCGGGGGCGCGTCCCCGGTATCCCGGACACCGCGGACGCGCACGTCCTCACCGGCATCGGCGCACGTGACACGTACGTCATCGGCGGGTGCGTGGCCGACCTCTGGTGCGCCGCCTCCGCGCTGCTCACGCTCGTCCCGGAACTGGCGTTGCCGGGAGCGCCGCGCCTCGGCTACCTCGGGGAGAGCTTCGGCGGCGGGCTCGGCGCCCTCGCGCTGCCCTGGGACGCGCGGTTCGGCGCCGTCCAGCTCACCGTGCCGACCTTCGGCAACCACCCGCTGCGCCTCACGCTGCCGTGCACCGGGAGCGGCGAGGCGGTCCGCGCCCACCACCGGGAACACCCCGAAGTCACCGGGGTGCTGGCCTACTTCGACGCGGCGACGGCCGCCACCCGGCTGACCCTGCCGACGCTGGTCGCGGCGGCCCTGTTCGACCCCGCCGTACCGCCGCCGGGCCAGTTCGCCGTGTACAACGCGCTGGCCGGGGCGCGGGAGCTCCGGGTGCTGACCGCGGGGCACTTCGCGTACCGGGGGATCGCGGAGGAGGTCCGGGAACTGCGCGCGCACCGGGAACGGTTCTTCGGCGAGCACCTCGGGGGGTGAGGCGCGGCCGGCGCGTGAAGGTGTGCGTCAGCGGCCCCGGCGGGCACCGCCCGCGCGCTGGCTGATGCCCATCAGCACCAGTCCGGCCAGCAGGGTCAGGCTCCAGACCGGGTAGGCCGACGGGAGGGCCCTGGAGGTGCCACCCGTGAGCAGCAGGAAAATGCCCTGTGCGAGCAGGGAGAAGGCCACCACCGTCTGGCCCCAGCCGAAGAGGCGGACGTTGCGGACCCGTCCCCGGTTGAAGGGCAGCACCCAGCCGCGCGCGACCGCCGCGATGCCGGAAGCGCCGAAGGCCAGGGCGAGCACGACGAGTGGTAGGCCCAGGCAGAGCCGCACGGTCACCCCCGGTGTGTGCCGGGCCCGCGCCCGGACGACAGCGTGATCATGGCAGCCGCCCCGTCACCCGTCCACCGTTTTCACGCCTTCCCGACGCGGGCGGGTGTGGCCGCCCAGCGTCAGGCGCGGCCTACCCGCAGCCGCAGCTCTCGCGGCGGGCCAGGGCGACCGGGAGCTCCACCGAGACCGGGTCGCGGTCGCGGTCCCCGAGGCGCCGCACCAGCAGCTCCGCCGCCTCTTCGCCGAGCCGCCGGATGGGCTGGCGGACCGTGGTCAGGGCCGGGCGTACGAGACGGCTCAGCGGGATGCCGTCGAAGCCGGTCACCGCGATGTCCTCCGGTACCCGCACCCCCCGGCGCTCCAGCGCCTGGAGGGCACCCACGGCCATCTGGTCGTTGGCGAAGAGCATCGCCTCGGGCCGGACCGCCCCGGCCTCGTCCGCGCGGTCGAGCAGCGCCTCGGCGGCGCGGGCGCCCTCCGCCTGGGTCATCATCGCGGTGCGCAGCTCCGGCTGGTCCGGTACGGGCAGCCCGGCCTCCCGGCACGCCTGCCGGAAGCCGTCGAACCGGGCCTCCGCGTCGGGGGAGTCCGCCTCGCCGCCGACGAAGACCAGGCGGCGCAGCCCGTGGTCGTCGATGAGGTGCCGGGCGAGTTCGCGTTCGCCGTCCCGGTTGGCGACCTCCACGTGGTCGAGGTGGTCTATCTCGCGGGGGCCGGCGAGCATCACCACCGGGAGCCGGCGCGAGATGACGTCGAGGTCCTCGGTCGGCACGGTCCGCGCGAGGACGGCGAAGCCGTCGACCCGCCCCGCGACCTTCGCCACCAGGCTCTCGGGTCCGCCGTCCAGCGAGGCGGCGATCAGCAGGGCGTAACCGTGCCGGCGGGCGGCCCGTTCCATGCCCCGGATGATCTGGTCGGAGTAGAGCATCACGGCGTTGTCGTCGTCGCCGTCGCTGAGCGCCGCCGCCGTCTCGGCGTCCGGGTCGGCGTAGTCGGGGAAGCAGAGCCCGAGCACGCCCGTGGTGCGGCTGGCCAGGCCCCGGGCGTTCCCGCTCGGTACGTAGCCCAGCTCCCGGGCCGCGGCCAGGACCCGCTCCCGGGTCTCGGGCCGGACCGAGTCCGGGGTGCGGTACACACGGGAGACCGTGGCGATGGAGACGCCGGATCGCTCCGCGACGTCGTACACCGTGGGGGCACTCACTCGACCGGGACCGTCCGCTTCTTCGTCCGCGGCCACATGCCCGAAGCGTGCGCCGCTGCCTGCCTCTGAATGCCGCACCGCACGCGATCGGGGTGTGCACGGTCGGTATGTGCATGATCGGAAAACGCGCGATGAAAGCGCATTCACCCTAGATCGCGGGGGTGCGGAGGCACAAGGTGACGTTCCGGACATCACTCCGATCGGGTGTGCGGCCGACCGCCGCCGGTGCGGCATTCGCCCGGCCCGCGCCGCTGCGGCCTCCACACGGCCCGGGTCCCGGGCGGTGGATTCCCGCCGTCCTCGGGACAGAATAGACAGGCAAACTTGCAAGATGGTCTACCCATCTTCTACGGTGGAGAAATGCCCGATACGACCGAAACCTCAGCCGCACGGCCGGCCACGCCCCCCGCGGACGACCCCGCTCCGGACGTGGTGGCCGTGCGGCTCGCGGCGGTGGTGAGCCGGCTGCTCCGCAAACTGCGTACCGAGTCCGCCGAGAGCCTGCTCACCCCGTCGCAGCGGTCCGTGCTGGCCAGGCTGGAGAGTGAGGGGCCCGCCACCACGGCGGCCCTCGCGCGGGCGGAGTACGTACGCCCCCAGTCCATGCGGCTGACGCTCGCCGCGCTGGAGAGCCAGGCGCTGGTCGACCGGGCCCCCGATCCCGAGGACGGGCGCAAGTCGCTCGTCTCCGTCAACGAGGCCGGCCGGGTCACGCTCGCCGGTGTCCGGGCCGCCAAGCACGACTGGCTGGCCGAGGCGCTCGGCGCGGAGATGGACGAGTCCGAGCGGCAGACCGTCGCGACGGCCGTCACCCTCCTCAACCGGCTGGTGGAGCAGTGAGCGCCGCGAGCGGCCCGCAGGCCGCGACCCCGCCGCTCATACCCCCGGCGGCGACCGGAACCCCCGGTCCCGCCGCCCCGGCCACGGGCAGGAGCGCGGGCAGCGCGTCCCCGGCCCCCGAGCGGCCCGGCTTCGGCGGCCGTCTCACGGCGCCCCTGCTGATCGGCTCGCTGGTCAACCCGCTCAACACCACCATGATCTCGACCGCCCTGGTCGCGATCGGGCACAGCTACCACGTCGGCGCGGCCGGTACCGCCTGGCTGATCTCCGTCCTCTACCTCACCAGCGCCGTCGCGCAGCCGGTGCTCGGCAAGCTCGCCGACTCCATCGGCCCGCGCCGCGTCTTCATCGCGGGGCTGGTCGTGGTCCTGATCTCCGGGCTGGTCGGCGCCTTCGCCCTCTCCTTCACCTGGCTGCTCGTCTCCCGGCTGCTGCTGGGCATCGGCAGCGCCGCCGCCTACCCGGCCTCGATGTCGATCCTCCGGTACGAGGGGCTCCGGGTCGGCCGTACCCCGCCGCGCCCGGTCCTCGCCCGGCTCTCGTTCGCCGCGGTCGGCAGCACCGCCGTCGGCCCGACGCTCGGCGGCGTGCTGGTGATGCTCGTCGGCTGGCGGGGCATCTTCGCGGTCAACGTGCCCGTCGCGCTGATCGCGCTCGTCACCGCGCTCCGGTGGATCCCGGCCGACCGGCCCCGCGTACCCGCCGAGGACGGCAGTCGTCCGAAGACCGACATCGATCCGCTCGGCATCGGCCTCTTCTCCACCGCCCTCACGCTGCTCGCCTTCTTCCTGCTCGACCTGGCCCACCCGAACTGGTGGCTGCTGCCGCCCTTCGTGGTGGTCGGCGCCGTGCTGATCCGGTGGCAGCTGCGGACCCCCAAGCCCTTCATCGACCTGCGGGTGCTCGTCTCCAACGGTGCGCTCACCCGTACGTACCTGCGACACGGCCTCGGCTACCTGCTCGTCTACTGCGTGATGTACGGACTGACGCAGTGGCTCGAAGAGGTCCGCGGGTTCTCCTCCGGCGAGACCGGACTGCTGATGCTCCCGATGTCCGTCGCCGCCCTGGCCTGCTCGCTCCTCGGCGCCCGTACGAAGGGCATCCGGGGGCCGCTCACACTGGCCTGCCTGCTGCTCACCGCCGGGTCCGTGGTCCTGGTCTTCCTCTCCGGCGACTCCCCGCTCGTCCTGCTCCTGCTCGCGGGCGCCTGCTTCGGCATCCCGCAGGGGCTGATCGGTACGAGCAACCAGGCGGCGGTCGCCCAGTTCGCCCCGGCCGAGTCCATCGGCTCGGCGGCCGGGCTCCAGCGCACCGCGCAGTACATCGGCGCGATCACCGCCTCCAGCATGATCGCCCTCGCCTACGGCCAGGCGGCCACGGACGCCGGCCTCCACCTCATGGCGTGGATCGCCGCGGGACTCGGGGTACTGCTGATCGGCCTGACCCTCACCGACCGGGCGCTGCGCACTCCGCAGGCCCGCTGAAGACCACACCCCCTGAAAGACCGCACCGCCCCGGCCCCGTACCAACGGGCCGGAACACACAGCAAGGAGTACGTCCCATGACCGCCACCACCCTCGACGCGAAGACCGCGCTCGTCGTCATCGACCTGCAGAAGGGCATCCTGGACCTCCCGATCATCCACTCGGGTGACGAGATCGTCGCCAAGGCCGCCGAGCTCTCCGAGGCCTTCCGCGCCAAGGACCTGCCGGTCGTGCTGGTCCGCGTCACCGGCGGTGCCCCGGGCCGTACCGAGGCCGGCCACGGCGGCGGACAGCCGCCGGCCGACTGGGCCGACCTGGTCCCCGGCCTCGGCCGCCAGGACAGCGACATCGTCGTCACCAAGCAGCAGTGGGGCGCCTTCTACGGCACCGACCTGGACCTCCAGCTCCGCCGCCGCGGCATCACCCAGATCGTGCTGCTCGGTGTCGCCACCAGCATCGGTGTCGAGTCCACCGCCCGCTTCGCCAGCGAGTACGGCTACAACGTCACCGTCGTGACCGACGCGATCAGCGACATGGACGCCGACTCGCACGCCAACTCCGTCGAGAAGATCTTCCCGCGCCTCGGCGAGACCGCCACCACCGCGGAGATCATCAAGCTTCTCGGCTGATCCCTCCCCGCACCCCGGCCGCACGCGCCTCCTCCCGCGTACGGCCGGTACGGCCCCTCCGTGCCCCGGACCCGGCGCAACCGCCGGATCCGGGGCACGGGTGTGTCCGGAACCCGGCGGCGGCCGGGGCGGCTGCGACCGGCGGGGCCCGGACGGCGCACACCGGTGCCCCCGCACGGGTGAGGTTTCCCGGCCGGCCGACGTGTCGGTGACGGCCCACGCGCGCAGGCGCTTTCAGTGGGGAGGCGTCAGCGGTGTGATCAACCGCTAATGCCATCAGATCGTCAGGTAACTGTCATCCGGTCCATTCCGGTACGGGGTGGTCCGTTCCGGCCCCGGAGGTACCAGCCATGTCCCACGTCGGCGTCCCGCGCGGGACCGCCCGCAAGCGCCGCACCCTCGCGCTGTTCACCGCGGGTGTACTCACCATCCCGGCACTGGCCGGCTGCGGCTCCGGGGACGAGAAGGCGGTCGCCGGCGTCCCCCAGGACATCTCCCCGGCCGCCCGCGGCGCGATCGCCCAGGGATCCGTCCTGAACTGGGCCGTCGACGCGGTGCCCGCCACCCTCAACACCTTCCAGGCGGACGCGGACAACACCACCACCCGGATCACCGGCGCGCTCCTGCCGAACCTCTTCCCGCTCGACGCGGCGGGACAGCCGAAGCTCAACCCGGACTACCTGGAGTCCGCGAAGGTCATCGACCGGGAACCGAAGCAGGTCGTCCTCTACAAGCTCAACCAGCGCGCGGTGTGGAGCGACGGGCGCGAGATCGGCGCCCCGGACTTCGTCGCCCAGTGGCGGGCGCTGAGCGGCAAGGACTCCGCGTACTGGACCGCGCGCAACGCCGGGTACGAGCGGATCGAGAAGATCGAGCGCGGCCACGACGACCTCCAGGTCCGGGTCACCTTCTCGAAGCCGTACGGCGACTGGCGCTCGCTCTTCTCGCCGCTGTACCCCAAGGAGGTCATGGGCTCCCCGGCCTCCTTCAACGACGGCGCCCGCGCCGCCCTGAAGAACACCGCCGGACCGTTCAGGCTCCGCTCCGTGGACAAGGACACCAAGACCGTCACCCTCGTCCGCGACCCCCGCTGGTGGGGCGACACGGCGAAGCTGGAGAAGATCGTCTTCCGCGCGGTCGCCCCCAAGGACCGGGGCGAGGCGCTCGCCGAGGGCACGGTGGACGTGGCCGACATCGACGGGAACGACGCGCGGCGCATCCGCCTCGCCGCCCACGACGACGGCCGCAACGGCCGCCCGCTCACCCACGGCCCCCAGGCCGACCTCACCCCCGCCGCCGCCCTGCGCTCCTGGGCGCTCGCGCACGGCTCGGACGAGGAGGCGGCCGAGATCGCGCAGGCTGCCCGGGAGAAGACCCAGGAGGCGATCGAGGCGTACGAGGCCGAGCAGGCGGGTCTGCGCTCCTACGTCGTACGCAAGTCCCTGGAGCCCGCCTACACGCAGCTGGCGCTCAACGGGGAGTCCGGCCCGCTGGCCGACGAACGGGTGCGCCGGGCGGTGGCCCGCGCGATCGACCGCCAGGAGATCGCCGACTCCGTCCTGAAGCCGCTGGGACTGCCCGCCGAGCCGCTCGGCAGCCACCTCGCCATGCTCGGCCAGCCCGGCTACACGGACAGCAGCGGCGCCATCGGCGACCAGGACACCGCGGAGGCCCTGGCCCTGCTCGCGGACGCGGGCTGGACCCCGGGCGGCGGCGCCCGGAAGCCCAAGGGCACCGAGGCCGGCAGCGAGGCCGAGAAGAAGGCGAAGGCCTCCGCCCCGGCGGACGAGGAGGCCGAGGCGGACGCTTCGGACGGCGCGGCGGGTGCGGAGGCCACGGAGTCCACGGAGACGGCGAAGACCGACGGCGACGGCGCCGACAAGGCGGCCGCCGAGGAGACGGCCACCGGGACCTCCACCGCAGGCAAGGCCGCCGCCGACGAGAAGGCCGACGCCGGGAACGCCGGGCGCTACGTCGTCGGGGACGACGGCAAGCCGGGCGACGACGACTCCGCCGCCCAGGTCTCGCTCCGGGACCGCAAGGCCGGGGGAGCCCCCGGCCTGTACGCCCCCGTGGGCACCGCCGCCCCGGCGCGGCCCGCCGCACCGGCCCGGCACGCGGCCGTCCGCAGCCGGATCGGCAAGGACGGAAAGACGCTGAGCCTGCGGTTCGTGCTCCCCTCGGGGGCGGAGTCGGCGGCCCTGCGCAAGGTCGGCGAGAAGATCGCGGCGATGCTCGACTCCGTCGGCATCTCCACGGTGATCACCAAGGTCTCCGACGCGAGCTACTTCAAGGACCACATCGCCTCCGGCGAGTACGACCTGGCGCTCTACTCGTGGCCGGTCAGCGCCTACCCCGCCACCGACGGCCGCCCCATCTTCGCGAAGCCCGTACCGGCCTCGGACGGATCGCTGGTCGTCGAGCAGAACTACACCCGGGTCGGCACCGACTACATCGACCAGCTCTTCGACCGGGCCGTCGCGACCCTGGACGAGAAGGCCTCGCGCGACCTGATGAAGCAGGCGGACGCCCGGATCTGGGCCGCCGCCGGTTCGATTCCGCTCTACCAGCGCCCGCAGCTGGTCGCGGTCGACAAGAAGCTCGTGAACGTCGGCGCCTTCGGCTTCGGGACGCCGCGCTACCAGGACATCGGATTCAAGGGCAAGAAGGCCGCGGGCGCCCCGGCCCGCCTGACTGAGTAGCAGCGGCCCGCGGTGGAGCGCTCCGGCCCGGAGCGCTCCACCGGGCCACGCCCCCGCACCCGACCGTGCCCGCCGGACCGATCCGGCGGGCACGGTCGTGTCCGGGGGCGTGCGTCCGACCCCCGCGCGGGGGCCCGCGAGGGGGTCCGGAGGCGGTCGCGGCGGCCTCTTCCGGCGCCCGTGAGCCGGTCCGAGACCGGTCCCCACCGCTGAATATCCGTTGAATCCTGGGGGAAGAGCGGTCTCGCGGATCGGGCCGGGAAGCCCCGCACGCGGCTGGCCCGTACCATGGGACAAGCCGTGGCGTGTCAGCCCGGCGGGGCGTACGAGGACCTGAGACCGACTGCGACGCCTGATCCCACGATCCGAGAGAAGCGCATTCCACCCATGCCCACGCGCCACGACATCCGTAACGTAGCCATCGTCGCCCACGTCGACCACGGCAAGACCACGCTGGTCGACGCCATGCTCAAGCAGGCCGGTGCCTTCGCCGCGCACGCCGCCGAGAGCCTCGACGACCGCATGATGGACTCGAACGACCTGGAGCGTGAGAAGGGCATCACGATCCTCGCCAAGAACACGGCGGTGAAGTACCACCCCAAGGCCGGCGGGGAACCGATCACGATCAACATCATCGACACCCCCGGCCACGCCGACTTCGGTGGCGAGGTCGAGCGCGGTCTGTCGATGGTGGACGCGGTCGTCCTGCTCGTCGACGCCTCCGAGGGCCCGCTGCCGCAGACCCGCTTCGTGCTCCGCAAGGCGCTCGCGGCGAAGATGCCGGTCATCCTCTGCATCAACAAGACGGACCGTCCCGACTCCCGCATCGCCGAGGTCGTCGACGAGACGTACGACCTGTTCCTCGACCTGGACGCGGACGAGAACCAGATCGAGTTCCCGATCGTCTACGCCTGCGCCCGTGACGGCGTCGCCTCGCTGACCAAGCCGGAGGACGGCACCGTCCCCACGGACAGCGAGGACCTGGAGCCGTTCTTCACCACCATCCTGGAGCACGTCCCTGCTCCGGAGTACGACGAGGCCGCGCCGCTCCAGGCCCACGTCACCAACCTGGACGCCGACAACTTCCTCGGCCGTATCGCGCTCTGCCGCGTCGAGCAGGGCGAGCTGCGCAAGGGCCAGACCGTCACCTGGATCAAGCGGGACGGCAGCCAGCAGAACGTCCGCATCACCGAGCTCCTCATGACCGAGGCACTCACCCGCAAGCCGGCCGAGGTCGCGGGCCCCGGTGACATCTGCGCCATCGCCGGTATCGGCGACATCATGATCGGCGAGACGCTGGCCGACCCCGAGAACCCGATCGCGCTGCCGCTGATCACGGTCGACGAGCCGGCCATCTCGATGACCATCGGCACCAACACCTCGCCGCTCGTCGGCAAGGGCGGCAAGGGCCACAAGGTGACCGCCCGTCAGGTGAAGGACCGTCTGGACCGCGAGCTGATCGGTAACGTCTCGCTCCGCGTCCTCGACACCGAGCGCCCGGACGCCTGGGAGGTCCAGGGCCGCGGTGAGCTCGCGCTGGCCATCCTGGTCGAGCAGATGCGCCGTGAGGGCTTCGAGCTGACCGTCGGCAAGCCCGAGGTGGTCACCAAGCAGATCGACGGAAAGACGCACGAGCCCATCGAGCGCATGACCATCGACTCGCCCGACGAGCACCTGGGCGCCATCACCCAGCTCATGGCGACCCGCAAGGGCCGCATGGAGACCATGACGAACCACGGCTCCGGCTGGGTCCGCATGGAGTGGATCGTTCCGTCCCGCGGCCTCATCGGCTTCCGTACGGAGTTCCTCACCCAGACCCGCGGCACCGGCATCGCGCACTCCATCTTCGAGGGCCACGAGCCGTGGTTCGGCGAGCTGCGCACCCGTCACAACGGCTCGCTCGTCGCCGACCGCTCCGGTTCGGTCACGCCGTTCGCGATGGTCAACCTGCAGGAGCGCGGTGTCATCTTCACGGAGGCCGGCACCGAGGTGTACGAGGGCATGATCATCGGCGAGAACTCCCGCGCCGACGACATGGACGTCAACATCACCAAGGAGAAGAAGCTCACCAACATGCGTGCGGCGTCCGCCGACACCACGGAGAACGTGGTCCCGGCCCGCAAGCTCTCCCTGGAGCAGTCCCTGGAGTTCTGCCGCGAGGACGAGTGCATCGAGGTGACCCCGGAGACCGTGCGTATCCGCAAGGTCGTCCTGGACGCCAAGGAGCGCGGTCGCTCCGCGTCGCGCGCCAAGCGCTGACCACCGGTCACGCTCCGCTCGCCGATCACTTTCGGCCACTGGCTGGAGATCGCCCCGCACGGGTTTGAACCCGATACAGAGCATTGACATGAGGCCCGGCCTCCCGCAGACACTGTGGGAGGCCGGGCCTTCGTCAATTGATTTTCGTCACTTCGGTGTCCGGTTATCGGGCGTTGCTCTCCGGAACATGTGTTAACAGTCCGTTTCGGGGGTGTCTGTCTGGACTCAGTTTGTCCGGATTTCGGTCATAGAGGGTGAGGTGATGTTGTCAAACCGAGACCCTTTAAGTGTGGTTTACAGCCTCGGAGTACCCAATAGTTGGCTCCATTGAGCTCGGGTCAATGGGTCACGCACTGTGGGGAGTGCGCCGACTCACGAGCACACTTGGGGCACCATGACCATCACCCTCAGAGGGGAGGGGATGGCGAGAGGTGCCCCTCTTGTAGTCATAAGTGGACTCATGAGGAGGAAACCCATGCGCGGTGCCAAGAGCGCCAAGTGGGTCGCGGGAGCGGCCATCATCGCCCTGGCCGCAACGGCCTGTGGCGGCGGCAAGGACGAAGCCAAGGACGGCGGGAGTGCCAAGGGCGCGGTCGACCCGAACGGCATCTTCTCCATCGAGGTCGGCGAGCCGCAGAACCCGCTGCAGCCGGCCAACACGATGGAGTCGAACGGCAGCATCGTCACGGACGCGATCTTCTCGCAGCTCGTGGACTACGACCCGTCCGGCAAGCTGGTGATGGTCAACGCCGAGTCCGTGGACACCACCGACTCGAAGCTGTGGACCGTCAAGCTGAAGGCCGGCTGGAAGTTCCACGACGGCACCCCCGTCACGGCGGAGTCCTACGTCAAGGCCTGGAACTGGGCCGCGAACATCACCAACGCGCAGACCAACGCGTCGTGGTTCAGCGACATCAAGGGCTACGCGGACGTGCACCCCGACGGTGACGGCGCCAAGCCGAAGGCCGACGCCATGTCCGGCCTGAAGGTCGTGGACGACACCACGTTCACCATCGAGCTCAACTCCGCGCTGCCGTACTTCTCCTACAAGCTCGGCTACACGGTGTTCTCCCCGCTGCCCGAGTCCTTCTACGCGGACCCGAAGGCCGCCGGCGAGAAGCCGGTCGGCAACGGCGCGTACAAGTTCGTCAGCTGGGACCACAAGAAGCAGATCAAGGTCGTCCGCAACGACGACTACCAGGGTCCGGACAAGGCGAAGAACGGTGGTGTGATCTTCAAGAACTACACCACCCTCGAGACCGCCTACGAGGACCTGAAGTCCGGCAACGTGGACGTGCTGCGCCAGCTCGCGCCGAAGGACCTCCCGGTCTACAAGGCCGACCTCGGTGACCGCGCCGTGGACAAGGCGTACTCCGCCATCCAGACGCTGGGTGTCGCCTTCTACTCGCCGACCTTCAAGGGCGTCGACCCGAAGGTCATCCAGGGCCTGTCGATGGCGATCGACCGGAACACCATCACCAAGACGGTCCTCCAGGGCACGCGTGAGCCGGCGACCGGCTGGGTCGCCAAGGGCGTCCTCGGCTACCAGGACAACGTCGCGGGTGACGTCACCACCTACAACCCGACCAAGGCCAAGGCCCTCATCAAGGAGGGTGGCGGTGTTCCGAAGAACAAGATCTTCATTCAGTTCAACGCCGACGGCGGTCACAAGGAGTGGGTGGAGGCCGTCTGCAACAGCATCACGCAGGCGACGGGCGTCGAGTGCGTCGGCGACTCCAAGACGGACTTCCAGGCCGACCTGAACGCGCGTGACGCGAAGGAGGTCAAGTCCTTCTACCGCAGTGGCTGGGTGCTCGACTACCCCGTCAACGCCAACTTCATCAGCGACCTGTTCAAGACCGGCGCCGCCGGTAACCAGGGCGGCTTCTCCAACCCTGAGCTGGACAAGCAGATCAAGGCCGCGGACTCCGCCGCCTCGCTCGACGAGTCGGTCAAGGCCTACCAGCAGATCGAGAAGGAACTGGTCGACTACATGCCGACCATTCCGCTCTGGTACTACAAGGTCAACGCCGGTTACTCGGAGAAGGTCCAGAACGTCGAGTACGCCCAGGACGGCGACCCGGTCCTGACCGGTGTCGAGGTCAAGAAGTAACACCGACGTAGTCAGCGGGCCGGTACCGGACCGAACTGACATCGGACCTGTACCAAAGCCTGCACGCAGTGGCCGGGGGGCCCTTCCGCACCTCGGACCGACCCATCGGGGAGGTCCGTCGCACGGGAGGGCCCGTCGGCTGCCGCTGCCGATTTACATGGAGGCACGATGGGGCGCTATGTCGTACGGCGACTGCTCCAGATGATCCCGGTCTTCATCGGGACAACCCTGCTGATCTTCCTGATGGTCTACACGCTGCCCGGCGACCCCGTGCGCGGGCTCTTCGGGGACAAGGGCGCCGACCCGGCGACCCTCGCGGCGATGAGACACCAACTCGGGCTGGATCAGCCGATCCTGGTGCAGTACTGGGATTACATGAAGGGGATCCTCTTCCACTTCGACTTCGGCAACCAGATAGCGAGTGGACGGCCCGTCACCGACGTTCTCGGCGACGCGTTCCCGGTCACCCTGCGACTCGCCGGAATCGCCTTCGTGATCGAGATCGTCCTCGGTGTCGGACTCGGCATGATCGCCGGTCTGCGCGCGGGCAAGCTGACGGACAACATCGTCCTCATCGTCACGCTGCTGATCATCTCGATGCCCGTCTTCGTGATCGGCTTCCTCGTCAAGTCGGTGTTCGCGTTCCAGCTGGACTGGATCTCGCCCAACGTCTCCAACGACGCCACCTGGGGCGAGCTCTTCACACCGGGCATCGTGCTCGGATCGCTCTCGCTCGCCTACGTCGCCCGGCTCACCCGGACGACCATGGCGGAGAACCTGCGCGCCGACTACATGCGTACCGCGGTCGCCAAGGGTCTGCCCAAGCGCCGCATCGTGGGCGTGCACCTGATGCGCAACTCGCTGATCCCGGTCGTCACCTTCCTCGGCACGGACCTCGGCGCCCTGATGGGTGGCGCGGTCGTCACCGAAGGCCTGTTCAACGTGAAGGGGATCGGCGGCACCATCTTCGAGTCGATCGTCCGCCGCGAGGGCACCACCCTCGTCGGACTGGTCACCATCCTGGTGCTCGTCTACCTCGTCATGAGCCTCATCGTCGACCTGCTGTACGCGGTCCTGGACCCGAGGATCCGGTATGCCTGACATGACCAAGACCGCGACCGCCCCCGAGGGCGGCACGTCCGCGGCCGAGCCCGTCGAGGCAGTCAAGTCCGAGAAGGCGCGCAGCCTCTGGGGCGACGCCTGGATAGACCTGCGCCGCAACTGGTACTTCCTGATCTCGGCCGTCCTCATCCTGATCCTGATCGTCATCACGGCGTTCCCGAGCTGGTTCACCAGCGCGTCGCCCACCACGGGCGACCTCGTGCACCACTTCCTCAGCAAGCCCGAACTGGGCAAGGTCGGTTCGGACGGCTGGCTGGGCTACGACGGCCAGGGCCGCAGTGTCTACGCGCGTGTCATCTACGGCACCCGCGCCTCGGTGATCGTGGGCGTCGGCGTGACGCTGCTGGTGACCGTGTTCGGCGGACTGATCGGCATGCTCGCCGGTTACTTCGGCGGCTGGATCGACGCGGTGCTCTCCGGATTCACCAACATCTTCCTGGGCGTGCCCTTCCTGCTCGGTTCGATGGTCGTCCTTCAGGCGTTCACCGAGCGCTCCACCCTGGTGGTCGTCATGGCGCTGGCCTTCCTCGGCTGGACCCAGATCGCCCGTGTGATGCGCGGGGCGGTGATCACCGTCAAGCAGGCCGACTTCGTCCAGGCGGCCAGGGCGCTGGGCGCCGGCACCAACCGGATCCTGTTCCGGCACATCCTGCCGAACGTCATGGCCCCGGTGATCGTCGTCGCGACGATCTCGCTCGGTGTCTACATCTCCGCCGAGGCGACCCTGTCCTACCTGGGCCTCGGCCTCGCCGCCCCCACGGTCTCGTGGGGCATGGACATCTCCGACGGCGCGAGCCAGATCCGGGTGGCGCAGCACATCCTGCTGTACCCGTCGATCATGCTCAGCATCACCGTCCTGGCGTTCATCATGCTCGGCGAAGCCGTCCGTAACGCCCTCGACCCGAAGACGCGATAAGGAGGGCGCACGTGACCAGCATCGATCAACTCGTAGAAATCCCGGCCGCGCGCTCGGGGGACGACCACGTCGGCCCCCTGCTCGAAGTACGTGACCTGCACGTGGAGTTCCACACCCGGGACGGCGTGGCCAAGGCCGTCAACGGTGTCAACTACCAGGTGAACGCCGGGGAGACGCTCGCCGTGCTCGGCGAGTCGGGCTCGGGCAAGTCCGTGACCGCGCAGGCGATCATGGGCATCCTCGACATGCCGCCGGGCAAGATCCCGCAGGGCGAGATCCTCTTCCGCGGCCAGGACATGCTCAAGATGTCCAACGAGGAGCGTCGGAAGATCCGCGGCCAGAAGATCGCGATGATCTTCCAGGACGCGCTGTCCTCCCTCAACCCCGTGCTGAGCGTGGGGTACCAGCTCGGCGAGATGTTCCGCGTGCACCGGGGACTCTCGAAGAAGGAGGCGCGGGCCAAGTCCATCGAGCTGATGGACCAGGTCAAGATCCCGGCCGCCGCCGCGCGCGTCTCGGACTACCCGCACCAGTTCTCCGGCGGTATGCGCCAGCGCATCATGATCGCCATGGCGCTGGCCCTGGAGCCCGACCTGATCATCGCCGACGAGCCGACCACGGCTCTCGACGTGACGGTCCAGGCGCAGGTCATGGACCTGCTCTCGGAGCTCCAGCGCGAATACAACATGGGTCTCATCCTGATCACCCACGACCTCGGTGTGGTGGCGGACGTCGCCGACAAGATCGCCGTGATGTACGCGGGCCGGATCGTCGAGACCGCGCCGGTGCACGAGATCTACAAGGCCCCCGCGCACCCGTACACCAAGGGCCTTCTCCAGTCGATCCCGCGCCTGGACCAGAAGGGCCAGGAGCTCTTCGCGATCAAGGGCCTGCCGCCGAACCTGCTCAACGTCCCCTCGGGCTGCGCGTTCAACCCGCGCTGCACGATGGCGCAGGACATCTGCCGTACCGAGATCCCGGTGCTGCACCAGGTGACCGACCGGGACGGTGCCGAGCAGGCCGGGCGCGGCAGCGCCTGCCACTTCTGGAAGGAGACGATCCATGGCTGACATCGAGAAGAAGTCCGTGGACGCCACCCCGAGCGTCACCCCGGTGGAGACGGTCGACGCGGCCACGGAGGCCGAGGCGGTCGCCGCCATCGACGCCCCGGTGGCGCAGGGCGAGCCGATCCTCCAGGTCCGCAACCTGGTCAAGCACTTCCCGCTGACCCAGGGCATCCTGTTCAAGAAGCAGGTCGGCGCGGTCAAGGCCGTGGACGGCGTCTCGTTCGACCTGTACGCGGGCGAGACCCTCGGCATCGTGGGCGAGTCCGGCTGTGGCAAGTCCACGGTCGCGAAGCTCCTGATGACGCTGGAGCGGGCCACGGCCGGCGAGGTCTTCTACAAGGGCCAGGACATCACCAAGCTGTCCGGCCGGGCGCTGAAGGCGGTCCGCCGGAACATCCAGATGGTGTTCCAGGACCCGTACACCTCGCTGAACCCGCGCATGACGGTCGGCGACATCATCGGCGAGACCTTCGAGATCCACCCCGAGGTGGCCCCGAAGGGCGACCGGCGCCGCAAGGTGCAGGAGCTGCTGGACGTCGTCGGCCTCAACCCGGAGTACATCAACCGGTACCCGCACCAGTTCTCCGGCGGCCAGCGCCAGCGCATCGGCATCGCCCGCGGCCTCGCGCTCAACCCGGAGATCATCATCTGCGACGAGCCGGTCTCCGCGCTCGACGTCTCGGTGCAGGCGCAGGTCATCAACCTGATGGGGAAGCTGCAGGACGAGTTCAACCTCTCCTACCTCTTCATCGCGCACGACCTGTCCATCGTCCGGCACATCTCCGACCGGGTCGGGGTCATGTACCTCGGCAAGATGGCGGAGATCGGCTCGGACGAGGAGATCTACGACCACCCGACGCACCCCTACACCCAGGCGCTGCTGTCGGCGGTCCCGGTCCCCGACCCGGAGGCCCGCGAGGGCCGCGAGCGGATCATCCTCACCGGTGACGTCCCCTCGCCGGCGAACCCGCCGTCGGGATGCAGCTTCCGCACCCGGTGCTGGAAGGCGCAGGACAAGTGCGCCGCGGAGACCCCGCTGCTCGCGATCCCGGAGCGCTTCAAGTCCGTGGACACCCCGGCGGCCCACGCTTCGGCGTGCCACTTCGCCGAGGAGAAGGACGTCGTCCACGCGGCCTGATCCTCAACACCCCGCACGGGCCCGTGCGCGCGGAACGCTCCGGCGTTCCCCGCGCACGGGCCCGTCGGCGTACCGGGCGGCAGGCGGCCGTACGGACCGGTGCGCGGTCCCCGTACGGGCGACGTGAACATGCGGCCGGGATGCGCATGGGTTCCGATGGGCTGAGCTACCCATAGGACTCATAGGAGGCACTCCATGCGCGGAGCCACACACGTCAAGTGGGCCGCATGCGCGGTGGCCGTCGCCCTGGCCGCGACGGCCTGCGGCGGGGGCGACAGCGGCGGCGGTGGCGGCGGTGGCGGGGCCGACGGGATCGTCAGTTCCTCCTGGGGTGACCCGCAGAACCCGCTGGAGCCCGCGAACACCAACGAGGTGCAGGGCGGCAAGGTCCTCGACATGCTCTTCCGGGGTCTCAAGCGGTACGACCCGAAGACCGGCGAGGCCAAGAACATGCTCGCCGACAAGATCGAGTCCAGTGACGCGACGAACTACACCATCACGGTCAAGGACGGCTGGACCTTCTCCAACGGCGAGAAGGTCACCGCGAAGTCCTTCGTCGACGCCTGGAACTACGGCGCCGCGCTGAAGAACAACCAGAAGAACGCCTACTTCTTCCAGTACATCGACGGCTACGAGAAGGTCCACCCCGAGAGCGGCTCCGCCTCGGCCACCTCGCTCTCCGGTCTCAAGACCACCGGCGACCTGACCTTCACGGTGAAGCTGTCGCAGAAGTTCTCGCTCTGGCCCGACACCCTCGGCTACGCCGCCTTCTCGCCGCTGCCGCAGAGCTTCTTCGACGACCACGACGGCTGGCTCTCCAAGCCCGTCGGCAACGGCCCGTACACCATCGACCAGTACGCCAAGGGCTCGTCGATGAACCTGCGCCGCTGGGACAAGTACCCCGGCGACGACAAGGCGGAGAACGGCGGCATCGACCTCAAGGTCTACACCGACAACAACACCGCCTACACCGACCTGACCGCGGGCAACCTCGACCTCGTCGACGACATCCCCGCCTCCCAGCTCACCAACGTCCAGTCCGACCTCGGCGACCGCTACATCAACACCCCGGCCGGCATCATCCAGACCCTCGCCTTCCCCTTCTACGACAAGGAGTGGGACACCGAGAACGGCCGCAAGGTCCGCCAGGGGCTGTCGATGGCGATCAACCGCCAGCAGATCACCGACCAGATCTTCCACCAGACCCGGACCCCCGCCTCCGACTGGACCTCCCCGGTCCTCGGCGAGGAGGGCGGCTTCAAGAAGGGCCTGTGCGGCAAGGAGTGCGAGTACAACGCCGACGAGGCCAAGAAGATGATCAGCGACGCCGGCGGCATCCCCGGCGGCCAGCTCAAGATCTCGTACAACGCCGACACCGGCTCCCACAAGGAGTGGGTGGACGCCGTCTGCAACAGCATCAACAAGGCGCTGGACAACAACCGGGCCTGCGTCGGCGGCCCCGTCGGCACCTTCGCCGACTTCCGCAACCAGGTCTCCCAGCAGAAGCTGCACGGCGCCTGGCGCGCGGGCTGGCAGATGGACTACCCGCTCATCCAGAACTTCCTCCAGCCGCTCTACTACACCAACGCCTCGTCCAACGACGGCAAGTGGAGCAACCAGGAGTTCGACGACCTCGTCGACAAGGCCAACGCCGAGACCGACAAGGCCACCGCGGTGAAGACCTTCCAGGACTCCGAGCAGGTGCTCGTCGAGCAGATGCCGGTCATCCCGCTCTGGTACCAGAACGGCAGCGCCGGCTACTCCGACCGCGTCTCGAACGTCGCGCTGAACGTCTTCAGCGTCCCCGTCTACAACGAGATCAAGGTCAAGTGACCCGCTGAAGCCGGGTGGCCGGAGCGGACCCCACCGCTCCGGCCACCCGGCTTCCCGGTCCCAGCCCCGCTTCCGCCCCGACCCCCCGGAGCCCCACATGGGACGTTATGTGATCCGGCGGCTGCTGCAGATGATCCCGGTCTTCTTCGGCACCACGCTGCTGATCTTCCTCATGGTGAACGTGATGGGCGACCCCATCGCGGGTCTCTGCGGCGACCGCCAGTGCGACCCCGCCACCGCCGCCCAGCTGCGGTCCGAGTTCGGCCTCGACAAGCCCGTCTGGCAGCAGTACCTGACGTACATGGGCAACGTCTTCACCGGCGACTTCGGCACCGCGTTCAACGGGCAGAAGGTCACCGAACTGATGGCCACCGCGTTCCCCATCACCATCCGGCTCACCATCGTCGCCATCGTCTTCGAGATCGTCATCGGCATCAGCCTCGGCGTCCTCACCGGCCTGAAGCGGGGCCGGCCCATCGACACCACCGTGCTGATCCTGACCCTGGTCGTCATCTCCGTCCCGACCTTCGTCACCGGCCTGCTGCTCCAGCTGCTGCTCGGCGTGAAGTGGGGCATCATCAGCCCCTCGGTCTCCTCTGCCGCCCCGCTGGACGAACTGATCGTCCCCGGGCTCGTCCTCGCCTCGGTCTCGCTCGCCTACGTCGCCCGGCTCACCCGCTCCTCCATCGCCGAGAACTCCCGCGCCGACTACGTACGCACCGCCACCGCCAAGGGGCTGCCCCGGCGCCGGGTCATCGTCCGCCATCTGCTGCGCAACTCGCTGATCCCGGTCATCACCTTCATCGGCACGGACGTGGGCGCCCTGATGGGCGGCGCCATCGTCACCGAGCGGATCTTCAACATCCACGGCGTCGGCTACCAGCTCTACCAGGGCATCCTGCGCCAGAACACCCAGACCGTCGTCGGGTTCGTCACCGTCCTGGTCCTCGTCTTCCTGGCGGCCAACCTGATCGTCGACCTCCTGTACGCCGTACTCGACCCGAGGATCCGCTATGCCTGAGCCTGAGCCGTATTCGCAGGACGGGGCGATCTCACCGGCGGGAGCCGGCGGACCCATGGACCTCGCCCTGGAGGAGGGCGAGACCCTGGAGAAGCCCCCCGGCCACGACGGCGGGGGCCCCTCCGAGAAGCCCCGCAGCCTCTGGTCCGACGCCTGGCGCGACCTGCGGCGCAACCCGGTCTTCATCATCTCCGGCCTGGTCATCCTCTTCCTGGTGGTCATCTCGATCTGGCCGTCGCTCATCGCCAGCGGCGACCCGCTCCAGGCCGACCTCTCCGACGCCCAGAAGGGCCGCGAGCCCGGACACCCCTTCGGCTTCGACGGCCAGGGCCGCGACGTCTACACCCGCGTCGTCTACGGCGCCCGCACCTCGGTCACCATCGGCGTCTGCGCCACCCTCGGCGTCGGCATCCTGGGCAGCATCCTCGGTGGACTCGCCGGGTTCTTCGGCGGCGGCTGGGACGCCGTGCTCTCCCGCATCACCGACGTCTTCTTCGGCATCCCGGTGGTCCTCGGCGGCCTGGTCTTCCTCTCCGTCGTCACCAGCTCCACCGTCTGGCCCGTCGTCGGCTTCATCGTCCTGCTCGGCTGGCCGCAGATCGCCCGCATCGCCCGCGGCTCCGTCATCACCGCCAAACAGAACGACTACGTCCAGGCGGCCCGCGCGCTGGGCGCCTCCAACTCGCGGATGCTGCTCCGCCACGTCGCCCCGAACGCCATCGCCCCCGTCATCGTCGTGGCGACCATCGCGCTCGGCACGTACATCTCCCTGGAGGCGACCCTCTCCTACCTCGGCGTCGGCCTGAAGGAACCCGCCGTCTCCTGGGGCATCGACATCTCCGCCGCGTCGAACTACATCCGCAACGCCCCGCACATGCTGCTCTGGCCCGCGGGGGCGCTGGCGGTCACCGTGCTGTCGTTCATCATGCTCGGCGACGCGGTGCGCGACGCCCTCGACCCCAAGCTGCGCTGAGGAGTCCCCTGCCATGCTGCTGGAAGTGCGCGATCTGCACGTGGAGTTCCACACCCGGGACGGCGTCGCCAAGGCCGTCAACGGGGTCAACTACTCGGTGGCCGAGGGCGAGACGCTCGCCGTGCTCGGCGAGTCGGGCTCGGGCAAGTCGGTCACCGCGCAGGCGATCATGGGCATCCTCGACATGCCGCCCGGGAGGATCAGCGGCGGCGAGGTCCTCTTCAAGGGCCGCGACCTGCTGAAGCTCAAGAAGGACGAGCGGCGCAGGATCAGGGGCCAGGAGATGGCCATGATCTTCCAGGACGCGCTCTCCTCCCTGAACCCCGTGCTGACCGTGGGTGACCAGCTCGGCGAGATGTTCCGGGTGCACCGGGGGATGTCCCGCAAGGAGTCCCGCCGGAAGTCGATCGAGCTGATGGACCGGGTCCGCATCCCGGCGGCCAAGGAGCGGATCGGGAACTACCCGCACCAGTTCTCCGGCGGCATGCGCCAGCGCATCATGATCGCCATGGCGATGGCGCTGGAACCCGCGCTGATCATCGCCGACGAACCCACCACCGCCCTCGACGTGACGGTCCAGGCCCAGGTCATGGAGCTGCTCGCGGAACTCCAGCAGGAATACCGCATGGGCCTGATCCTCATCACCCACGACCTCGGAGTGGTCGCCGACGTCGCCGACAAGATCGCCGTGATGTACGCGGGCCGGATCGTCGAGACCGCGCCGGTGCACGAGATCTACAAGGCCCCCGCGCACCCGTACACCAAGGGCCTCCTCCAGTCGATCCCGCGCCTGGACCAGAAGGGTCAGGAGCTGTACGCGATCAAGGGGCTGCCCCCGAACCTGCTGCGCATCCCGCCCGGCTGCGCCTTCAACCCGCGCTGCCCGATGGCCCAGGACGTGTGCCGCACCGACGAGCCACCGCTGTACGACGTGGCCGAACACCGCGCGAGCGCCTGCCACTTCTGGAAGGAGACGCTCGATGCACGCTGACCACTCCGGGGGCCGCAAGGAGGCGCGCGAGGAGGGCCAGATCGCCGCCACCCTCCTCTCCGAGTCGCGCCGGCTCTCCGCGTGGGCCGAGGGGGAACCGATCCTCCAGGTACGCGACCTCGCCAAGCACTACCCGCTCACCCAGGGCATCGTCTTCAAGAAGCAGGTCGGCGCGGTCAAGGCCGTCGACGGGGTCACCTTCGACCTCTCGGCCGGCGAGACCCTCGGCATCGTGGGGGAGTCCGGCTGCGGCAAGTCCACCGTCGCCAAGATGCTGGTCCACCTCGAACGCCCCACCGCCGGCGTCATCCGCTACAAGGGCGAGGACGTCACCAAGCTCTCCGGCCGGGCGCTGAAGGCGGTCCGCCGGAACATCCAGATGGTGTTCCAGGACCCGTACACCTCGCTCAACCCGCGCATGACGGTCGGCGACATCATCGGGGAGCCGTACGAGATCCACCCCGAGGTCGCCCCGAAGGGCAGCCGGCGGCAGCGGGTACAGGACCTGCTGGACGTGGTGGGGCTCAACCCCGAGTACATCAACCGCTATCCGCACCAGTTCTCCGGCGGCCAGCGCCAGCGCATCGGGATCGCCCGCGGCCTCGCCCTCAACCCCGAGATCATCGTGGCCGACGAACCCGTCTCCGCCCTCGACGTCTCCGTCCAGGCGCAGGTCGTCAACCTGCTGGACCGGCTCCAGGCCGAGTTCAACCTCAGCTTCGTCTTCATCGCCCACGACCTCTCGATCGTCCGGCACATCTCGGACCGGGTCGGGGTGATGTACCTCGGCCGGATCGTCGAGATCGGCACCGAGGAGGAGATCTACGACCACCCGACGCACCCCTACACCCAGGCACTGCTCTCCGCCGTCCCGGTGCCCGACCCGGAGGCCCGCGAGCACCGGGAGCGGATCATCCTGCACGGGGACGTGCCCTCGCCCGCCAACCCGCCCTCCGGCTGCCGCTTCCGCACCCGGTGCTGGAAGGCGCAGGAGCGGTGCGCTGTGGAAGAGCCGCTGCTCGCTGTCCCGGAGGCGTTCCGGGCGGTCCAGGGCCCGCCCCACCACGACTCGGCCTGCCACTTCGCGGAGGAGAAGCAGGTGGTCGCGGTGGAGGACGAACGGGTGCTGCCGCCGGGGGCGAAGGCGGGGCCGGGTGCGGACACGGCCCCGGGCGCGGATGCGGGTGCGGGTACGGACCCGGGTATGGCTCCGGGTGCGGATACGGACCCGGGTGCGGGGCGGGGGCCGGGCGACGGGGAACATCGTTAACAGTGAGGCAACTTGCCTGTCGCCACACCGATATACGAACGTCGCACCATGGACAGCGTACGGCCGTGCGGGTGCCGTGGACCGGCCGGGACGACTTCGTGTCGTACCGGCCGGTTACCCGTTTCCGGGCCTTCCGGCCCCCTTGTCGGGTGGTCCCGGGCGGTAGAGGATCCTCGCGTGACACTCACACGGGGAGCCCGCATCACGGGCACGGCCCTCAGCGCCGTGCTCGCTCTGATCAACATCGGCTGGATCGTCCGGGACCTGCGGGTGCTCGGCGGACCCGGCCCCCTCTGGGACTTCTGGTCCGGGACGCCCGAGAGCTTCCCCACCGGAATCCCCGCCACGACCGGCGGCACGCTGGTCCTCCTCCTCGTCCAGCTGGTCACCGCCTTCGTCGTGCTCCGGTCACCGTCCGCCGCAGCCGCGCTGGTCGCCACCGGCGTGGCCACCGTGCTGCTGCGGCTGCCCGGCGTCTGGACCACCAACGCCTCGTGGATGGGCGGCTACTCCGACGACCTCCGCCTGCGCGCGATGATCTGCGCCGTCCTCACCCTCGCGGCCGCGACCGCCATGATCGTGACCGCCTCGGCCGGCCGTCGGCCCGCCGAGGAGGTGGGGCTCCTCGCGCCGAGCCGGCCCACCGCGGGCGCCGGGGTCGTCGCCTTCCTCGCGCTCGGGGCCTCCGGGGCGGTGGTGATCGCCTGGGAGATCCGGCAGTTCTTCGTCTACCCGGCCGAGCTCTACCCCGACTGGTACATCGGCGGGCGGGTGGCCGGCAGCACGCTCGTCGACGCACCGGGCGGCTGGTCCACCGTGACCGTGGCGCTGCTCGCCCTGTTCGCCGCGGTCTCGGCGGTCGCGCGCGCCGTGCACTCCCGGCCGTTCGCCATGGTCGCCGCGCCCTTCCTGCTGCTCTCCGGCGCTCTGGGCATCGCCCGCGGCATCCGGCTGGACCTGTTCGGGGCGTTCTCCGACGTGGGGCTGGAAGCGCAACTGAACATGGCCACCTGGGTGTTCCTCCCTCTCGCGGGTCTCGTCGCGCTCCTGGTGGCCGCCCTCCCGGGGCGGCCCGAAGCCGAGGGCGGACCGGGCCGGGGCTGGGGGCCGGGCACCCCGGGGTACGGCTACCCGCCCCCCGCCCCTCCGGGCCGGGCCCCCGGCTACGGCTACCCGTACCCGTCGTCGGCCCCGGGCTCCGGGTACCCGCAGGCGTCGGGCTCGCCGTACCAGGGCGGCGCGGGGTACGGCTACCCGTCCGCAGGGCAGGACGGGGGATACGGCTCCGGGCAGCACTCCGGGCAGGACCCGGCGGAGGGCGCCGGGCCGGGGTACGGCCCCCCGCCGGGCGGCGGCTTCGGGCCGCCGCCGTCCTCCCCGCCGCCCTCGCCCCCGCCGCCGCCCTCGTCGCCGCCGCGCGGCTGGTGAGCCCGCAGGCCCTGCCGGTCAGCCCGCCGCGGGCAGGCCCAGGGACCGCCTGAGGAACTCCACCTGGAGCAGGAGCAGGTTCTCCGCGACCTGCTCCTGCGGGGTCATGTGCGTCACCCCGCTCAGCGGCAGCACCTCGTGCGGGCGTCCCGCCGCCAGCAGCGCGGAGGAGAGCCGCAGGGCGTGCGCGACCACCACGTTGTCGTCCGCCAGGCCGTGCACGATCATCATCGGCCGTACGGTGTCCGCCGGTTCGGACAGCCCGTCGTCGGTCACCAGCGAGTTGCGCGCGTACACCTCGGGCTGCTCGGCGGGGTCGCCGAGGTACCGCTCGGTGTAGTGGGTGTCGTAGAGCCGCCAGTCGGTCACCGGGGCGCCCACGACCGCCGCGTGGAACACGTCGGGGCGCCGCAGCACCGCGAGGCCCGAGAGGTAACCGCCGTACGACCAGCCGCGCATCGCCACCTTCGACAGGTCCAGCGGGAAGCGTTGGGCCAGTGCGTGCAGCGCCTCGATCTGGTCGTCCAGGGTGAGCGCGAAATCGTCCCGTACGGCCTTCTCCCAGGCGGGGGAGCGGCCCGGGGCGCCCCGGCCGTCGGCCACGACCACCGCGAAGCCCTGGTCGGCGAACCACTGCGAGGTGAGGTGGGCGTTGTACGCGGCGACCACACGGCGGCCGTGCGGGCCGCCGTACGGGTCCATCAGCACCGGAAGCGGACCGTCCGACTCCTGGTAACCGGTCGGGAGCAGCACGGCGCACGGAATACGCCGTGCGCCCCCCTCGGTGAGGACCGGACGGGCCCGCAGCACGGGTTCCTGGGCGTGGTTGGCCACCTCGGCGACCTGCTTGCCGTCCCGCAGCACGCGTACGGTCGCGCCTGGGCGCTCCAGTGAGGTGGAGAGCAGCACCGTCAGGGGGCCGGAGCGGACCGCCGAGTGGACACCGACCCCTTCCGACATCCGTTCGACGCCCAGTTCGCTCACCCGGTACACGTGGCTCTCGCCCGTCTCCGGTGCGGCTGCCTCCTCGCCCGCCACCGCCTGCACCAGGATGTCGGACTCGCCGATGTCCAGGACCGCCTGGAGGTGGAGCCGGGCCCCGGTCAGCGCGCGGTCGCCGACGTGCAGGACGCGCGCCCCGCCCTCGTCCGCGATCCGTACGAGCCGCCCGTCCGGGGTCCACGCGGGCACCCCACCGAAAAGATCCAGCCAAATCGGGTCCTCGTCCGCGTGCACGGTCCGGGTCGCCCCGGTCTCCGGGGCCACCGCCAGGTACAGCTGACCGCGCTGGTCACGGGCCTGTACCAGCAGCAGCGGCGCACCCGCCGACGACCAGTGGACCCGGGCCAGGTACGGGTAGCGCGCCCGGTCCCACTCCACCTCGGTGCGCCCGCCCGCCAGGTCCATGAGGAAGAGCCGGACCCCGGCGTTCGAGGTGCCCGCCGCGGGGTAGGCGACCTCGGCCGGCCTGCGCTCCGGGTGCGCCGGATCGGCGATCCACCAACGCCGGACCGGGCTGTCGTCCACCCGGGCCACCAGCAGCCGGTCCGACTCCGGCGACCACCAGAAGCCCCGGTGCCGGTCCATCTCCTCGGCCGCGACGAACTCCGCGAGCCCGTAGGTGAGGTGCTCCTCCTCCGGTTCGGCCACCGCCCGGTCGCCGGTCCCGTCCGCGCCGACCACCCGCAGCGCGCCCCGCGCGACGTAGGCGACGTGCCGGCCGTCGGGGGAGGGGCGGGGGTCGATCACCGGTCCGGGGACGGGCAGCGCCCGTGCCGTACCGGCGCGCAATTCGGCCACGTACACCGTGCCGGAGAGCGCGAAGGCGGCCAACTCCGCCTCGGCGTCCACCGCGTACCCGACGATGCCGGCGCCGCCCTCACGGGTGCGCTCGCGCCGCGCCCGCTCCTGCGGCGACAGCTCCTCCGTCGAACCGCCCAGCAGGGCCCCGGGATCGGCGGCGACGCGCTCCCGGCCGGTGGAAGGGTCCAGCACCCAGAGGCGGTTGACCGAATCCGTACCCGAGGAGGAGCGCAGGAAGACTACCCGCGTCCCGTCAGGTGAGACGGAGAAGGCCCGGGGCGCACCGCGGGTGAATCGCTGGGTCCGTGCGTGCTGGAGGGGAAAAGACAGCTTCTGCGAGGTCATGGCCCGAAACCTAGCCGGAGGGCCGCCCTCCGTGCGCCCCCTTGTGCTGCCGTGACCCGGACAATGCCTTGGCACGGATAGTTATGATCCGTAGCGCTCGGTGGGTAGGAACCTGCTGGGCTCTTCGTTGCTGCCCCGCTGTTGTCCGTTCAGGCCCGATGTGTTTGATCTGTCCGATGTTTCCGTCGCGACCGTACTGATGGAGGTGAACCGCCGTGGCACTCTCGATTTCGGCGGTAGTGCTGCTGGCGATCGTCGTCTTCCTGCTGATCCGGAAATCCGGGCTCAAGGGCGGACACGCGGCGATCTGCATGCTGCTCGGGTTCTATCTGGCGAGTTCTTCCATCGCCCCGACGATCGCGGACCTCACGTCGAACGTCGCGGGCATGATCGGCAGCATCAAGTTCTGACGGCGGGCCGCCTCCGGCGGCCCGCTCGTGCCGTGTCCGAGGGCTCCCGGCCGCGCCCGGGGGCCCTCCGGCCGTGCCGTCCGGCTCCCCGGTCGTGTGAACCGAGGACGCCGACGCCCGGAGGGTGCGCCGGGCTCGTAGGGTGGTCCTCATGAAGGACCTTCCCGCCCGCCGTCTGCTGCTGGTGCACGCGCACCCCGACGACGAGTCGATCAACAACGGCGCCACCATGGCCAAGTACGCCTCCGAGGGCGCCCACGTCACGCTGGTGACCTGCACCCTGGGCGAGGAGGGCGAGGTCATCCCGCCGTCGCTGGCGCACCTCACGGCCGACCGGGACGACGCCCTGGGCCCGTACCGCGTGGGCGAACTCGCCGCCGCCATGAAGGAGCTGGGGGTCACCGACCACCGCTTCCTCGCCGCCCCGGGCCGGTTCCGCGACTCCGGGATGATGGGCACCGAGCAGAACCACCGCCCCGGCGCGTTCTGGGACACCGACGTGGACGACGCGGCGGCCGCGCTGGTGGACGTCGTCCGCGAGGTCCGCCCGCAGGTCCTGGTGACGTACGACCCCGACGGCGGTTACGGCCACCCCGACCACATCCAGGCGCACCGGGTGGCGATGCGCGCGGCCGAACTCGCCGCCGACCCCGGGTACACCACCGGCTCCGGCGCCCCGGACGCGCCGCACGCCATCGCGAAGATCTACTGGAACCGGATGCCCCGCCCGGTCGCCGAGGAGGCGTTCGCCCGGCTCCGGGCCGAGGCGCCCGCGGTGTTCGGCCAGATCGCCGGGATCGACGAGGTGCCCGGGGTGACCGGGGAGTCCGTGATCACCACGGAGATCGACGGTTCTGCGTACGCCGCGGCGAAGGCGGCGGCCATGCGGGCCCACGTCACCCAGATCACCGTGCGCGAACCCTGGTTCACCCTCTCCAACGACAAGGGCCAGCCCTTCTTCACCACCGAGTACTACCAACTCGTCCACGGCGTACGGGGCGGTGACGGTCCACGCGAGCACGACCTCTTCGCGGGGCTGCCCGAGGCCGACGGCGACGCGGGGACGCGGGCATGAGCGGCAAGAAGGACCGGGCCCGCGCCGAGGCCCGCGCCCCGCGCACCAACGCCCCGCCCCGGGCGCCGGAGCCCACCGGCATCGCCGCCCCGCTCAACCCCCGCCGGATCGGCGGCTACCTCGCCCTCGCGGTCGTCGGAGCCCTGGCCGGGCTGGCCGGTGTGCTGGTCCAGGGGGCCTGGTTCCCTGGCGGCCTGCTCCTGGCGCTGGCCGGTGCGGCGGGCGTCTTCTACGGCGGCCGCGTCCTCGTCCGTACGCAACTCGGCGCCTTCGCGCCCGCCGCCGGCTGGCTGGCCGCAGTCGTGGTGGCGCTCAACGGACGCCCCGAGGGCGACTACTTCTTCGGCGGCGGCGACGAGATCGATCTGGCGCTCTTCGTCCTCGGAGGGATGGTGGTCGCTGTGATCTGTGCCACTCTCTCCAAGGGGCCGGTTTCGGCCAACGACCAGGAACGTTCAGGCCGGTGACGCGCCTTGAGCGGCAGCTCGGGGACGTCCACGGGTGTGAGGCGCCGGTGGAGGTTTCCACCGGCCGTGAAACGCCCGTGCGCGGCGGCCAGTATGGTGGTGCGCGCGCCGAGCCGTCCCCTGGCCTGCGGCATGGGGGAAGTACGGGCGGCGGAGCCAATCGGGAGAACCTGCTTTGAGTCGTGAAACTGACAGTTCGTCCTCCGGGCCCCAGGGGCGCGGTGGTGCCGCCTACCCCTCGGGCACGCCGCCGTACGGATCACGCCAGTACCCGTCGTTGCACCCGACGCAGGACGGCGTGGACCCCGCACCGGAGTCCACCCAGGAATCCCCCCGGTCGTCCCGGCCCGACGAGCCCAGGACCGAGACGACCCTGACGACGCGCATCCGGATCAACATCCCCGGTTCGCGGCCGATCCCGCCCGTCGTGATGCGTACGCCGATGGCGGAGGGCGACAACGCCCCCGACCCCGAGCGCACCGCCGTCACGCCGCTCCCGGGCCCCGGCGCGGGCACCCCCGCCCCCGGGCAGCCGGCCGGCGGGTCCGCGTCCGGCGCGGAGGCGCGCGAGGGCGGCGACCCCGAGGGGACGCCGGCCGAGGCGCCCGCCAAGGAGAAGCCCGCCAGCGACTGGTTCGCCCCGCGCAAGACCCCGGCCGCCAACTCCGTGCTGGGCACCCCGGGCACCTCCGCCGGCCCCGCCGGTGGTCCTGCCGGGGGAACCGTGCCCGGTCCGGCCGGTGCGGAGCCGCAGTCCGGCCCGCGCGAGTCCGGCCCGCGTGACGGGTCGCCGTACTTCGACGGCCCGCAGAGCGGCTTCCCCGCCGGTCCTCCGGCCGGCCGCAGCGCCCTGGACAGCATCGACGCGGACCTGACCGACTCCGGCCGGCCCACGCCGAACCTCGGGGTACGCACCCCCGGCCCGGCCGGCTCCACCGCCGGTCCGGCCGCCGGCACCGCCAGTTTCCCGGCGCCCGGTTCCGGTAGGCCCGGTGCTGGAAACCCCGGTGCCGGAAACCCCGGTGCCGGTACGCCCGGCCAGGGAACCCCCGGCCTCGGAATCCCGGGCCTCGGGAACACCGGCCCCGGGAACCCCGTGGGCCAGGGCCGTCCCGGCCTGACGGTCCCGGGCACTCAGGGCCCCGGCGTTGCGGGTTCCGTGCCCCGGCTCTCCGACGACACCGCGATCCTGACCCCGCAGGCGCCCGCGCCCGTCCCGGGCGGCGGACACGTCTCCGGTGACACCCTCACCGGCGGCATCCCCGTCGTGCCCGGCGGCCCCCGGCCGTTCCCGCCCCGCCCCGACGGAGCGGACGGGCCCAACGCCGTACCGCAGGGGCCGTCGGGTCCCACCACGCCCCGTCCCGCCCCGCAGGCCGCGGCTCCCGCCCGCAAGGGCCGGTCCAAGACGGTCCTGCTCGGCGTCGCGGTCGTCGTCCTGGCGGGCGTCGCGTACGGCGCGGGCCTGCTGATGAACCACTCCGAGGTCCCCAAGGGCACCACGGTCCTCGGCGTGGACATCGGCGGCGGCACCAGGACCGAGGCGGTGAGCAAGCTCGACGCGGAGTTCGGCAAGCGCGCGCAGGCACCGCTGAAGCTGTCGGTCGACGGCAAGCAGACGGAACTCTCCCCGGAGAAGGCCGGCCTGGCGCTGGACAGCGAGGAGACCGTCCGCGACGCGGCGGGCAGCGACTACAACCCCGTCTCCGTGATCACCTCCCTCTTCGGCGGGGCACGCCCGGCCGACCCGGTGATCCCGGTCGACGAGGAGAAGCTCGGCGCGGCGCTCAACGCCCTGTCGGGCCAGTCCGGGTCCGCGACCGACGGCACCATCAAGTTCGAGCCGAACAAGGCCGAGCCGGTGCCGGGCAAGCCGGGCAAGGGGATCGACGTCAACCAGTCGATCATCGCCGTTCGGGACGCCTACCGCGCCCAGGTCCAGACAGGTACCTCCGCCGTCGTGGAGCTGCCGGTCGTCACCCAGCAGCCCACCATCACCCAGGCCGAGCTCGACCGGGCGATGAAGGAGTTCGCGGAGCCCGCCATGTCCGACCTGGTCACCATCCAGGCCGGCGGCAAGGAGATCCAGTTCGGCCCGGCGCGCTCGCTGCCGCAGATCCTGTCGATGAAGCCGATCGACGGCAAGCTGGTGCCGTACTACGACAAGAAGGCCATCGAAACCCTCTGCGACGGCGTCTTCGACGGCGTCATGGCGGTCAAGGCCGACGGCAAGCAGCACCAGATCGGAGCCGACGACGTGGCCAAGGCCATGCAGACGGCGCTGCTCGGCAAGACCACCGCGGAACGCACCGTCACGATCGACCTCACCGGCCAGGGCTGACCGGGCCCTTCCCGAAACGTCGCCGCACACCGCCCCGTCCGGGTCCTCCGGGCGGGGCGGTGGCGTACGGGGGCGGGGGCCGAGCGGGCGCGGGGCGGTGGCGTTCGGGCAGCCGGCAGCCCTCCGGGCGGCCCGGCCATCCGGTCACCCGCCCGGTATGACATCTGTCATCGCCGATCCCAGCCCCCCGTCCCTGCCGCGCGCACCTCCCATCGGCGAGGCTGTACGCATGACAACGACAGCCCCCGGAGCGACCGCCGCAGCCACGGCCGTGGTCAGCTTCGACCAGGTCAGCAAGGCGTACGGCGATGTGCGCGCGGTCGACGGGCTCCACCTCGACCTGCACCCCGGCGAGACCGTGGCGCTGCTCGGCCCCAACGGCGCCGGGAAGTCCTCCACGCTCGACCTGCTGCTCGGTCTGCGCAACGCGGACAGCGGCACGGTCCGGATCTTCGGCACCACCCCGCAGGAGGCCATCGCCGCCGGGCGGGTCGGCGCGATGCTGCAGAGCGGCGGGCTGATGGAGGACGTCACCGTCGAGGAGATCGTCCGGCTCGCGTGCAGCCTGCACCCGCGCGCCTACCCGGTCGGCGAGGTGCTGGCCCGCGCGGGCATCGCGCCGATCGCCGGCCGCATGGTCAACAAGCTCTCCGGCGGCCAGGAGCAACGGGTGCGGTTCGCCCTCGCCACCGCCGGGGCCAACGACCTGATCGTGCTGGACGAGCCGACCACCGGCATGGACGTCACCGCCCGCCAGGCGTTCTGGGCGACCATGCGCGAGCAGGCGGACCAGGGCCGTACCGTCCTGTTCGCCACCCACTACCTCGAAGAGGCCGACGCGATCGCCGACCGCGTCCTCGTCCTCCACAAGGGCCGGCTGCTCGCCGACGGAACCGCCGCCGAGATCAAGGCCATGGCGGGTGTCCGCCGGATCTCGTTCGAACTGGAGGGCCCGATCGACGAGACGGCGCTGCGCGCCCTGCCGTTCCTCTCCGCGCTCGACATCAGCGGAGACCGGATCCGCATCCAGTCGCAGAACGCCGACGCGACCGTCCACGCGGTCTACGGCCTCGGGCTCTACCCGCGCGCACTCGAAGTAGCCGGACTCGGCCTGGAACAGGCCTTCGTCGCCATCACCGAGGCCGAGGAGGCCCGAACCGCATGACGAACACCACCAGCGCGACGACTGTCATGGGCGGGAAGACCGCCGGGCGTACGAAGAGCCGGTCGAACCTCTTCTCCGGCGTGCTGATCCGGCTCGAAGTCACCCGCACCCTGCGGAACAAGAAGTTCATGTTCTTCTCGGTCCTCTACCCGTCGGTGATCTACCTGGCGGTCTCCAGCACCCAGAACACCACCGACCTGGTCCCCGGCACCCACCTGACCATGCAGGCCTTCTTCATGGTCGCCATGGCCTCCTTCGGCGCACTGACCGCCGTCCTCATGGGCAACAGCGAACGCATCGCCAAGGAGCGTGAGAAGGGCTGGGTGCGTCAGCTCCGCCTGACCGCGCTGCCCGGTCACGCCTACGTCCTGGGGAAGATCGCCAGTGCCGCGATCGTCACCCTGCCGTGCATCGTGGTCGTCTTCGTGGTCGCCGCCGCCGTCAAGGGCGTACGGCTCGAGGCCTGGCAGTGGTGCGCGCTGACCGGGGTCATCTGGGCCGGGTCGCTCGTCTTCGCCGCCCTCGGCGTGGCCATCGGCTACGTGGCAAGCGGTGACGCGGTCCGCCCGATCACGATGATCATCTACTTCGGGATGTCGATCCTCGGCGGGCTGTGGATGCCCGCCTCCACCTTCCCGGGATGGCTCCAGGACATCTCCCAGTGGCTGCCCACCCACGCGTACGCTGCTCTCGGCCAGGCCATCGAGACCGGTGGCGCTCCGCATGCCAAGGACGTCACGCTGCTCCTCGCCTACTTCGTGGTCTTCGCGGGCGGCGCGGCCTGGCTCTACCGGAAGGACACCCTGAAGGCGTGAGCGACGACGTCACGGGGGTGGGCATCGGGCGCCCACCCATCACCCGCCGCCAGATCGCGACGAAGCTGCTCTGGATCTGCGTGTGGCTCGCGTTCATGGGCGCCCCGGTCTCCGACCTCCTCGACGGACACCACAGCCGGTGGGCCACGGCGCTCGGCTGTCTCGGTCTGCTCGCGTTCGTCGCCGTGTACCTCCAGCTGTTCTTCCGCCACACCTCCCGGACCCCGGCCCTCACCCGGGCCGCCTGGACCATCGCCGTCCTGGTCGTGTTCGCCGCCGTCCTCAGCCTGACGCTCGGACCGCAGTGGCTGGTGCTCTTCGTCTACGTCAACGTCTCGGCCGGTGCCGCGCTCTCCCTGCGGGCCGCCTGCCGGCTGATCCCCGCCGTGACGGCGCTGATGGCGGGGATCGGCCTCGCCGACGGCGCCGACAGCGCCGGGGAGCTGGTCCTCGGCCTGCTGGTGCCCGCACTGCTCGGCGGGTTCGCCATGACCGGCGTGCGGCAACTGATGCGTACGACGCATGAGTTGCGCGAGGCCCGGGCCACCGTCGCCCAGCTCGCGGCCAACGAGGAGCGGTTGCGGCTCGCCCGCGATCTGCACGACCTGCTCGGCCACTCGCTCTCGCTGATCACCCTGAAGAGCGAGCTCGCCGGGCGGATGCTCCCCGGCCACCCCGAACAGGCGGCCCTCCAGGTCGCCGACATCGAACAGGTCAGCCGCCAGGCCCTGGCGGACGTACGCGACGCCGTCACCGGCTACCGCCGCCTCACCCTCCCCGGCGAACTGGCCGGAGCCCGTACCGCGCTGGCCGCCGCGGGCATCACAGCCGACGTCCCCGCCGACGCCCCGGACGCGGACGGCCTCACCGCCGCCCGCGAGGAGGCCCTCGCCTGGGGGCTGCGGGAAGCCGTCACCAACGCCGTACGCCACAGCGGGGCCAGGACCTGCGCGGTCACTCTGACCCCCAGGCAGACCCTGGACGGGCAGGTGCTCGAACTCGCGGTCGCGGACGACGGACGGGGCGGGGCAGGCAGCACGCCCGGCAACGGCCTCACCGGCCTCCGCGAACGCCTCGCCGCCGTGGACGGCACCCTCGTCGCCCGCCCCGCCGACACCGGCCGGGGCTTCCGGCTCACCCTCAGCGTCCCGCTGGACGTCTGCCCGCCCGGTGAACACCCGTAGGATCGCCGGAATGAGCGAGAGCGTGATCAGACTCCTCCTGGCCGAGGACCAGTCCATGGTGCGCGAGGCCCTCGCCGCGCTGCTCGGCCTGGAACCCGACATCGAGGTGGTGGCCCAGGTGGCGCGCGGCGACGAGGTCCTCGACGCCGCCCGCGCCCACGCGGTCGACGTGGCCCTCCTGGACATCGAGATGCCGGGCATGACCGGCATCGAGGCCGCCGGAGCGCTGCACCGCGCACTCCCGGCCGTGAAGATCGTGGTCGTCACGACCTTCGGGCGCCCCGGCTATCTCCGCCGCGCGATGGAGGCGGGCGCCGACGCGTTCCTGGTGAAGGACGCGCCCGCCGCCCAACTCGCTGAGGCGGTACGGAAGGTGGTCGCCGGAGAGCGTGTCATCGACCCCGCCCTGGCCGCCGCCGCCCTCGCCGAGGGTGCCAACCCGCTGACCGAGCGCGAACGGGACGTGCTGCGCGCCGCGGCGGACGGCTCCACCAACGCCGAGATCGCCGGGGCCCTCCACCTCTCCCACGGCACGGTCCGCAACTACCTCTCCACCGCCATCCAGAAGACGGCCGCCCGCAACCGGGCGGACGCGGTACGGATCGCGGCGGACAAGGGCTGGTTGTAGCGCCGGGCGGCCCGTTGCCCGTCCGGCCGGCCGCCCCGTCCGGCCGCTCCGGCCGACTGCTCCGGCCGGCCGCTCCGGCCGCCGCCGGAAACCTCGGCGCGGAGCCGCCGGCCCCTCGCGCCGGGGCGGCAGTCCTCTGCCGCCCCGGCGCTCATCGGTCGCCGACCGAGGTGTGCCACTCACCCCGGGACAGGTGGACCACTCCGTCCGGGGTGATGCGGACCCGCGCTCCGAGCAACGGCAGGGAGCCGTCCGTGTTGAGCCGGTTCCGGAGGCGCTCCAGCACGTCCCAGAGGCGGCGCGGGCCGCCCTGATGGACGGCGGGCGGGTCGGTCCACTCGGCGGACGCGCGGGCCCACGAGCCGTCCGGATGCACCAGATAGGCGGTGCGCGTCTTCCCCCGGGCGCCGAAACCGAGCTCCACACCCGGCGCGGTGACCTCCAGCATGGACCTCAGCTCCCACGCGTTCTCCAGGTCCACCACCGGGTAGCGGCCCGTGCCCACGTCGTCCCCCTCCGCCACGTGGGCGAGGGCGAACAGGTCGGTGCAGGCGTCCGGGTAGTCGTCGCCCGACCGGGCCGGCATGAACCCGGCCATGTCCCGCTCGACCTGGCCCACCACGTCCCCGTTGGCGCGCTTCCACCCGGTGACGATCAGAGTCGTCCGGGCCAGCGCCATGGCGAGCCGCCCGCCCGGCACGAGCGAGGTGAGCACCGCGCGGAGCCCGGGCCCCGGCGGCAGCCCGACCGTGGACACGATCCGCTCGTACGCACCCGGTACGTGCTCGGTCGCGTCCGCCGTGAGCATCGTCGGGTAATACCCGAGCTCCGCGAGCCGTTCGCCCGCGACGGAGGAGAGGTAGGGGTCCACGTCCAGGCTGGTCACGTGCTTGTCCCCGATGCGGAAGGACGCGTACGCGGTGAGCCCGCCCGCCCCCGTACCCAGGTCCAGCAGCGGAAGCCCGTCCCCGAGCCGTGCGTGCCGGAGCATCCGGACCGTGAGGCCCGGCGGCGTCGCCGACGACGTGGGCAGCCCCTCCGGCCGGTCCTCGGGCGTGGCGTGGTCGGCGTGCAAGCCACTCACCCGGGTCACCAACGACCGGTCGGCGTAAGCCGCTTCGGCCCAGGAGGACGAGTCGCTCGTCCCGTCGCGCAGCGCCCAGGCCCCCGTACCGTCGGGCTCCCACCAGCGGGGTACCAGTTGGTGGCGGGGTACGCGCGCCACCGGCGGGAGCCAGCGGGACATCGGGTCCACGATGTCGGTGGCGAGCTGCTCCGCTTTGGTCTGCCAGTCCATGGGCGGCCTTTCAGAGGGGGGTGGTGGGTCTGGTGAATCCGGTGAATCCGGTGAATCCGTGTGGACGTCGAGAGCCTGAGTGCTGGCGGGGTGCGTACGCCTCCGAATCGCGCCACGCGCCCCGCCTTCGGGTGGAATCCGTCCGATTCCTCGGCGTCCGGGGTGCGTGCCGTGCGTCGCGGACGCCGGGCTCCGCGCTCCGCGTACCGGGTTGCGTCGGAGCGCTTCGCCCCGACTCCGCGCGCTGCGGCGGGAGTTATCGACCCGCGGTCGCTCCATGGGGGTCGCCGGGCGTGTCGACCATGACTGTGCCGAGGACGGGGGCCGGGGGACCCGTGGCATTCGGACTGACGTTCTCTCCGGACACCTTTCGCTCCTCTCTGTAGCGGTTTCACTACGGGGGGTCCCCAGGGTGTCCTAGAGTCAACTTCCCTTCAACTAGCGGAAATGGAAGGAAGAGGAGGCCCACGGCATGGTCAACCGCTTGGAGTTGAACCCGGAAGCCAGTCCGCGCGCGGCATACGGTGCGCGTATCAGACGGATGCGGGAGAGGCGCGGGTGGAGTCAGGAAGAGCTGGCATCCCACCTGACATATTCCAGCCAGCATATTTCAGCGGTTGAAACTGCTCGGAAGCCGCCAACTCTCCGCTTCTCACGGGAGATCGACGCCGTATTCGGCATCACCGGCTCGGCCGAATCGTTCGAGAACGAGTGGCGCGAGATCCGGCACGGCGTGCTGCTGGAGGGGTTCCCGGAGTACGTCGCGTACGAGGGGCGGGCGGTGGAGATCCGGCTCTTCGAGGTGGGGATCATCCCAGGCCTGTTGCAGACGCCGGAGTACGCACAGGTGCTCGCGTACAGCGCGGTACGGAGGGGCGTCATCACGCCCGAGCAGGCGGACGAACGGGTGGCGTTCCTGGCGGAGCGGCAAGCGGTGCTGGTGCGACCCCGCCCGCCCATGACCATGGTGGTGATGGACGAGAGCTGCATTCGCAGGCAGGTCGGAGGGGCCAAGGTGATGGACGCGCAGCTGGCGCGCCTCGTCGAGTTCGCGGAGCTGCCGAACACCGTGCTCCACATCGCCCCCTACGAGATGGGCGAGCGCCGTCCGTTCGACCTCCCGATGAACCTGCTCACGCTGGCCGATCTGTCCGTGATGGCCTACGCCGAGTCCCAGATGCGCGGGCATCTGGAGCGTGAAACGGCCTCCGTGCTTCCTCAGTTGGTGACCTACCATCAACTGCAGGCCGAAGCGCTGTCTCAGGCGGCCTCGGTGGCCATGATTGAAAAGGCACGAAAGGGCACCCCATGACGTCCGAGTCCCCCCGTTGGTTCACGTCTTCCTACAGCAACAACGGTGGCAACTGTGTCGAGGTCGCTGCCAACCTGGCCGTGGCGCACAACGTCGTACCTGTCCGTGACTCCAAGATCTCCAGTGGCCCGGTTCTGGGCTTCACCACCGACTCCTTCGCGTCGTTCGTGGCGGGCGTGAAGGCCGGAGAGTTCGGCGCCGTCTGATCCCTCGGTACCGGGCCGACCGCACCAGGCAGAAGGAAGCCCCACCGTGCGTCCTTGAGTTCTAGTAGTCGTCGCAACACCCCAGCTCAGGGGATGCGATGGAGTTCGAGATCCGGGAGAACAGGGGC
>NZ_JBSFFN010000043.1:17756-52806 GCF_053596135.1 Streptomyces sp. NPDC001770 | reverse complement strand
ACTGTTTTTTGGTGTTTTTTTTTGTTTTGAGATGTGTACATATACTTTAATAAAATGGGGCGGCCGGCGGGGCCCCCCCCCCCCCCGCCGCTCCTTTTTCGCGTACGACTCGTCAGCGCGCCGCCGTGCCGCGCCGCTGCCGGATCAGCCCGACCGCGATCAGGACCACCGTCAGCGCACCGGTGGCGAGCAGCTGGTCGCGCGTGTCGGGCTGGCGGAGCATCAGCACGAATATCCCGGCCATCGCCAGCAGCGCGGCCACCGTCGCCACCGGGAACAGCCACATCCGCACCACCAGCTTCTCCGGCGCCTCGCGCTCGGTGCGCCCGCGCAGGACCAGCTGGGAGAGGGCGACGAAGATCCAGACGACCAGGATCACCGCGCCGATCATGTTGAGCAGCCACGGGAAGACGTCGTCGGGCCGCCAGTAGCTCAGCAGCACGCAGAGGAAGCCGAAGACCGAGGAGGCCAGCACCGCGTTGCGCGGCACCCCGGACGAGATCCGGCCGAGCACCTTCGGGCCCTGACCGCGCGCCACCAGCGAACCCGCCATCCGGGAGGCGCCGTAGATGTTGGCGTTCATCGCGGAGAGCAGCGCCACTAGGATCACCACGTCCATGATCCGGCCGGCCGCCGGGATGCCCAGGTGGTCGAGGGTCGCCACGTACGGGCCCTTCTCCACGACCTTCGGGTCGTCCCACGGCACCAGTACCACGATGACCGCCATCGACCCGACGTAGAAGAGCGCGATCCGCCACATCGCGGTACGGACCGCCTTCGCCACCCCGCGCACCGGGTTCTCCGACTCGGCCGCCGCGATGGTGACCGTCTCCAGGCCGCCGTACGCGAAGACGGAGGCCAGCAGCCCGATGATGAACCCGTTCGCCCCGTGCGGCAGGAAACCGCCGTCGCCGGTGAGGTTGGCGGAGCCGGGGGCGTCCACGTCGGGCAGCACCCCGGTGATCGCCAGCACGCCGAGGACCAGGAAGAGCGAGATCGCGGCGACCTTCAGCGCGGCGAACCAGAACTCGAACTCGCCGAAGTTCCGCACCGCCGCCAGATTGGTGCCCAGGAACGCGGCCATGAAGAGTGCCACCCACATCCACTGCGGGGTGCCCGGCAGCCAGCCCGTCACGATGTCCGCGGCGCCGATGCCCTCCAGTCCGACCGCGACCGAGAGCAGCACCCAGAACGACCAGCCCGCGGTGAACCCGGCCCACGGCCCGAGCGCCCGCTCGGCGTGCACGGAGAAGGAGCCGGACGCGGGATGGGCGGCCGACATCTCGCCGAGCATCCGCATCACGAGCATGACCAGCAGCCCGGAGACCGCGTAGGCGACGACGATCGAGGGGCCCGCCGAGGCGATGCCCGCGCCCGAGCCGACGAAGAGCCCGGCACCGATGACCCCGCCGAGCGCGATCATCGACAGATGGCGTTGGCGGAGGCCGTTGCCGAGCGAGGAACCGCCCGGCGCGGCGTCCGGTGCGGCGTCCCGCGCGTCGGACGGTACGGCCGCCGGGGCGGGGGGCCCGGTGGGCGCCGGCGGACCGGCGGAGGGGGAGGAGGAGGCGGGGGTGGGGGGCATCGACGAGCTCAGTTCGGTCGGCGGGCCCGAGGGCGGGTCCGCGAGGGCGATCGAGCCGCTGACCAGGGAAATTCCTGGTTGGGGGGTAGCGGCCCGGGGGACCCCTCAATCTGACCGGACGGACCGCCCGCCGGGCAGATGTGTCCGCAATGCGGTCACCGGATTCGCACACCACGCACACCCGGCCCGCCCCGCCGGACCGTCGTGAGGCCGTCTCAGCGCCCCGTCGATCCGTTCCGCCGCCCCGCGAACTCACGCACCCACGCGACCAGCAGCACCAGCGCCGTCGCCCCCGCCGACCAGAGAACCTGCCCGCGCGCGGAGTCGTCGGCGAGCATCAGCACCAGCACCGCGAACAGCGCCGCCAGCGTGAGCCAGGTCAGATACGGGAAGCACCACATCCGCAGCACCGGCCCCCGCTCCGGCCCCCGCGCGGCCGCCTCCCGGTCGATGCCCGGGCGCAGCCGCAGCTGGGAGAGGGCGATCAGCGCCCAGACGAACAGCAGCACCGCCCCGACCGAGTTGAGCAGGTAGAGGAAGACCGTGTCAGGCCACTCCAGATTGAGGAGTACGGAGACGAAGCCGAAGGCCACCGAGGCGAGCACCGCCCGGCGCGGCACCCCGCCGCCGTTCCTCGTCGCCCCCGACACCTTCAGCAGCCCGCGCGGCGCCTCGCCCCGCTCGGCCAGCGAGAAGATCATCCGCGAGGAGCCGTAGAGGTTCGCGTTGAGCGCGGAGAGCAGCGCGACGAAGATCACGACGTTCATGATCTGCCCGGCGGACGGCACCCCGATCGAGTCCAGCACCTTCACGTACGGGCTCAGCCCCGCCCGCTGCGCCGTCCACGGGAGCACCGTCACGATCACCAGCATCGAGCCGACGTAGAAGAAGAGGATGCGTACCACCGCGCTGCGTACCGCCCGGCCCACCGCGCGCGCCGGATCGTCGGTCTCGGCCGCGGCGATGGTGAGGACCTCCAGGCCGCCGAAGGCGAAGACCACCGTCAGCACCCCGGACACCACCCCGCTCCAGCCGTTCGGCAGGAACCCGCCCCGGCCCGTGAGATTGGTCAGGCCCACCGGACCGGTGTCCGGCAGCACCCCGAAGACGGCGAGCGTCCCCAGCACCAGGAAGGCCACGATCGCGCAGACCTTCAGCGCGGCGAACCAGAACTCGAACTCGCCGAAGTTCTTCACCGCGGTGAGGTTGGCGGTGGTGAAGACCACCATGAAGAGCAGCACCCAGGCCCATGGCTCGACCGCCGGCACCCAGCCGTGCGCGATCTGTGCCGCCGCCGTGGCCTCCACGGCCAGCACCACCACCAGCAGGAACCAGTAGAGCCAGCCGACGCCGAACCCGGCCCAGCGCCCCAGCGCGCGCTCCGCGTGCACGGAGAAGGAGCCCGAGGCGGGCATCGCCGCCGACATCTCCCCGAGCATCCGCATCACCAGCATCGCGAGGGCGCCCGCGATCAGGTACGACACGATGATGGCCGGTCCCGCGACCGCGATTCCGGCGCCCGAACCGACGAACAGCCCCGCCCCGATCACTCCGCCGAGGCCGAGCATCGTCAGATGCCGTTGCTTGAGCCCGTGGGACAGGGGCTCGGCGGGTGCGGGGGGCGGTGCGTCGCGCATGGGGGGTGAGGCCGCTCTGAGTCGATTTAGTGGGGAACCTACAGCGTCTCACGGAGCGAGACGGCCCCAGGAAGGCATCTGCGCTGCACGTGCCGGAGTGATGAGGCTCACGCCGAGGCGTGGTTACCCCGGTGTCTTTGTGCGAACTTCACCAAGTCACGGCCAGGCCCTTTGTGGGCGACACACGGTGATCAGCGGCGGGCTCTTCGACTAACGTCAGCCGCAGGCTCGCCTTTTCGGCTCCAGCCCCCGTCCGTTCCCGCCCCACCTCACCCGCGGAGTCCCGATGAGCACTGCTGCCGCCCCCGTCCGTACCGGAGTGGTCCTCGCCGACCTGCTGCCCGCGGTCCGGCACCGCGCGGCCGTCGATACGGCCCTCGTCATGGGCGGCGCCGCCCTCACCGGTCTCGCCGCGCAGATATCGGTTCCGATCCCCGGCTCTCCGGTCCCCGTCACCGGCCAGACCTTCGCCGCGCTCCTCATCGGCACCGCGCTGGGCGCCCGCCGCGGCTTCCTCTCGCTGGCGCTGTACGCGCTCGTCGGCATGGCCGGCGTGCCGTGGTTCTCCGGCGGCACCTCCGGCGCGGGCGGCGCCACCTTCGGCTACGTCCTCGGCATGCTGCTGGCCGCGACCGTCGTCGGCGCCCTCGCCCGCCGGGGCGGCGACCGCTCCGTGCTGCGTACCGCGGGCACCATGGTGGTCGGCTCCGCCGTCACCTACGCCGTCGGCGTCCCCTACCTCGCCCTCTCCACCGGCATGTCGGCGAGCGCGGCCGTCGCCGCCGGCCTGACGCCCTTCCTCATCGGCGACGCCGTGAAGGCCCTGCTGGCCATGGGCGCGCTGCCCGCCTCCTGGAAGCTCCTCGGCCGCCGCGCCTGAGCCTCCTTCCCGCAACACGCCGAAAGGCCCACCGGACGCGTTCCGGTGGGCCTTTCGCGCTGCTCCCGTACGCGCGTCAGTCCTTCGCCGGCACCTTGCCGCCGCGCCGGTCCCGTACCAGGGCCACCGCGACCACCACCGCCGCGACCAGCAGCGACAGCAGCACCTGTTCGCGGCCCGCGTCGTCGGTGAGCATGTAGACCAGGACGAACGAGATCATCGCGATCGTCGCCCACGTCAGATACGGGAAGAGCCACATCCGCACGACCGGCTTCCCGGGCGACTCGCGCTCGATCATGGGGCGCATCCGCAGCTGGGTGAAGCAGATGACCAGCCAGACGAAGAGCGCCACCGCCCCCGAGGAGTTCAGCAGGAAGGCGAAGACGGTGTCCGGCCACTGGTAGTTGAAGAAGACCGCCACGAAGCCGAAGACGACCGAGGAGAGGATCGCCGCCTGCGGGACGCCCCGCTTGTTCACCCGGGTGAAGGCCCGGGGCGCGTCGCCCCGGCCGCCGAGCGAGTAGGCCATCCGGGAGGCCGTGTAGAGGCCGGAGTTGAGGCAGGACAGCACGGCCGTCAGCACGATGACGTCCATCACCTGCCCGGCGTGCGGGATGCCGATGGAGTCGAGCGCGGCGACGTAGCTGCCCTTCTCCACGATCGACGGGTCGTTCCACGGCAGCAGCGTCAGCACCACGAAGATGGAGCCCAGATAGAAGATCGCGATTCGCCAGATGACGCTGTTGGTCGCCTTCGAGACGGCGCGCCGGGGGTCCGAGGACTCGCCGGCGGCGAGTGTGACGATCTCGCTGCCCATGAAGGAGAAGACCACCATCAGCACCCCGGTCAGGATCGCGCCCGGCCCCTTCGGCAGGAAGCCGCCGCTGTCGGTGAGATGGGCGAATCCGGAACCGGCGTTGTCGGAACCGGGCAGCACCCCGAAGACCGCGAGCAGCCCGACGATCACGAAGGCGCCGATGGCGACGACCTTGATCCCGGCGAACCAGAACTCGAACTCGCCGTAGCTGCCGACCGAGATCAGGTTCGTGGCGGTCAGCACGGTCATCACGATCAGCGCCCACCCCCACTGCGGTACGGCCGGCACCCAGCTCTCCAGGATCGCGGCGCCCGCCGTGGCCTCGACGGCGAGCACGACCACCCAGAAGAACCAGTACAGCCAGCCGATGGAGAAGCCCGCCCAGCGCCCGAGCGCCTGGTCGGCGTAGGCGGAGAAGGAACCCGAGCTGGGCCGCGCGGCCGCCATCTCGCCGAGCATCCGCATCACCAGCACCACCATCGTGCCGACCAGCGCGTACGAGACGAGGATCGCGGGACCGGCGGCGGCGATGCCCGCGCCGGAACCCACGAAGAGGCCCGCGCCGATCACACCGCCGATGGCGATCATCGAGAGATGGCGGTTCTTGAGCCCGGCCCGGAGCTCGCCGCCGGATCCGCCGGCGTCTCCCGGGCCTCTGGCTCCGGCCGTACTCTCCGGCTCGCCACCCGGCTCCGTCACCGTGGTCCCCGACGTCATGGATGGACTCCTCACGTGGTCCGGGCGGATCACGAGGAACCGCCCCTGCCTCCGCGGCGGTTCCGGTGACGACCCGGCCGCCACCCCGCGAAGGGCTCCGACCCCGCTGACGGTTACCCTGCCGCGCTCGTGCCACACTTTCCGGCATGCGCGTGTACCTCGGATCGGACCATGCCGGCTACGAACTCAAGAACCACCTCGTCGAGTGGCTGACGGCCCACGGCCACGAGGCCGTGGACTGTGGACCCCACATCTATGACGCCCAGGACGACTACCCGCCGTTCTGCCTCCGCGCCGCCGAGAAGACGGCCGCGGACCCGGACAGCCTCGGCATCGTGATCGGCGGCTCCGGCAACGGCGAGCAGATCGCCGCCAACAAGGTCAAGGGCGTCCGTGCGGCGCTGGCCTGGAGCGAGCAGACCGCCGCCCTCGGCCGCGAGCACAACAACGCCAACGTGGTGGCCATCGGCGGCCGGATGCACTCCCAGGAGGAGTCCACCAAGTTCGTCGAGATCTTCCTGAACACGCCGTACTCGAACGAGGAGCGCCACTCCCGGCGCATCGAGATGCTCGCGGCGTACGAGGAGACCGGCGCGCTCCCGCCGATCCCCGCCCACCACCCGCAGCAGGGCTGACCCCGAGGGCCGTCCCGCACCCGCCGACCACCCACCGTGCCGCCAGGCCGCCAGGCCCTGGCGGCACGTCCGTTTCCGCCGGCTTACGCGCCGGCTCCACGCGCCCGCCCTGCACACCCGCCTCGCGCGCTCGTCCCGCGTCGGGAAGTCCCGCTCGTTTCCCGCCCGCCTTCCGCCCGTCAGGAGAAGCCGCCCGTGCCCGAGGGACACACCATCCACCGCCTCGCCGCCGACCACCGCGAGCGGTTCGCCGGGCGGCCGGTGCGCGTCAGCAGCCCGCAGGGCAAGTTCGCCGACAGCGCGGCGCTTCTCGACGGCCAGGTGCTCGACGCCGTCGACGCCCACGGCAAGCACCTCTTCCTCGGCTTCGGCGCCACCGGCTGGGTCCACATCCACCTCGGCCTCTTCGGGAAGCTCGGCTTCGGCACGGTCCCGGCCCCGCCGCCCTCCGGCACGGTCCGCCTCCGGCTGCTGGGCGACGGCCACTACGCCGATCTGCGCGGCCCCACCACCTGCGCGCTGGTCGCCGAGCCGGAGAAGCAGGCGATACACGAGCGCCTCGGCCCGGACCCGCTGCGCGCCGACGAGGACGGCACTCGCGCCTGGCAGCGGATCTCCCGCAGCCGGATCACCGTCGCCGCCCTGCTGATGGACCAGAAGGTCGTCTCCGGCGTCGGCAACGTCTACCGCGCCGAGGTCCTCTTCCGCCACGGCATCGACCCGTACCGCCCCGGCAAGGACCTCACCCGCGCCGAATGGGACGCGATCTGGGCCGACCTCGTCCTGCTGATGCGCGAGGGCGTACGGAACAACCGGATCGACACCGTCCGCCCCGAGCACCTGCCCGAGGCGATGGGCCGCCCGCCCCGCGTCGACGACCACGGCGGCGAGGTCTACGTCTACCGGCGCGACCGGCGCCCCTGCCACATCTGCGGCACCGACGTCCGCACCGCCGAACTGGCGGCCCGCAACCTCTTCTGGTGCCCCACCTGCCAGAAAAGCTGACCGGTAGGGGGGCGTACCGAGGGGAGCGCCGTCCGCCCGGAGGGCGTGCCGGGCGTTGCCGGACAGGCGGGACGTCCGGCACACGCGTCAGGCGCCGGGCGTGCGCCGGGGGCACCGCGTACCCCGGTCCGCGCGATCCACCCCACCGAAAGCATGTTCCCGGAAACCCGTGCCGGGCAGCCCGCCCCGGGGGCTCCGGCCCGCCCGGTTCCGGGGGCGTACGCCACGCCTACCAGCCTCTCCACCGGCGGGGCGACCCTATTTCGTACCGTCGCCGACCGGGGTCCCCCTGCACGGGGAGCCGTTCGGTCGATAAGGTCCCGACAATGGCCTCTCGTGACGGAGTGAACGCGCACGTGGCCCGGTGGCGGCGATCGGCCCACCGGGCCCGCATCGCGCTGCGCCGGTCCGGGGTCGACTATTTCCGCGGTGACGGGTCCGACTGGATAGCCTTCGCGGGCCTGCTGCTGACGATCCCGGCCCTCACGGTGGCCACGGTGTGGAACCCGGAATGGTTCTCGCCCACCGCCCTCGTCCTGCCGATCGTCGCCGGCGGCCTGCTGCTCCGCCCCTCCAGCCTGCTCACCCTGTACGCGGTGGCGGCCGGCGCCCTGATCGTCGAGTCCTTCACCCTCGGCACCTCCCCGGCGGACGTCACCGTCACCCCCGGCAACGTGCTCGTGGTCGGCGCCTGCGGCTTCTTCGGGCTGGTGCTCGCCCAGTTCCGGGCCCGGGTCGGAGTGCCCTGGCGGCGCGGCGGCACCATGCTCTTCGACCTGCGCGAACGCATCCGGGTCCAGAGCGCGCTGCCCCGGCTGCCGAAGGGCTGGCACTGCGAGATGTCGCTGCGCCCCGCAGGAGGCCAGTCCTTCTCGGGCGACTTCGTCGTGGCGGCCCGCACCCACGGCGGACGCACGCTGGAGGTCGTCCTCACCGACGTCTCCGGGAAGGGCATGGACGCCGGCTCCCGCGCCCTGCTGCTCTCCGGCGCCTTCGGCGGCCTCCTCGGCTCGCTGCCCCCGCACGGCTTCCTGCCCGCCGCCAACGGCTACCTGCTCCGCCAGGACTGGGACGAGGGATTCGCCACCTCGATCCACCTGGTGCTGGACCTGGAGTCCGGCGACTACGAGATCCTCTCGGCCGGCCACCCGCCCGCCCTCCAGCTCAACGCCGCGACCGGGCAGTGGGAGGAGAAAGCGGCCGAGGGCCCGCTGCTCGGCGTCTACGACGGCGCGGAGTTCGACGCGGTCAAGGGCTCACTGGCCTCCGGTGACGTGCTGATGCTCTTCACGGACGGCCTGGTCGAGGCGTCGGACCGGGACATCGCCGACGGCATCGACCGGCTGACCGGCGAGGCCGACCGGTACGTCACGACCGGCTTCGAGGGCGCGGCCTGGCACCTGATCGAGGCGTGCGCGAAGGACGTCAACGACGACCGCGCGCTCCTGCTGCTCTCCCGCCGGGGCTGAGGCCTCCCGCCGCCACCGGACCGGACCGGCGGGCGAGGCCCGGTCGCTCGCCCGGCCGGCTCAGGTCGACAGCGGGACCCGGCCGTCGCCCCCGGGCCGGTCGGCCTTCTGGCCCGGCAGCACCCGGGCCAGCCATGAGGAACGGCTCGCGGCGAGCGGCGAGAGGACCGCGAGCACCAGGACGTACCCGGCGATGAACGGGGCAAGGCGCTCGTTCAGCCCGGCACCCTCCGCCATGGCGGCCAGGATCAGCGCGAACTCTCCCCGGGCGAGCAGGGTGGTGGCGATGTTCGCGACGGCCCGGGGCCCGAAGCCGTACACCTTCGCGGTGGCCAGTCCCGCGCACACGTTCATCGCGGCGGTCAGGGCGACGGCCGCCAGCACCGGCCGGAGGACGCTCGGCAGGTCGCCCGGGTCGATCGAGAGGCCGAAGGAGAAGAAGAAGATCGCGCCGAACGCGTCCCGCAGCGGGTGGACCAGCCTTCGGATGCGTTCGCCCGAGCTGGTACCGCCGAGCATCAGGCCGACCATGAAGGCGCCGATGGCGTCGGCGACGCCGAACCACTCGGAGACCCCGGCGACGAAGACCGCCACGCCGAGGAAGGAGATCACCAGGAGCTCGTCGTCCTCGGTGCGGATCAGCCGCGAGACCGCACGGGTGCCGAACCGGACCACCAGCGCGAGCAGCACCAGGAAGCCGAAGGCCTTCCCGCCGTCCAGCAGGGCGGCACCGAGGCTGTCCGCACCGGACAGGACGGGCTGGAGCGCGGCGAGGTAGAGGGCCAGGAACACGTCCTCGACGACGATGATGCCGAGGATCGGCCGGGTCTCCGGGTTCCCGAGCCTCCCGAGGTCCACGAGGACCTTGGTGACGATCGCCGAGGACGAGATACCGAGCACGCCGGCCAGGACCAGGGCCTCCGAGGCCCCCCAGCCCAGGGCGAACCCGAAGCCGAGACCGGCACCGACGTTCAGGGCCAGATAGACGCCGCCCGCGACCGCCATCCTGCGGCCGCCGGTCCGCAGATCGTCGAGGTGGAACTCCAGACCCAGATAGAAGAGGAGCAGCACCAGGCCGAGGGCGGCGAGCATCTCCAGGTCGTGCGGGTCCGCCACCAGCACGATGCCCGGCGTGTGCGGACCGAGGAGCATCCCGGCCAGGATGAACAGCGGAATGGTCGGCAACCCGATCCTGGCCCCGGCGCGGGCGAGCAGCGCTGCGGCCAGAAAGGCGCCTCCCATGGCGATGAGCGTGTCGGCGTGTCCGATGGGCCTGATCCTTCGGTAGATCGACAAGTCGAGACAGAAGGTAAAGAAGAGGTCAAGGAATCCCTTCTGTGGACGTTACCGAACGCACCCCGGAACGGGTGGCGCCCACGAGCGGGCTGGCGTCCGACCGGGCCGGAAGCCGTCCGGACGGGGGTGCGGGAGGAATGGGCGGACATGGCGACGGAGGGCCGCCGTACCGCCGGGGAAGGGGGAGGGGCGGGGGGACGGGAGCGGCCGGCCGGGAAATATGCCCAGGTGCGGCGACTTCCGGGTCTCCATGTCGATCAATCGCCTCTGGACCGAATGAATTCGGCCAACCCTGGCCCGAACTGAGAGCGACCAGGCAGTCCTGCGCCCCGGCGGCCCTCCGGCTCCCGCCGCCCGTGAAAGACGAAGACCGGTGCCGCCCGCCCGGAGGGGCGGCGGCACCGGTCTTCACCCGTCGAGGGGACGGCCCGGCCCGATCAGCGGGTGGCGGGGCCGCGGCGGAACGCCCAGGCCATGTCCGGCTCGGTCGCGAACCGCATCACCCTGCGCACCGGCGGGGTGCACAGCAGCGTCACGGCCCCGGCCGCGACGACGGAGACGACGACCAGCCCCGCGGGGCCGGAGAGCCACGCGTTGTCGTCGATCAGCCCCGCGTACTCGGCGCCCCTGATCAGGAAGCCGTGCAGGAGGTATCCGCAGATGGTCCCGGCGCCCAGCGCCGTGAACCAGGTCGTCCGGGACGGTACCCAGGACAGGAAGCCGACGGTGAGCAGCAGGGCGCAGCCGAACATCAGCAGCGTCATCACCACCCCGGACCACCAGGGGGCGCCCAGCTCCTGGGCGCTGTCGCTGCGGTAGAACCAGCCGAGCTGCATGTGCGGGGCCACCGCGTACGCGAACCCGAGCGCCCCGGCGAACAGCGGCAGCGAGAGCAGCCGCACCTGGCGCCGGCGCACCCACGCGAAGTGCTCGGGCCGGGCCATGACGCCCAGGACGAAGAACGGCAGGAACTGCAGGACGCGCTGGAGGTCCAGATCGTCCCCGATGCCGGGGCAGACCGAGGCGAGCGCGGCCACGGCGAGGGCGACCGGGAGCGGGTGGCGGAGTGTCCGCCAGAGCGGGGTGGTCAGCCGCCAGATCAGCAGGGCGGCCAGGAACCAGGTGAGGAAGAGCGGGTCGAGCAGGGTGATCGGCGCGTGCGGCTCTCCGCCCGCGTACCGCCTGAACAGCGAATAGGCCGTCTCGAAGACCACGTAAGGGACCGCGACCCCGGTGACGAGCCGCTTCATCCGGGCCGGGCTCGCGTCGAACGACCGGGAGAAGTAGCCGGAGACGAGGATGAACGCGGGCATGTGGAACGTATAGATGATCATGTACAGCGTGCGGGCAGCCCGGCTGTCGCCCATCACCGGTTCCCAGGCGTGCGCCACGGCGACGAGCACGATGGCCAGATACTTCACGTTGTCGAAGTACGGATCGCGCTTCTTGGCCGCCGAGGCGGTCCCCCGCGAGGACGGCGAGGCCGCCGGGGGAGTCCCGGGCGTGGTCGCCGGGGGAGCCTCGGTCGCGGTCGCCGCGGATCTCTGTCCGGGCTCCGGGTCCAGGGTCTCCGGCGGGAGCGCCGTCCTCTGTGTACGGCTCGGAGCAGGAAGCATTCGAAAAACCTAAGCCTGTCTTTCGCTTTTCGTGAAGCGCGTCGGAAGCCTCGCGCCTGCCCGGCAATTCGACGCCGAAACTACTGAGTTATGTCCGCTATGCCGGTTGAATTACCGACTAAATCGGGCAAATCGCACGGAGATTGAGGGGCGTGAATTGCCGCACTCTCCTTGGTTCGTGATCTCCGGCACCCTCCCGCGATCCATCGCTCCACGAAATGCGCGTGGCCCGTGGGGAGGGAGTGAATTCTTTCCGAAGGCGCCGGAACCGGTTCTCCCGGCGGGGCGTGGCGGGGCCGGGGTCGCCGTACGGCGCTCCTGTGCGGCCCGGACGGGGGTGGAGCCCCCTCGGGGGCCCGGGGGCTGTCGGCTCCGCGGGCCCCGACGCCTCCACACAAATGGCGAGAATCAGCCAGGTCGCTCCGTCACCCGGCGGCGCCTCCACGGGAGTTGATGGCACGATGGAGTGAACGGAGGGCGCGCGACGGAGCACGCCCCCGGGCCGGCAAGGCGGACCGACCTAGGGTGTGAGCAGTCGTGGCCATTTCACTGTCTGTGGTGCTGATGTTGGCGATCATCCTGGTGGTGCTGATCCGCGGCGGATCCATCAAGGCCGGGCCGGCGATCGTCGCGATCCTCTTCGGGTTCTTCCTGGCATCGACGGGCATGGCGCCCGCGATCAACAGGTTCATGAACTCCATAGCCGACACGATCAACCAGATCAGCTTCTGAGCCGTGAGCGGTCCGCCGCTCGTCCCGCGCTCGAAGACCGCCGCGCCGCCGACCGCCGTCCCCACGGCCGGCGGCGCGGCGCGAGCGCGTACCGGGACCGCCCCGCGAGTACGGCAGGGGTCCGGATGCGACGGAGACCCGGATACGACGAAGGCCCGGTGCGGCGTCCGTGGGATCACGGGACGCGGCACCGGGCCTTCGTCATGGAGCGGGCGACGGGAATCGAACCCGCGTAGCTAGTTTGGAAGACTAGGGCTCTACCATTGAGCTACGCCCGCACAACCGCACCGGTGCCGCGAACGGCCCCGGGTACGAAGAGCATCGTAGCGGGTCGGAGCCGGTGCACGCACACCCGTATCCGGGGGCGCACCGGGGACCGAGCCGCCGGACCCGCGCCGCGCGCCCCGCCTCCTGCCGTAGGCCGGGACGGGCCATCTGCCGCAGGGCCGCCGGAAAGCGGCGGATGGGCGTCCTTTCTGCATGTACCCTCTGTGTCGCACCGACGGGGTGTGGCGCAGCTTGGTAGCGCGTCCGCTTTGGGAGCGGAAGGTCGTCGGTTCGAATCCGGCCACCCCGACCACCAGGAAGATCGCATTGGGGGAGTCCTCCCCCTTGCCGTTACTATGCAAATTGCGTGCCCGTGTGTCTGATGAGCCGGGCCGATCCGCGAAGCCGCCGACAGGCGGCGGGCGGGACCCCCCGAAGTCAGCCACCAAGGAGACCGAACCGTGAAGAGCGCCGTGGAGACCCTGAACCCGACCCGGGTTCGGCTCAGCATCGAGGTGCCCTTCGAGGAGCTCAAGGACAGCCTCGACGCGGCGTACAAGAAGATCAACCAGCAGGTCACGGTGAAGGGCTTCCGCAAGGGCAAGATCCCGGCCCGCGTCATCGACCAGCGGTTCGGCCGCGGTGCGGTTCTGGAGGAGGCCGTCAACGACGCCCTCCCGAAGTTCTACACCGAGGCGGTCAACGAGGGTGAGCTGAACGTTCTCGGCCAGCCCGACGTCGACATCACCGAGCTGAAGGACGGCGAGCTGCTCTCCTTCACCGCCGAGGTGGACGTGCGCCCCGAGATCGAGATCCCGGACTACTCCGGCATCGAGGTCACCGTGGACGCCCTCGAGGTCACCGACGAGGACATCGAGAAGGCCGTGGAGCAGCTCCGCGAGCGCTTCGCCTCCACCAACCCGGTCGAGCGCGCCGCCGCCGAGGGCGACGTCGTGACGATCGACCTGCAGGCCAAGGTCGACGGCGAGGTCCTGGAGGACGGCGTGGCCGACGGTGTCTCGTACACCATCGGTTCCGGCGAGCTCCTCGACGGCATCGACGAGGCCGTCAAGGGCCTGGAGGCCGGTGGCGAGGCCACCTTCACCTCCGAGCTGAAGGGCGGCTCGGCCGAGGGCAAGGAAGCGGAGGTCACCGTCAAGGTCACCGCCGTCGCCGCCCGCGAACTGCCCGAGCTGGACGACGAGTTCGCCCAGATGGCGAGCGAGTTCGACACGCTGGAGGAGCTGCGCGCCGACAGCCGCAAGCGCCTGGAGAACACCAAGCAGTACGACCAGGCCACCCAGGCCCAGGAGCGCGTCCTCGAGGAGCTGCTGAAGCTCGCCGAGGTCCCGATCCCGGAGAAGCTGCTCGCGGACGAGATCAACACCCGCAAGCACAACCTGGAGCACCACCAGCTCGGCCAGATGGGCCTCGACCTGGAGAAGTTCCTGGAGATCCAGGGCAAGACCGTCGAGGAGTTCGAGGCCGAGACCTCGGAGCAGGCCGTCAAGGGCATCAAGACCCAGTTCCTGCTGGACGAGATCGTCAACAAGGAGAAGCTGAACGTCAACCAGGAGGAGCTCACCGAGCACCTCATGCGGCGCGCTGCTTCCTCCGGCATGAGCCCCGACCAGTTCGCCCAGGCCGTCGTCGAGGGTGGCCAGGTGCCGATGCTCGTCGGCGAGGTCGCCCGCGGCAAGGCGCTCGCGCTGGTCGTCGAGGCCGCGAAGGTCACCGACACCAACGGTGAGATCGTCGACCTGGAAGACGACGAGGAGGAGACGGCCGAGGCCGCCACCGCCGACTCCGACGAGGCTGCGGCCGAGGAGAAGACGGAGGCCTGAGCCTCCCCCTGATCCGCACGACGGGCCCCGGACGCTTCACGCTGTCCGGGGCCCGTCGTCGTACCCGCCGCGGCCGGTACGACGACGGGCGGCGCCCACACCCCCGGGAGGCGCCGTCCCGCACCCCCCGGAGGCCCGGCCCGCACCGGGGGCCCGTAGGCTCCCGGGAGGGGGTCCGCGGGCCGCTCCGGCGCATCCGCGACGAACCCTCAGAACCCTTGTGCGCACTGCGTACCTTGCGCTCCCAGCGAACAGTTGTGGAAGCGGGATGGTCTTGTTCAACCTGCGCGTTAGGGTCCATGAAGAGGAAGGGTCGGGGAGTCCCGGCCCACCCGGTACGAAGACGCTGAGACGGCCGGAGCCGTCAGAGACGAGCAGGTGGATACGTGACGAATCTGATGCCCTACGCCGCCGGAGAGCCGTCCCTCGGTGGTGGCCTCGGCGACCAGGTCTACAGCCGACTGCTCGGCGAGCGCATCATCTTCCTCGGTCAGCAGGTCGACGATGACATCGCCAACAAGATCACCGCACAGCTGCTGCTCCTTGCCGCCGACCCGGACAAGGACATCTACCTCTACATCAACAGCCCCGGTGGCTCCGTGACGGCCGGTATGGCCGTCTACGACACCATGCAGTACATCCCGAACGACGTCGTCACCATCGGCATGGGCATGGCGGCCTCGATGGGCCAGTTCCTGCTCACCGGCGGCGCCGCGGGCAAGCGCTTCGCGCTCCCCAACACCGACATCCTCATGCACCAGGGTTCGGCCGGCATCGGCGGTACCGCCTCGGACATCAAGATCCAGGCCGAGTACCTGCTCCGCACCAAGACGCGGATGGCGGAGATCACCGCCCACCACTCCGGCCAGACCGTGGAGACGATCATCCGCGACGGCGACCGCGACCGCTGGTACACCGCGGAGGAGGCCAAGGACTACGGCCTCATCGACGAGATCATCACGTTCGCGTCGGGCATCCCGGGCGGCGGCGGCACCGGCGCCTGATCCGGCTCACCCCGGACGGCCCCGCTTCCGCACACACCTCTCGTACGCCAAGAACGTGCGCCGAGAAACCAGCCCACAGAACGCCACCAGGATGGTGAACACCCACATGAACAACTTCCCCGGCGCCTCCGCGAGCGGCCTCTACACCGGCCCGCAGGTGGACAACCGCTACATCGTGCCGCGCTTCGTGGAGCGCACCTCGCAGGGCGTGCGCGAGTACGACCCGTACGCGAAGCTCTTCGAGGAGCGCATCATCTTCCTCGGCGTGCAGATCGACGACGCCTCGGCCAACGACGTCATGGCGCAGCTGATGTGCCTGGAGTCGATGGACCCGGACCGCGACATCTCGATCTACATCAACAGCCCCGGCGGCTCGTTCACCGCGCTCACCGCGATCTACGACACGATGCAGTTCGTGAAGCCGGACATCCAGACGGTCTGCATGGGCCAGGCGGCCTCCGCCGCCGCCGTCCTGCTGGCCGCCGGCACCCCCGGCAAGCGCATGGCGCTCCCGCACGCCCGGGTGCTCATCCACCAGCCGTCCTCGCAGACCGGCCGTGAGCAGCTCTCCGACCTGGAGATCGCCGCCAACGAGATCCTGCGCATGCGCACCCAGCTGGAGCAGATGCTGGCCAAGCACTCGACGACCCCGCTGGAGAAGATCAGCGAGGACATCGAGCGCGACAAGATCCTTACCGCCGAGGAGGCTCTGGCGTACGGTCTGGTGGACCAGATCGTCTCCACCCGTAAGACCTCGGCCGGAGCCCAGGTCTGACGTCGGTCTTTTCCCCTTGGCACGCACATCCGACCGGTCTCCGGCCGTGTGAACCGTGCCAAGGGGGGCCCGAACGGGGGCCCAGGCAAGGTACCGTCGAAGAGAGGCACCAGGAGTCGCTGAACCAGGCGTCTCCCAGGCGAAGGGGAAGCACCTCGTGGCACGCATCGGTGATGGCGGCGACCTGCTCAAGTGCTCGTTCTGCGGAAAGAGCCAGAAGCAGGTGAAGAAGCTCATCGCGGGACCCGGTGTGTACATCTGCGACGAGTGCATCGATCTCTGCAACGAGATCATCGAGGAGGAGCTCGCCGAGACCTCGGAAGTGCGCTGGGAAGAACTTCCCAAGCCGCGCGAGATCTACGAGTTCCTGGAGGGGTACGTCGTCGGGCAGGAGCCCGCGAAGAAGGCCCTCTCCGTCGCGGTGTACAACCACTACAAGCGGGTCCAGGCCGGGGAGAACGGCGGTGGCTCCGGTCGCGAGGACGCGATCGAGCTGGCCAAGTCGAACATCCTCCTGCTGGGCCCCACGGGCTCCGGCAAGACGCTGCTGGCGCAGACGCTGGCCCGCATGCTCAACGTCCCGTTCGCCATCGCCGACGCGACGGCGCTGACGGAGGCCGGCTATGTCGGCGAGGACGTCGAGAACATCCTGCTCAAGCTGATCCAGGCGGCCGACTACGACGTCAAGAAGGCCGAGACCGGGATCATCTACATCGACGAGATCGACAAGGTCGCCCGCAAGAGCGAGAACCCGTCGATCACGCGCGACGTCTCGGGTGAGGGTGTGCAGCAGGCGCTGCTGAAGATCCTGGAGGGCACCACGGCCTCCGTTCCGCCGCAGGGCGGCCGCAAGCACCCGCATCAGGAGTTCATCCAGATCGACACGACGAACGTCCTGTTCATCGTGGGCGGCGCCTTCTCCGGACTGGAGAAGATCATCGAGTCCCGGTCCGGTGCCAAGGGCATCGGCTTCGGCGCGACGATCCGGTCCAAGCTGGAGATCCAGGCGAGTGACCAGTTCCAGGAGGTCATGCCGGAGGACCTGGTCAAGTTCGGCATGATCCCCGAGTTCATCGGCCGTCTCCCCGTCCTCACCTCGGTCCACAATCTGGACCGCGAGGCGCTGCTCCAGATCCTCATCGAGCCGCGCAACGCCCTGGTGAAGCAGTACCAGCGGCTCTTCGAACTCGACGGTGTGGAGCTGGACTTCGAGCGCGAGGCCCTGGAGGCCATCGCCGACCAGGCGATCCTGCGGCAGACCGGCGCCCGCGGCCTGCGCGCCATCATGGAGGAAGTCCTCCAGTCCGTGATGTACGAGGTCCCGTCCCGCAAGGACGTCGCCCGCGTGGTCATCACCCCGGACGTGGTCCGCAACAACGTGAACCCCACGCTGGTCCCGCGCGAGCCGCGCGCGATCGGCAAGAACGACGGCGGCCGGCACGAGAAGTCCGCGTAACTCCCGCCCGCAGCAACGCCCGAGGGGCCCGTCCGCACCGAATGTGCGAGCGGGCCCCTCGGGCGTCGTGCGGACCGGATCTCTCCGTACCGACTGGATCTCTCCGCGCTGACCGGATCTCTCCGCGCTGATCAGAGCTTGGTGCGGCCGGTGTTGTAGAGCTTCGCCGCGAGGGCCGCAGCCTCGTCCTGGCTCATCGGCTTGTTGGTCATGGCGCCGCCGACGTCGAAGCCGATCACGATGCCCACGGTGCTGTAGTCGGCCCAGACGCAGACCGGCATGGTCATTTCCTTGGGGCCGTTCGCGGCGGTGCCGTCGGCCTTGTCGTTGATCATCTTGGCGTCCTGGCACTTCATCAGGGCGCCCTTGAAACCGGCCGGCTTGACCTCCTTGGGGCTGCCGACCAGCGACCCCCCGTCGGAGCTGCCGAGCTCCGCCTTCTTCGCGGCGCTCGCGAAGGACGCGTCGATGACCTTCGCGGGGTCGTCGATCTCGCCCCAGCTGCCTTCCAGGAGGAGCATCTTCGTGGTGAGCGGGTTCTTCTCCAGGTCGCCGCTCACGTACGTGGTGCTGACCTGGCTGGGGTTCTTGATCCCGATGGCCTCGGCATCGCTCTTGTCCTTGCCGGTCATCGGGGCGCCGGGCTTCGCGTCCGTGGTGTCCTGCTTGTAGTCGTCCACCGAGGCCGGCGGCGTGATCTTGTACCCCTTGGTGGAGTCCGCGACGTCGCTGTTCGACCCCGAGGTCAGCAGGTAGGCACCGCCCGCGACGACGGCCAGAACCACGACGACGGCCGTCACGATCAGGCCGGTCCGCTTCTTCCTGGGCTGCTCGAACGGAGGTACGCCCGGCTGCCCCGGGAAGCCCGGCTGGCCGCTGTAGGGCGGGGTGGGCGGCTGCTGCCCGTAAGGGGGCGTGGGCGGCTGCTGGCCGTAGGGCGGAGTGGGCGGCTGCTGCCCGTACGCTCCGGGCTGCTGACCGTACGGTCCGGGCTGCTGGCCCTGCGGGGAGCCGTAGCCCTGCGCGGGCGGGGCCGGGGGCTGCTGCGGCGGGACACCCTGGGGGGCCTGCTGGGGGTAGCCGTAGCCGGGCTGCCCGCCCTGCGGCTGCTGCCCGTACGGTCCGGGCTGCTGGCCGTACGGACCGGGCTGCTGGCCGTAGGGTCCGGGCTGGCCCTGCGGCGGCGGGCCGCCGTACGGTCCCGGCTGGTCGTTGCTCATGACGCTGTCCCCTCCAGAATGCTTATGCGTTCCGAACATCCTGTCGGAAGCGGCTCCGGAGTAGGACACCCGCAGGCACACCGTTACGGAACAAACCGGTTTCGGGGCACGACTGTGACAGCCCTAAACTGTCTCCGTGACCGAGAACGCAACACATACGCCCGCCAGCAACCCCGAACTGCCGACCCAGTACGCGCCGGCCGAGGTAGAGGGGACGTTGTACGAGCGCTGGGTGGAGCGCGGTTACTTCACGGCGGACGCCACGAGCGAGAAGCCCCCGTACACCATCGTCATCCCGCCGCCGAACGTCACCGGCGCCCTCCACCTCGGCCACGCCTTCCAGGTCACGCTGATGGACGCGCTGACCCGGCGCAAGCGGATGCAGGGCTTCGAGACCCTCTGGCTGCCCGGCATGGACCACGCCGGCATCGCCACCCAGAACAAGGTCGAGCAGCAGCTCGGCGAAGAGGGCAAGTCCCGCCACGACATCGGCCGCGAGGCGTTCACCGAGCGCGTCTGGCAGTGGAAGGAAGAGTACGGCGGCCGCATCCTCGGCCAGCTCCGCCGACTGGGCGCCGGTCTCGACTGGTCGCGCGAGCGGTTCACCATGGACGAGGGCCTCTCCCGCGCCGTCCAGACGATCTTCAAGCGGCTCTACGACGACGAGCTGATCTACCGCGCCGAGCGCATCATCAACTGGTGCCCGCGCTGCCTGACGGCCATCTCGGACATCGAGGTCGACTATCAGGACGACGACGGCGAGCTCGTCTCCCTGAAGTACGGCGAGGGCGACGAGACCCTGGTCGTGGCCACCACCCGGGTCGAGACGATGCTCGGTGACACCGCCGTCGCCGTCCACCCCGACGACGAGCGGTACGCCCACCTCATCGGCAAGCGCATCAGGCTCCCGCTCACCGACCGCACCATCCCGGTCGTCGCGGACACGCACGTCGACCCCGAGTTCGGCACCGGCGCGGTCAAGGTGACCCCGGCGCACGACCCGAACGACTTCGCGATCGGCCAGCGCCACGGCCTGGAGTCGCTCACGGTCATGGACGAGCGCGGCGTCATCACCGTGCCCGGCCCCTTCCAGGGCCTCGACCGCTTCGAGGCGCGCTCCGCCATCGTGGCGGCCCTGCGCGAGCAGGGCCGCGTCGTCGCGGAGAAGCGCCCGTACGTCCACTCCGTGGGCCACTGCTCCCGGTGCAGGACGACCATCGAGCCGCGGCTCTCCCTCCAGTGGTGGGTCAGGGTCGAGACGCTCGCCAAGGCCGCCGGCGACGCGGTCCGTGACGACCGGGTCGCGCTGCACCCCAAGGAGATGGAGAAGCGGTACTTCGACTGGGTCGACAACCTCAACGACTGGTGCATCTCGCGCCAGCTCTGGTGGGGCCACCGCATCCCCGTCTGGTACGGCCCCGAGGGCCAGGTCGTCTGCCTCGGCCCCGACGACGAGGCGCCCACCGGCGAGGGCTGGACGCAGGACGAGGACGTCCTCGACACCTGGTTCTCCTCCGGCCTGTGGCCGTTCTCCACGCTCGGCTGGCCGGAGAAGACCCCGGACCTCGAGAAGTTCTACCCGACCGACGTCCTGCTCACCGGCCACGACATCATCTTCTTCTGGGTCGTCCGGATGATGATGTTCGGCCTCTACGCCATGGACGGCGAGATCCCGTTCAAGACCGTCGCCCTCACCGGCCTGGTCCGCGACGAGTTCGGCAAGAAGATGTCGAAGTCGAACCCGAACGCGGTCGACCCGCTGACCTGGATGGACGCCTACGGCTCCGACGCCGTCCGCTTCACGCTGGCCAACGGCGCCAACCCCGGCGCCGACGTGCCGATCGGCGAGGACTGGGTCAAGGCGTCCCGCAACTTCGCCAACAAGATCTGGAACGCCACCCGCTTCGCCCTGATGAACGGCGCGACGGTCGACGGCCCGCTGCCGGACGCCGCCGCGATGACGGCCACCGACCGCTGGATCCTGTCCCGCCTCGACAAGACCGTCGCCGAAGTCGACCGGTTCTACGAGGAGTACGAGTTCGCCAAGGTCTCCGACGCCCTCTACCACTTCGCGTGGGACGAGGTCTTCGACTGGTACGTCGAACTGTCGAAGACCACGTTCTTCGCGGGCGGCGAGCAGGCCAAGGTCTCCGGCCGGGTCCTCGGCGAGGTCCTCGACGTCACGCTGCGGCTGCTCCACCCGATCGTGCCGTTCGTCACCGAGACGCTCTGGACCACCCTCACCGGTGGCGAGTCCGTCGTCGTCGCCGACTGGCCGAAGGACTCCGGCTTCCGCGACGAGGCGGCCGAGGCCGAGATCCAGCTGGTCCAGCAGGTCGTCACCGAGGTCCGCCGCTTCAAGGGCGACCAGGGCCTCAAGGCCGGCCAGAAGGTCCCGGCCCGGCTGACCCTCGACGGCACGGCGCTGGCCCCGCACGAGGCGGCCATCCGCCAGCTGCTCCGCCTCCAGCCGGCGGAGGAGGGCTTCCACGCCACCGCGACCCTGCCGGTGGCCGGTGCGCAGGTCGCCCTCGACCTCTCCGGAACCATCGACGTCGAGGCCGAGCGCAAGCGCCTCACGAAGGATCTGGGCGCCGCCGAGAAGGAGAAGGCCCAGGCCAATGCCAAGCTCGGCAACGAGGCCTTCCTCGCCAAGGCACCGGACAACGTGGTCGAGAAGATCCACGCCCGGCTCGCCAAGGCGAACGCCGACATCGAGCGGATCACCGCCCAGCTGGCTAACCTGCCGCAGGGCTGATGCCCCGGGCGAGGCCCCCGCACCCCACGACCGGGGCGCGGGGGCCTCGCCGTACCCCGCGTGCACCGGCGGTCCGGCCCCCGGTGCGGGCGCTGCGCGCGATGTCCGCGGCGGTCCGTAGACTGGGGCCCGTGAGTGAGCCCCGCCCTTCAGACCGGCACGACGCGTCAGAGTCCGACGACACCTTCTCGGAGATCGTGGACGAAGCAACCCAGCGCGACCCCGACCTGGCGGTGATCGAGGCCGGGAGCCGCACCCTGCGCACCCAGTCCGGGCCGCCCGTGTCGGACGCGCCCCCGGCCACGCCCGAGGACCCCGAGACCGCCGAGGCGCTGCGCGCGGTGGAGCAGGAGCTGGCCGGGCGCTGGGGTGAGACCAAGCTCGAACCCTCCGTCACCCGGATCGCCGCCCTGATGGACGTGCTCGGCGAGCCGCAGCGCGCCTACCCGTCGATCCACATCACCGGGACGAACGGCAAGACCAGCACGGCCCGCATGATCGAGGCCCTGTTCAACGCCTTCGACCTGCGCACCGGCCGCTACACCTCGCCGCACGTCCAGTCGATCACCGAACGGATCAGCCTGGACGGCACCCCGATCGCCCCCGAGCGGTTCGTGGAGACGTACCAGGACATCAAGCCGTACGTCGAGATGGTCGACGCCCAGCAGCCGTACCGCCTCTCCTTCTTCGAGGTGCTGACGGGCATGGCGTACGCGGCCTTCGCCGACGCGCCGGTCGACGTCGCCGTGGTCGAGGTCGGCATGGGCGGCACCTGGGACGCCACCAACGTGATCGACGGAGACGTCGCCGTCGTCACGCCCATCTCGCTCGACCACACCGACCGGCTCGGCAACACCCCCGCCGAGATCGCCGGGGAGAAGTCCGGGATCATCAAGCAGGGCGCGACGGTCGTGCTGGCCCAGCAGCCGGTGGACGCCGCGCAGGTGATGCTGAAGAAGGCCGTCGAGGCCGACGCGACGGTGGCCCGCGAGGGCATGGAGTTCGGCGTCGTCTCCCGCGAGGTCGCGGTCGGCGGCCAGCTGCTGACGCTGCGCGGACTCGGCGGCCCGGCCTCCGAGTACACCGACATCTTCCTCCCGCTGTACGGCGCCCACCAGGCGCACAACGCGGCGGTGGCGCTCGCCGCGGTCGAGGCGTTCTTCGGCATCGGCGGCGAACAGACCCGCTCGCTCGACATCGACGCGATCCGCACCGCCTTCGCCTCGGTCCGCTCGCCGGGCCGCCTGGAGGTCGTCCGCTCCAGCCCCACCGTCGTCCTGGACGCCGCCCACAACCCGGCCGGCGCCGCGGCCACCGCCGAGGGGCTCTCCGAGGCCTTCAGCTTCTCCCGGCTCATCGGGGTCGTCGGAGCCAGCGACGACAAGGACGTGCGCGGGCTCCTCGAAGCCTTCGAGCCGATCTTCGCCGAGATCGTCGTCACCCAGAACTCCAGCGCCCGGGCGATGGACGCCGACGCCCTCGCCGCCGTCGCGGTCGAGGTCTTCGGCGACGACCGCGTCCAGGTGGAGCCCCGGCTCGACGACGCGCTCGAGGCGGCGATCACCCTCGCCGAGGAAGAAGACGAATACGCGGGCGCCGGCGTGCTGGTGACCGGTTCCGTGATCACGGTCGGCGAGGCCCGGCTGCTCCTGGGAAGGGGCTGACCCCTGTGCGTACCCTCTGCGCGTCGACGCTGATCGGCGAGTTCTTCGTGATCGGCTTCGCCGGGCTCGTCGCGATGAAGTCCGACGACCTGACCACGGCGACCGTCTGGACCGTGTGCGGCATCGGCATGCTGCTCTCCGTGCTGCTCTGCGGCATGCTCGGCCGCCCCGGCGGTGTCGCACTGGGCTGGGCGCTCCAGATCGCCCTGGTGGTGAGCGGCTTCTTCGTCCCGGTGATGTACATCCTCGGCGTCGCCTTCGCCGCTCTGTGGTGGGCGTCGGTGCACTACGGCCGGAAGATCGACGAGGCGAAGGCCCGCTGGGCGGCCATGGAGGCCGAAGCGGCCGCCGGCTGACCCTGCGCTTCCCCCTGAGCTTGACGCAGCGTAACCCCCCACCCGTCGGGCCCCGGGCCTGCCCCTGTAATCTCGCTCTCCCGCACCCCGCCACCCTCAAGGAGCCGCACGACATGACCCAGCGCACCCTCGTTCTCCTCAAGCCGGACGCGGTCCGGCGCGGGCTGATCGGTGAGATCGTCGGCCGCATCGAGCGCAAGGCCGGCTGGCGGATCACCGCCCTGGAGATGCGTACGCTCGACGGGGATACGCTGGAAGCCCACTACGGCGAGCACAAGGGCCGTCCGTTCTACGAGCCGCTCGTGGAGTTCATGGCCTCCGGCCCGGTCGTCGCCCTGGTCGCCGAGGGCGAGCGGGTCATCGAGGGCGTCCGCGCCCTGGCGGGCCCGACCGACCCGATCGCCGCCGCGCCCGGTTCCGTCCGCGGCGACTTCGGGACGATCACCCGGGAGAACCTCATCCACGCCTCGGACTCCGAGGAGTCCGCGGAGCGGGAACTGAAGCTTTTCTTTCCGGGTCTGTCCTGACGGTCGATCGGCCAAACAGCGCTGGTGACCCCGGGCGACCGAAGTAATTCGGTCGCCCTTCGGTATACGTGTACCGATCGCGGGAACGCATCCCACCGACGTAACGTCACCATGGGTGGGACGGGTAGTCGTTCCACCCGGTAAGGCGAATGCCCCTCGCGCTGCGTACGTGCGCCCGGCACTACGATGGAAGCTTCCACACCCGCAGCGCGCCGGATTCGCCGAGCAGAACCAGCCATCATGCTTTCTCGGGAAGGCACCGCCGCATCCTCATGGGGAACAAGGGGAACTCAATGTCGTTCATCGGTCGTGACATGGCTATCGACCTCGGGACTGCCAACACGCTGGTGTACGTCAGGGGGCGCGGCATCGTCCTGAACGAGCCGTCCGTCGTGGCCATCAACACCAACACCGGCGGCATTCTCGCGGTCGGCTCCGAGGCCAAGAAGATGATCGGCCGTACGCCGGGCAACATCGTTGCCGTACGGCCGCTGAAGGACGGCGTCATCGCCGACTTCGAGATCACCGAGCGGATGCTCCGCTACTTCATTCTCAAGATCCACAAGCGCCGCTACCTGGCCCGCCCGCGCGTCGTCGTCTGCGTGCCCTCCGGCATCACCGGGGTCGAGCGCCGCGCCGTCATCGAGGCGTCGACGCAGGCCGGTGCCCGCCAGGTGCACATCATCGAGGAGCCCATGGCGGCGGCCATCGGCTCAGGCCTCCCCGTCCACGAGGCCACCGGCAACATGGTTGTCGACATCGGCGGCGGCACCACCGAGGTCGCGGTGATCTCCCTCGGCGGAATCGTCACTGCCCAGTCGATCCGGGTCGCCGGGGACGAGCTGGACAACGCGATCATCCAGCACATCAAGAAGGAGTACTCCCTCCTCCTCGGTGAGCGCACCGCCGAACAGATCAAGATCACGATCGGTTCCGCGTACGACATGGACAAGGACGAGCACACCGAGATCCGCGGCCGGGACCTCGTCTCCGGACTGCCCAAGACGGTCGTCATCTCGGCCGCCGAGGTCCGCAAGGCCATCGAGGAGCCGGTCAACGCGATCGTCGACGCCGTGAAGACGACGCTCGACAAGTGCCCGCCCGAACTCTCCGGCGACGTGATGGACCGCGGCATCGTCCTCACCGGCGGCGGCGCGCTGCTGCGCGGGCTGGACGAGCGGCTGCGCCGCGAGACGGGCATGCCGATCCACATCGCCGAGGACCCGCTGGACTCGGTGGCGCTCGGATCCGGCAAGTGCGTCGAGGAGTTCGAGGCGCTCCAGCAGGTCCTGGACGCCCAGCCCCGCCGCTGAGCGGTGCGGCCGACAGGCCCCTGACACACCTTCGGTCTGCCGTGCGGGCGCTGCCGCCCCGTACGGCAGATCGTTGATATACAGGCACGAACATTCCTACGAGGAAGGCACGGCCGCCGCACGTGAGGGACACACGAGAGAGCCGGCTGCTCCTGGTGCTGCTGATCGTCATCGCGTTCGCACTGATCACGGTGGACATCCGCGGCGGCGAGGACTCGCCGGTGGACGGCGCCCGGCAGGCCGCCGCGACGGTCTTCGGACCTGTCGAGAACGGCGTGGCGGCGGCGGTGGACCCGGTGGGCAACGCCATCGGAGCCGTCCGGGACTCCGGGGACCGGCACGACAGGATCGCGGCCCTGGAGAAGGAGAACGCGCAGCTCAAGACGGAGCTCGGCAGCGACGCCCGCACCAACAGCCGGGTCCGCCAGCTCGACGCGATCCTCAAGAACGCCGACGCCGGCCAGTACGGCATCAAGGGCGCCCAGGTCATCGCCATAGGAGCGGCCCAGGGCTTCTCCTGGACGATCACCATCGACGCCGGCTCCAAGGACGGCATCGCCCGCGACATGACCGTGCTCAACGGCGAAGGGCTCGTCGGCCGGGTCACCACCGTCGGCCCGAACACCGCGACCGTCCTCCTCGCCAACGACCCGGACTTCACCGTGGGCACCCGGATGGAGAAGACCGACGAGCTCGGCTTCGCCACCGGCCAGGGCACCAGCCCGCTCTCGGTGCAGTTCCTCAACGGCAAGGCCAAGGTGGCGAAGGGCGACCGGCTCGTCACCTTCGGCTCCAGCAAGGGCAAGCCGTTCGTGCCCGGAGTCCCGGTCGGCGAGGTCGTCCGCGTCGACCCGTCCGGCGGCGACCTCACCCGGACCGTCTACGTCAAGCCGTACGTCGGCTTCACCAAGCTCGACATCGTCGGCATCGTCGTGCAGGCCCCCCGCACCGACCCGCGCGACGCGGTCCTGCCGAAGAAGGCCGCCAAGCCGGCCAAGCCGAAGCCCACCCCGACCGTCACCGTGACCGTCCAGCCCAACGGCGACCTCGTCGACGGCAGCGGCAACGTCGTCGGCAACATCCACCAGACGCCCGGCGCGACCGCCTCGGGCGAGGCGGCGGCCGGCGCCACCGACGTCGCCACGCTCCCCGACGCGAACACCGACGCCAACGCAGACACCGACGCCGCCGCCGACCCCGACGGCCAGGCAGACGACCAGGAGTAGGGCTGAACCCCATGCGCTTGAACCGGACGCTCCTCTCCGTCGCCCTCGTCGTGGTCGCCCTCGTGGTCCAGGTATCCGTGCTCGCACGGCTCCAGCTCCCCGGAGCCGTCCCCGACCTCCTGCTGCTCACCGTCCTCGGACTCGCCTTCGTGTACGGGCACGTCAGCGGCGCGCTGATCGGGTTCGGCGCGGGCATCCTCGCCGACCTGGCCCCGCCCGCCGACCACGCCGCCGGGCGCTACGCCCTGGTGCTCTGCGTCATCGGCTACCTCGCGGGGCTGTTCCGGCCGGAGAACGGGCAGCTCAAATCGGCCTTCGGCCCCATGGCGTTCGTCGTCGTGGCCGCCGTCGGCACCACCCTGCTGTACGCGCTGGTGGGCGCCCTCGTCGGCGACACCGCGGCCCGGCACGTCGGCCTCACCAGCCTGGTGTTCACGGCCACCGTCTACGACCTGCTGCTCGCGCCGTTCGTCGTACCGCTGATCATGGGGCTCGCCAGACGCACCGAGAACGACCCGGTCTCCGAGTCGGCCGGCGGCGACGTCTCCGCCGGCTGGCTCTCCTCGGGCACCGGCCTGACGATCGGCAACCAGCGCGGCGGACTCCGCGTCAGGGCCGCCCGCAATCGCGCCGCGCGCGCGGGAAGGATCAAGGGGGTCAAGCGACTGTGAGGCCGGACCAGCACCCGAGCACCACTGACGGGGGCGCACCGTGAGCAACATCCCCGAGACCGGCCGGACCCAGCGCGTCCAGATCCGCCTCGTCGTCATCCAGATCCTCGTCTTCTCCCTCCTCCTGACGCTCGGCGGCCGGCTCTGGTACCTCCAGATCCGCAACGGCCAGGAGTACACCGACGAGGCCAAGAACAACCACGTCCAGCAGGTCGTGCAGCCCGCCGTCCGGGGAGACATCCTCGACGCGCGCGGCGTACCGCTCGCCGACAACGAGACCCGCCTCGTCGTCTCCGCCAGCCGCACCGAGCTGCTGAAGATGAAGGACGACGGCGACGCCGTCCTCACCCGCCTCGCCGACGTCCTCGACATGAAGCCCCAGGACGTCAAGGACAAGGTCCGGCTCTGCGACGCGAAGACCCCCCAGCCCTGCTGGAACGGTTCGCCCTACCAGCCGATCCCGGTCACCGACGAGGCCACCACCCAGCAGGCCCTCCAGATCCGCGAGCGCGCCGAGGACTTCCCCGGCATCACCGCCGAACCCACCGCCGTACGCCGGTACGCGGCCCCCGGCGGCGCCAACACCGCCCAGGTCCTCGGCTACCTCTCCCCGGTCACCGACGAGGAGATCACCAAGGCCCAGGACACCGAGTCGCCGTACCTCCGCTCCGACCAGGTCGGCCGCTCCGGCCTGGAGCGCACGTACGACAAGGAGCTGCGCGGCAAGGCCGGCGTCACCCGCTACGAGGTCGACAACCTCGGCCGGGTCATCGGGCAGGCCGACAACGACCCGGCCGAGCCCGGTTCGAGCATCGTCACGTCGATAGACGCACGGGTGCAGTCCGTCGCCGAGTACGAGCTCGACAAGGCGATGAAGACGGCCCGCAAGGAGTTCGACAAGAACACCAACGAGAACTACAAGGCCGACTCGGGGGCCGTCGTCGTGATGGAGGCCAAGACCGGCCGGGTCGTCGCGATGGCCTCGCTGCCGGACTACGACCCCAACGCCTGGGTCGGCGGGATCTCCGCCAAGGACTACACGAAGCTCACCACCAAGAAGTCCAACTACCCGCTGCTGAACCGCGCGATCCAGGGCCAGGCGGCCCCCGGCTCCATCTTCAAGGTCGTCTCCTCAACGGCGGCGGTCAACGCCGGGTACCCGTTCGACGGCAACTACCCGTGCCCCAGCTCGTACTCCATCGGCGGCCAGACCTTCAAGAACTTCGAGTCCCAGGGCTACGGCTCCATCACCATCGGCCGCGCCCTGGAGGTCTCCTGCGACACCGTCTACTACGGCATCGCGCACAAGGAGTGGCTGAAGGACGGCGGCACCTCGCCGAAGAAGAACCCCGGCGACTGGTTCTACAAGACCGCCCACCAGTTCGGCCTCGGCAAGGAGACCGGCATCGACCTCCCCAACGAGGTCACCGGCCGCGTCCCCGACCGCCAGTGGAAGGAGAACTTCTTCAAGGCCAACAAGGCCTACTGGTGCAAGGACGGCAAGAAGGACGGCACGTACGCCCAGCAGATCGAGTACGAGAACTGCCGCGAAGGCGACAAGATGCGCGCCGGTGACTCCGTCAACTATTCGATCGGGCAGGGCGACACGCTCGTCACCCCGATCCAGATGGCCACCATCTACGCCGCGATCTCCAACGGCGGCACCCTCTACGACCCCACGGTGGGCAAGGCCGTCGTCAGCGGCGACGGACAGACGGTCCAGGAGATCAAGCCCGTCTCGCACGGCAAGCTTCCGTTCACCGGAGACACACGCGACAAAATAGACGAAGCCCTCGCGGGTGTCGCGACCCGGGGCAGCGCCGCCTGGCGGTTCGGCGGCTGGCCCCAGGACAAGATCCCGATGCACGCCAAGACGGGTACCGCCGAGGTCTACGGCAAGCAGACGACCTCGTGGTTCGCCACGTACACCAAGGACTACTCGATCGTCATGACGATCTCCCAGGGTGGTACCGGCTCCGGTGCCTCCGGCCCCGCCGTGCGGAACATCTACAACGCCCTCTACGGCCTCGACGCCGAAGGCAAGCAGGACCTCAAGAAGGCGCTGCTGCCCACGCCGCAGAAGACCCTGCCGAAGATCCAGCCCGACGGCACGATCAACGCTCCGAAGGTCAAGCCGTACGACCCCGACGCCAACAAGCCCCTCGGCGAGGGGCAGCAGGCGCTCGCCGCGACACTCGGGAGGCGGGACTGATGGCCGGTGGCTTCTCCGTCTCCGGGTACGGCCCCGAGCGGTCCTCCTGGGCCTGGCTCACCGCACGCGACTCGGTCGTGCGGCGGCTCGACTGGCCGCTGCTCGGCTCGGCGCTCGCGCTCTCCTTCATCGGGTCGATGCTCGTCTACTCGGCGACCCGGGGACGCGACGGCCTCACCCACGGCGACCCGTACTACTTCCTCTTCCGCCACGCCCTCAACACCGGCATCGGCTTCGGCCTGATGATCGGCACGATCTGGCTCGGCCACCGCACCCTGCGCGGCGCCGTACCGATCCTCTACGCGCTCTCCGTCGTCCTGGTGCTGGCGGTCCTCAGCCCGCTCGGTGCCACCGTCAACGGCGCGCACGCCTGGATCATCATCGGCGGCGGATTCTCGCTCCAGCCCTCCGAGTTCACCAAGATCACCATCATCCTCGGCATGGCGATGCTGCTCGCCGCCCGCGTCGACGCCGGTGACCAGCTCCACCCCGACCACCGGACCGTCGCCAAGGCCCTCGGGGTCGCCGCGATCCCGATGGGCATCGTCATGCTCATGCCCGACCTGGGCTCGGTGATGGTGATGGCCTTCATCGTCCTCGGCGTGCTGCTCGCCTCCGGCGCCCCCAACCGCTGGGTCTTCGGACTCCTCGGCGCGGGCGCCCTCGGCGCGGTCTCGGTCTGGCAGCTCGGGCTCCTGGACGACTACCAGATCGCCCGGTTCGCCGCCTTCGCCAACCCCGCCCTGGACCCGGCGGGCGTCGGCTACAACACCAACCAGGCGCGCATCGCGATCGGTTCCGGCGGCCTCACCGGCACCGGGCTCTTCCACGGCACCCAGACCACCGGCCAGTTCGTCCCCGAGCAGCAGACCGACTTCGTCTTCACGGTCGCAGGCGAGGAGCTGGGCTTCGTGGGTGCCGGGCTGATCATCGTCCTCCTCGGCGTCGTCCTCTGGCGTGCCTGCCGCATCGCCCGCGAGACCACCGAGCTGTACGGCACGATCGTGGCCGCCGGGATCATCGCCTGGTTCGCCTTCCAGGCGTTCGAGAACATCGGGATGACCCTCGGCATCATGCCGGTCGCCGGTCTGCCGCTGCCCTTCGTCTCGTACGGGGGTTCGTCGATGTTCGCCGTCTGGGTGGCGATCGGGCTGCTCCAGTCGATCCGGGTGCAGCGGCCGATGTCCGCCTGAGCGCCCGCGAGGCTCGTCCGTCCTCCGGCCCGGTGGCAGCAGCCATCGGGCCGGAGTGCTGTCCGGGCCCGTGAAACCAGCGGGCCCCGGCGTTAGATTCGGAACATGGCCGACGTCAAGCGCGAGATCGAGCGGAAGTACGAAACGGCTCCCGGCACCCGGCTGCCCGACCTCACCGGGGTGGCCGGAACGGCCGTGTCCGTGCCCCGCGGGGTCGTGGAACTCGACGCCGTCTACTACGACACCGAGGACTTCCGGCTGGCCGCGGGCTCCGTCACCCTGCGCCGCAGGACCGGCGGGGACGAAGAGGGCTGGCACGTGAAGTTCCCCGTCGCCCCCGGCGTGCGCGACGAGATCCGCGCGCCGCTCGCCGACACCCTGCCCGACGCACTCGCCGGACTGATCCGCTCCCGGGTCCGCGGCCGGCCCGTCGTCCCGGTCGTCCGGCTGCTCTCCTCGCGCGACGTCCACCGCCTCGCCGACGCCGAGGGCCGGCCGCTCGCCGAGCTGAGCGTCGACACGGTCCTCGCCGAGCGGCTCACCGAGCCCGGCGCCGGAGCCACCGCCGGCTGGACCGAGATCGAGGTCGAGCTGGCCGACGACGCCGACCCCGCCTTCCTGGACGCGGTGGAGGAGTGGTTCGCCGGTGCGGGCGTACGCCCCTCCGCGTCCGCCTCCAAGGTGGGCCGCGCGCTCGCCGAGACGGCACCGGGGGAGAAGACCGGGCATCGGGCGCCGCCCGGCGGGGAGCCCGGCACCGCGGGCGAGCAGGTCCTGGCCCACGTACGCCGTCAGACCGAGACGATCGTCACCCTCGACCCGGCGGTCCGCCGCGACCTGCCCGACGCGGTGCACCGGATGCGGGTCGCCACCCGGCGGCTGCGCAGTGCCTTCAAGACGTACCGGAAGGTCCTCGACCGGGCCGTCACCGACCAGCTGGGCTCCGAACTGAAGTGGCTGGCCGCCGAGTTGGGTACCGGCCGGGACCACGAGGTCCTGGAGGAACGACTGTTCGGCCGCGTCGACGGGGTGGAACCCGCCCTGCTGCTGGGGCCCGTACGCGGCAGGCTGGAGCGGTGGGGGGCGGCGGAACGCGCCGGCGCCCGCCGCCGGATCCTCGCGGCGCTCGACAGCGAGCGCCACCTCGCGCTGCTCGACGGCCTGGACGCGCTGCTCGCCGATCCGCCGCTGCTGCCGGCGGCCGGCGAGGACGCCGCCGGGACGCTCGCCCCCGCGGTGCTGAAGGACCACGACCGGCTCGCCGCCCGGGTCCACCACGCCCTGGACCTGCCGCCGGGCCACGACCGCGACCGCGCGATGCACGAGGCCCGCAAGGCGGCCAAGCGCACCCGGTACGCGGCCGAGGTCGCGCGCCCCGCCCTCGGCAAGCCCGCGAAGCGGCTCGCCAAGAGGGTCGAGGCCCTCCAGAGTCTGCTCGGCGACCACCAGGACGGCGTGGTCGCACGCGACGCCCTGCGCGCCATGGCCGTGCACGCCCACGGAGCCGGCGAGTCCGCTTTCACCTGGGGACTTCTGTACGGCCGCGAGGAGGCTGCGGCGGCCCGGCTGGAGGACGAACTGCCGCGGGTCTGGGCCCGCGCGTCCGGGGCACGGCTGCGGGCGGCGCTGAAGAGCTGAGCAGCGGGGTACGCTGGATGGTCACCCCTGCCAGCTCACGAAGGTTCGCGAGATGTCTGCCGAGTCGGTCTTCCCACAGCTCGAAGCTCTGCTCCCGCATGTGCAGAAGCCCATCCAGTACGTCGGCGGTGAGCTGAACTCCACCGTCAAGCCGTGGGACGAATGCGACGTCCGCTGGGCGCTCATGTACCCCGACGCGTACGAGGTCGGTCTGCCCAACCAGGGCGTCATGATCCTCTACGAGGTGCTCAACGAGCGCGAAGGGGTCCTCGCCGAGCGCACGTACAGCGTGTGGCCGGACCTCGAAGAGCTGATGCGCGAGCACAAGGTGCCCCAGTTCACCGTGGACAGCCACCGGCCCGTCGGCGCGTTCGACGTCTTCGGGCTGAGCTTCTCCACCGAGCTCGGCTACACCAACATGCTCACCGCCCTCGACCTGGCGGGCATCCCGCTGGAGTCCAAGGACCGCACGATGGACGACCCGATCGTGCTCGCGGGCGGCCACGCCGCTTTCAACCCCGAGCCCATCGCCGACTTCATCGACTGCGCGGTCATCGGCGACGGCGAGCAGGCCGTCCTGGAGATCACCGAGATCATCCGCGCCTGGAAGGCCGAAGGCCGGCCCGGCGGCCGCGACGAGGTGCTCTTCCGCCTCGCCCGTACCGGCGGCGTCTACGTCCCGCGCTTCTACGACGTCGAGTACCTCCCCGACGGCCGCATCGCCCGTGTCGTGCCCAACAAGTCGGGCGTGCCGTGGCGTGTGTCCAAGCACACGGTCATGGACCTCGACGAGTGGCCCTACCCGAAGCAGCCGCTGGTCCCGCTCGCCGAGACCGTCCACGAGCGGATGTCCGTCGAGATCTTCCGCGGCTGCACCCGCGGCTGCCGTTTCTGCCAGGCCGGCATGATCACGCGCCCCGTGCGGGAGCGAAGCATCACCGGCATCGGCGAGATGGTCGACCGCGGTCTGAAGGCCACCGGCTTCGAGGAGGTCGGCCTGCTCTCGCTCTCCTCCGCCGACCACACCGAGATCGGCGAGATCGCCAAGGGCCTCGCCGACCGGTACACCGAGGACAAGATCGGCCTCTCGCTGCCGTCCACCCGCGTCGACGCGTTCAACGTGGACCTCGCCAACGAGCTGACCCGCAACGGCCGCCGGTCCGGTCTCACCTTCGCCCCCGAGGGCGGCTCCGAGCGCATGCGCAAGGTCATCAACAAGATGGTCTCGGAGGAGGACCTGATCCGCACCGTCGCCACCGCGTACGGCAACGGCTGGCGCCAGGTGAAGCTGTACTTCATGTGCGGCCTGCCCACCGAGACCGACGAGGACGTCCTCCAGATCGGCGACATGGCGGTCAACGTGATCGCCAAGGGCCGCGAGGTGTCCGGCCAGAACGACATCCGCTGCACCGTCTCCATCGGCGGCTTCGTCCCCAAGCCGCACACCCCCTTCCAGTGGGCGCCGCAGCTGAGCGCCGAGGAGACCGACGCGCGGCTCGCCAAGCTGCGTGACAAGATCCGCGGCGACAAGAAGTACGGCCGGTCCATCGGCTTCCGCTACCACGACGGCAAGCCCGGCATCGTCGAGGGCCTGCTCTCGCGCGGTGACCGCCGCGTCGGCTCGGTCATCCGCGCGGTGTACGAGGACGGCGGCCGGTTCGACGGCTGGCGCGAGCACTTCAGCTACGACCGCTGGATGGCCTGCGCCGACAAGACGCTTCCCGGCTTCGGCCTGGACGTCGACTGGTACACCACCCGCGAGCGCACCTACGAGGAGGTCCTGCCCTGGGACCACCTCGACTCCGGCCTGGACAAGGACTGGCTCTGGGAGGACTGGCAGGACTCGCTCGACGAGACCGAGGTCGAGGACTGCCGCTGGACTCCCTGCTTCGACTGCGGCGTCTGCCCCCAGCTCGACCTGGACATCCAGATCGGCCCCACCGGCAAGAAGCTGCTGCCGCTCACCGTGGTGAAGTGACTCTCGCGCCGCTCGGCGTACCAAGCGTGTGACAAAGGCCCGCCCCGGGATCTCCCCGGGGCGGGCCTTCCGCATGATGAACCCCATGGAGAGCGAGAAGGACCCCGACGGCATACCGGCCCCCGGGGTGCCGGGGCAGCGGCCCGGGTACGGCCGGCACCAGGACCCCGTGGGGTACGAACCCGGTGACGGCTGCGTCGTCGAGCTCGTCCGCATCCCGGTCCGGATCATCGCGGTGCTCGTCGTGCTGCCGGTGCGCGTCGCCTGGGACCTGCTCGTCGTCACGGTGCGCGCCTTGGACCGGGCGGTGCTGCGGCCGCTGGGACGTGGCGTCGCCCGGGTGTGGCGCTGCCTGGTCGTTCTACCGGTCGTGTGGGTGTGGACGTACCTGGTGGTTGTTCCGGTCGTGTGGGCGTGGCGCTACTTGGTGGTTGTTCCGGTCGTGTGGGCGTGGCGCTGCCTGGTGGTTGTTCCGGTCGTGTGGGCGTGGCGCTGCCTGGTGGTTGTTCCGGTCGTGTGGGCGTGGCGCTGCCTGGTGGTCGTCCCGGTCGTGTGGCGT